>JAJDIA010000099.1 GCA_030266465.1 Parabacteroides sp. OttesenSCG-928-G21 | reverse complement strand
GCTATTGCCCGGGCACAAGACATAGAAACCATAGATGACTATTGGAAGGAGGAGCACCTCACCATACCGACCTTCCTCGATCCTGAACGCGAGGTCTATTCACTTTTCGCTAAAAGTACCATCCCGCGCCTTTATATCATTAACGAAGAGGGCATTGTAGAATGGATGGCCATTGAAGAGGTACCGGAAACTGTAGAAAAGATCGTTGGTTTACTGAAAGGCGCTCGTGTCAGTGATTTCCCGATAAGACAAAGTGAGCAATATCCTCTTTTTGACTGGAATGAACTGCAATATTGGAAAATAGACTTATCGCTATTACCGGAAGGCAGTATTATTCCGAATATGCCGTTTTTTATCAGATACAAGGTTCCGATTATTGCCAGTAGTATTATAGCCTCTTTATTTCTTTTATTATTTATATCCTTATTAACCCGGTTTTATCGTAGAGAATCATACAATAAAAAACAAATACAACGGAATCTCCTGAAGGAACAGTATGAGTTGGATATCACAGTAGATTCTCTAAATGAGGGTGTTATTGCTGTTGACGCGGGAGGACAGGTTTTATCTATTAATAGCGCGGCTGTAGAATGGCTGCAATTAGATAAAAATGTGACTTATATTGGCTATTCAATATGGTCATTGTTTGATATCCAGGAAAAAGACAATCCATTTTATTTACGCGATCTAGTTGCTGAATATTCTAATTCTACAGAAAAGAGTAGTTGGCTGAAAGATACAGCTTATGCTATTACGGCAAATAAAAAAGTCTTTCCGGTTTCCGGAAATATCAGCAGTTTGAATGCGGAGTCCAAAACTCCGGGCGTGGTGCTTACTTTCAGGGATATTACTAACGAGTATACACAGAAACAATACCTGGCTCTAAGTATGATTTCAGGTGATGTCTTTGCTTGGCGTTATGATCAGAATAATAACCGTATCTACTTTGATGAATCTTTTTTTGAACTGTTTCAAATTAAGGATGATGGAACACATTCGGTTGCTGTGGAGGATTTTATGACTGCTATTCATCCGGACGACTTTCCTTTGTGGCGTGAAACAATGGATTGTGTGCTTGATGGCACAATAACCAAAGGCTTTTTACAGTTTCGGATGAATTTAAATGGACAGGGGTATATCTGGTGGGAATATCGTATATCATTGTCTACGTCTATAACAGAAGATAGTAGTTTTAAATATGTTGGTATTTGTCTGAATGTTGAGCAGTTTAAACAGACGGAAGAAGAGTTAATCCGTTTAAAAGAAGAAGCAGAAAAATCAGATCAAATGAAGGGGATATTCCTGGCAAATATGAGTCATGAAGTACGTACCCCTTTAAATGCTATTGTTGGATTTTCAAGTATATTGATTGATAATCAGGATTTACCGTCTGATGAACGAAAGGAATTTATAAATATTATCAATGAGAACTGTAGGTTGCTTCTGAAGCTAATCAATGAAATTCTGGATATATCACGAATAGAAAGCGGTATCTATTTCAGGGAAGAGGAATGTGATTTGAATGAAGTTATAAAAGAGGTAATTTCAATGAATGAGGCGTCGCAGCCGGAATCAATACGACTTATAACCAATATTCCCTCAGAAGGTATAAAAATAGACAGCGATTCATACCGGTTAATACAACTGATGTGTAACTTACTGGAAAACGCTTATAAATTTACCAGTGAAGGAAAGGTAGAAATAGGCTATAAGCCTATGTATGAAACGGATGAAGTCTGCTTGTGGGTTAAAGATACAGGGATTGGAATTGCAGAGAAAGATCTTGATAAGATATTTGATCGTTTTTATAAATCAGATGACTTTGTTCAGGGAGGCGGCCTTGGGTTATCAATTGTTGAGGAAATTGTCAAGCGTTGGAATGGAAGCATTGATATAAAAACGGAGGTAGGAAAAGGTACGGAATTTATTATCACTATACCTTGGAAAAAGAAAGAGTCTCTAACAGAGGTTTAAAGTATTATGATTGGTAGTAGATTGAAAAAATACATACGTTATGTCTTGACAGGAATGATTATCCTATCATCTGTCTGTCTCTACTCTTCATGTACTTCGGGTGACGCTGCTACAGATACTCATTTCCGTGTATTCATTATTCAATCTTATCGGAGCGATTCCCCTTGGGGTGAAGAATTAAACAATGGAGTAAGAGACTGTTTTAGAGATAAAAAAATCCCGGCAGTTTTTGATGTATTCTACCTGGATAGTGAGATAAATAATGAAACTGAACGGGCTGACTTATTACAGCAAATTTTAAATGACAACTTTAAGCCGGATTTGATACTATTAGTCGCTGATAATGCGATGAATGCTTTTTTTGCATCCGATCATCCTTATAGCTATGATGTGCCTGTTGTGTTTAGTGGAATCGACTATTATGATCCGGAATTAATACATGGCCGTACAAATGTGACAGGCTTTACAACACGTCCGGATTATTTGATGGTTTATTCTGTAATAGAAGACCTGTTCCCGAATATGAAAGGGATCTCTTTAGATATTGATAATTCAGAGATGAGTAGGAAGGCTGTGGAGGAATTTAAGCGTCAGGTTATTTTTCTACCGGATTCATTAGATATTCGTATTACGAACATGGATACCAGTGATGGCAGGAGTTTATTGAATGCTGCGGATATGGAAGAAGGGTACATTCATCTCATGCCTATTTGGCACAGCTTTTATTCCGGTCGGGTCAGAAATACGGAGACTCCTTATTTTGCAATTAATAATGAAGGTATTGGGAATGGCTATCTGGGTGGTTATATAACACCATCTTATGATCAGATGTACTCGGCTGCAGAGATAGGAATAGATATTCTGAAAGGGATACCTATTTCCAATATCGCTGTAACGGAGAGTGAGAAAAAGTTTGTTTTTGATTGGAAACAGATGCTCCAATTCAATATTTCTCCGGATCAATTACCCCAAAATACAGAAATTGTAAATGCTACTTTTTTTGAAAGATATCAAAAGCTGCTAATTATTATAACTTCAATTGGCTTGGCCTTGATCGTTTGTGTATTGATTATATTGATATATCTTTCACGAAAGGCAGAGTTGATAAAGAAAAAAACACAGGAAGAACTTCTTGAGCATCGAAGAAAACTGAAAATTGTGATGTCTTCTATTCGGGAAGGGGTTATTTCGATTGATAAGAATATGAACATATTTGCAATCAATCCGGCTGCTTTAAAGTGGTTGAGCTTAGCGGAAAAAGAGTCGAAATATATAGGCCGCAATATCCTTACTTTTCTTGAACTGATAGGATCGGGAAGGGATTTGAAGACTTATATTGAACGTGTCTTTGAAGAAATGGGCACGATCACGTTGAGTGATGAGACGTATAATATGCGGTCTGTATTTGGGAAAGTCGAATTTCCGGTGGCCGCCTCTATTTCTCCTATCTATCAAAATGAAAAGTTATATGGCGCTGTATTTGTATTTAAAAATACGGCGGCAGAGTATACGCAAAGAGAGTTTCTCACATTGACACTTGAAGCGGGTGGCTATGGCTCCTGGCGGTATGATCGTCCTAATTCCCGTATTGTTTTTGATCCTGTTTTTTTACAAAGAAACAATGTGAAGCATGATGGCTCTTTTGGCATTCGTATGGATGTATTTAAGGATATGATCCACCCGGAGGATGTTGAAGGCTGGCTGCAAGTGAACGCTCGTTTGATTAGCGGGGAATTTGATAAATACATTTTCAACATGCGGATAAATATGGGAGGAAAGGACTATGAATGGTGGGAAATACGATTTACTTGCCTGCGTTCGTTGGATCCTTCGGAAGTTCCGCTTATCTTTGGCCTTTGTAGCAATGTGGAAAAGTCAGTTCAGACATTAAAAACGTTGGAGCAAGCGCGTGATAAAGCGCAAATGTCTGAAAAACTGAAGAGTGCTTTTCTGGCGAATATGAGTCATGAAATACGTACCCCGCTGAATGCAATTGTTGGTTTTGCTAATGTCTTGACGTCAAGTGATGAGTTTGAGAAGGAAGAAAGGCAAGTTTTTATCGAAACTATTAGAAATAATTGTAATTTGTTATTAGCTTTGATCAGTGATGTTCTTGATCTTGCGCAAATTGAGAGTGGGAGCATGCATTATAAAGAGGAGGCGTGTGACGTAAATGAGTTTATTGCTCAGATTGTTACAACGCAGCGGATGATAATTCCGGGTCATTTGCAATTAATTAATAAGGTCCCGGATGAAACAACGTATATTGTAATTGATAAATTACGGCTGAACCAGGTAATAACGAACCTGATCAATAATGCAGTGAAGTTTACGAAAAAAGGTTCGGTTACTGTAGGTTATTTAAATGAGAATGACGGTTGGCTTCATTTCTTTGTGGAAGATACCGGACGTGGGATACCGGAGAAGGATTTAGAGAATATTTTTCAGCGCTTTTTCAAGAAAGATGATTTCGCTCAAGGCGCCGGCTTAGGTCTTTCAATATCTAAAATGATAGTTGATCATTATGAAGGTGAAATACATGTTACATCCAAAGAGGGAGTAGGTAGTCGCTTCACCGTATCAATTCCCTATGTGAATGCAAATGCGAATGAAATAGAAATAAGAACGAAAAAAGATAATAAAAACATTAATAATTTATTTAGTATGAATACAACGAATGACAGCCAATTGTCTCAAGACAGAGTGACTCTTTTAATTGCAGAAGATGAAGACAGCAATTACCTACTATTAAAGACAGTGCTTCAGAAGCATTGTAACCTGATTCGAGCTAAAACAGGCATTGAAGCATTGGATTTATTTAAAGCGAATCAAGCGGATATTGATTTGATCATGTTAGATATAAAAATGCCGGAAATGACAGGTATTGAAGCCTTAAAAGAGATTCGTAAACTGGAACAAGATATACCTATTATTATGCAGTCTGCTTATGTGTTTGATACGGATATGGAAGCTGCACGCCAGGCTGGAGCAACAGATTTTATTACTAAACCGATTAATTTAAAAATCCTGAAAGCTACGATCAGTAAATTCTGCCCTTCGGTACAATGGGGATGATGGAATTCGATCTGTAAATTGATTGCAACGGCTCATGGCTTGTCGTTTTGGAATCAAAAGGGGTTCTATTCAATTTTTTGAGAATATATAGTCCTTTTTTGTTGAAAAATTTGTTATATTTGTAGAAGACAGACTCTTTCCTGCCTCTCATTAGCAAATTATCAACAAGAAAGGATTATATATGACAGAAGAAAATTATCTCAATTTTCAAGTATCCAAATTATCAAAAGTTTTTAAACAGCACTTCCCTGAGCTGGTCTTATTAGCACAGCAAACCCTTACGCCAGAATCTTTTAAAATAAAACTACAAGAGTATATAAATACCGCTTGCCTGGATGAGGAGAGAGCAGGCGAGAAAAGAAAAGCAGTTGAACGTATTCTTTTATTGATAAACTATGACAATACCACGATTGATGAGTTGTCAATAGGAGAGAAGATCCATGTGCGCACAATTACCTATTTATGGCAATTTTTGAGAGAAGAACTCGAAGAGGAGATTTCAACCGACTTCATTCTTGACCTGTTTCATCAACTCAAATACCTGAAGAATCCCCCGCTGATAAAATCAGATCGTAATTTACTGAAAAAGCAAATGAATCGTTGGCCTTCTGGGTTGGATGAGTCGGTTGTTGCTGTTCGGGAGAAAAATAGAGATCGCATCATAAAAGGGTTAATAAAAAAGATAGAACGGCGTCATGCACCCTCATCAAGGTATCAATTTGAGGAAGGGATGAGCTATGAAGCTAAATACCATCAAGTGAGCGAATGGTGGAATTCTTCCCGCTTCCATTTGACGCTTGCCATAAAAAGTCCGACAGAATTGAATGTTTTTCTTGGAAATACTTTGTCGGATGAGACTATGCGCTTATTTCTTCATGCGCGAAAAAAGGGGATGCCTTTTTT
>JAJDIA010000098.1 GCA_030266465.1 Parabacteroides sp. OttesenSCG-928-G21 | reverse complement strand
AGCAATTGCGTCCGGTTATACACGGAATGATTCACTGTTCCGGAGGAGCGCAAACCAAAGTTATGCATTTCGTGGAAAACAAGCGAGTGATAAAAAACAATATGTTCCCTGTCCCTCCGCTATTCCGTATCATACAGGAGCAAAGTAATACGGCCTGGCAAGAGATGTATAAGGTGTTTAACATGGGACATCGTATGGAAATTTATATCGCGCCGGAATATGCGAATCAGGTTATTGAGATATCACAAAGCTTCGGTGTTGATGCGCAGGTAGTTGGCTATGTAGAAAATGCCGACAAAAATGAATTGATTATAGAAAGCGAAAAAGGTCGCTTCGTATACGAATAAGTTGAATGGCTGAAAACAATTTACTTCACAAATTAGACGGATTGGTAAGTCGTTTCGAAGAGGTTGGGACTCTGATCACCGACCCTGCAGTAATTGCAGATATGAAACGATTTGTAAAGCTCAACAAAGAATACCGCGATTTGGAAAAAATAGTATCTGCCCGTTCAGAATACATCCAAACACTTAATGGCATTGACGAAGCCAAACAGCTTCTGGAAACAGAACAAGATCCGGAGTTGCGTGAAATGGCCCGTGAAGAATTGGAATCCTGCAACAACCGCATCCCCCAATTAGAGGAAGATATAAAAATGCTGTTAGTTCCTGCTGATCCGCAAGACGACAAAAATGCAATTGTTGAAATACGGGGAGGAACAGGAGGCGACGAGGCTGCCATCTTTGCAGGCGACCTGTACCGCATGTATGTGAAATACTGCGAAAACAAAGGCTGGAAAGTGGAACTCACGAGCTATACAGAAGGAACTTCCGGAGGCTTTAAAGAGATCATTTTTACAGTCAGCGGTGACGGTGTGTATGGCATTTTGAAATACGAATCAGGAGTACATCGGGTACAACGCGTACCTCAAACCGAGACCCAAGGCAGAGTACACACTTCAGCCGCAACAGTGGCCGTATTACCTGAAGCGGATGAGTTTGATGTGGAAGTAAAAGAATCGGACATCCGTGTAGATACATTCTGTGCGTCAGGACATGGAGGGCAATCTGTAAATACCACCTATTCGGCCATACGCTTGGTGCATATCCCTACCGGCATCACCGTTCAGTGTCAGGATGAGAAATCGCAGTTGAAAAATAAAGCGAAAGCAATGGTTGAACTCCGTTCGCGTATCTACAATATGGAATATCAGAAATACCTGGATGAAATTGCTTCCAAGCGTAAAACAATGGTATCAACCGGCGACCGTTCCGCTAAGATACGAACCTACAATTACCCACAAGGACGGATAACCGATCATAGAATCAATTATACCATTTACAACCTTTCTGCTTTTATGGATGGAGATCTCCAGGATTGCATAGACCATCTAATTATCGCAGAAAATGCGGAAAGGCTGAAAGAATCTGAATTATAATATCTAAAGAAAATCATCAGATGAACAAGCAGGAATTATTCGGGAATATCAAACAAAAAAAATCATTCTTATGTGTCGGACTGGACTCTGACATAAAAAAAATACCTCAACACTTATTAAGTGACGAGGATCCTCTCTTCTCTTTTAACAAAGCGATAATAGATGCCACCGCACCCTATTGTGTCGCCTATAAACCCAATCTGGCTTTTTATGAAAGTGAGGGCGTAAAAGGAATGCTCTCCTTTGAAAAAACAGTGACATACCTGCGTGAAAACTATCCGAATCAGTTTATTATCGCTGATGCCAAACGTGGAGATATAGGAAATACGTCCGAAATGTATGCGCGTTTTTTCTTTGATCATGCAAAAGTAAATGCCGTAACTGTTGCACCTTATATGGGTGAAGATAGCGTAAAGCCATTTCTTCTTTACTCGGGCTGGGTTATTCTTCTGGCATTAACCTCTAATAAAGGATCGCATGACTTTCAGTTAGTGGAAGACAAGGATGGGGAACGCCTGTTTGAGAAAGTCCTCAAAAAATCACAGGAATGGGCTACCGATGAACAAATGATGTATGTAGTCGGCGCTACGCAGGGAAAAATGTTTCTGGATATACGCAAATATGCTCCGAACCACTTCTTATTAGTGCCCGGAGTAGGCGCCCAGGGAGGTAGTCTGAAAGAGGTTGCCGAATACGGAATGAATGATCAGTGCGGACTCTTAGTCAACTCTTCCCGCGCTATTATTTATGCTGATTCTTCAACCAATTTTGCCGCAACCGCAGCTAAAGAAGCAAAACTTGTACAGGAAGAGATGGCTATTTATCTACAGGAAAAAGGAATTATTTAGTAGAAAACATAGGAATCCCAAGTTTTTTCACCATTTTTGTATTTTGAAGATTTTTTCAGAGGCAAAACAACAGCATCCTATTTATAATACACGTTGTTACACATGGAATTCACTGCACAACAAATTGCTGATTACCTGAAAGGGGTCGTTGAAGGAGACCCGAACGCAAAGGTCAGCACATTCTCTAAGATTGAAGAGGGGCAACCCGGTTCTATTTCGTTTCTTTCCAACTCAAAATATGAGCAGTTCATTTATCAGACTAAAGCAAGTATCGTTTTAGTGAACGAGGATTTCACACCAAGTGAAAAAATAGCAGCCACATTAGTCAGGGTCCCGAATGCCTATGCCGCTCTTGCCATGTTGCTTGCCATGGTTGAACAAATGAAACCGAAAAAAACGGGAATCGCCTCTACGGCCAGTATCGCAGCCTCTGCTTCTTTAAGTGACAATTGCTATGTTGGCGACTTCGCTTATATCGGTGAAAATGCAAAAATAGGCGCAAACTGTAAGCTATATCCCTATGCCTATATCGGAGACAACGTCTCGATAGGTGACAATACAATTATCTATCCCCACGCATGCATATATGAAGGCTGTGTGATTGGAAGCGAATGTATTCTCCACTCCGGCGCAGTGATCGGTTCCGATGGCTTCGGTTTCGCTCCGGAAGGAGAAAGCTACACTAAAATACCGCAATTAGGAAATGTTATCATAGAAGATAATGTAGAAGTTGGTGCGAATACGACAATCGACCGGGCAGTAATGGGATCTACCATCATACGCAAAGGCGTCAAATTAGACAACCTGATTCAAATTGCCCACAACGTCGAAATAGGAGAAAACACCGTCATGGCAGCTCAGGTGGGTATTGCCGGCTCCGTAAAAGTGGGTCGTCATTGTATGTTTGGCGGACAAGTAGGTTTAGCCGGCCATATTCAAATAGCCGACAACGTCAACTTTGGCGCGCAAGCGGGTGTTATCAGCAGCGTAAAAGAATCCACTTCGCTTCTCGGCGCACCGGCCATCAACGCGAAATCATTCATGCGATCAAGTGCCGTTTTCAACAAACTGCCCGATATGTATCGTACCCTTGGCCAGCTGCAAAGAGAAATAGAACAACTCAAAAAAGAAATAAACAAACAATAACAGCATATGCGAAAACAACAAACGCTGGCCGCCAGCTTTACTTTAAAAGGCAAAGGCTTGCATACAGGTTTAGACATTCAAATAACCTTTTATCCGGCTCCTGAAAATTATGGATATAAAATCAAACGTATAGACCTGGAAGACCAGCCCATCATAGATGCCGTTGCTGAAAATGTCTCCGGGACACAACGAGGAACAGTCCTTTCAAAAAATAATATCCAGGTAAGCACAATCGAACATGCAATGGCGGCATTATACGCCTATGATATCGATAATTGCCTGATTGAAGTAAACGCACCGGAGTTCCCTATCCTCGATGGAAGTGCCCGTTATTACTCCGAAGAAATCCAAAAAACCGGCACTGTAGAACAACATGCCCCCAAAGATTATTATATCGTCAAGCATAAGATAGAGGTCAGAGACGAAAAGACAGGCTCCTCCCTCATCATTCTTCCCGATGATAACTTCAGCATAAATGTGTTAATCTCATTTGATTCACCTATTTTATCCAACCAATACGCTACGTTGAACGATATAAGTGAATTTCCGGAAGAAATCGCCGCCTCGCGCACCTTTGTTTTCGTTCGGGAAGTGGAAATGTTACTCCAGAACAACCTGATTAAAGGCGGGGATCTCGATAACGCAATCGTCATCTATGATCAGAAGATATCTCAGGAGTCTCTGGACAAGTTGGCCGACATGATGAACCAGCCGCGCAAGAACCTCAACGATCTCGGCTATATAAACAACAAACCTTTAGTATTCAATAATGAGCCTGCCCGTCATAAACTATTAGATGTGATGGGAGATTTAGCGCTCATTGGCAAGCCTATTCGCGGTCGCGTCATAGCAACCCGTCCCGGACATAAGATCAACAACGAACTGGCCCGGAAAATACGCAAGGAGATCAAGCTTAATAGCGTTCAAGCCCCAGTCTACAATCTGGACGCACAACCCGTAATGGATATCAACCGCATACGCGAGCTCTTGCCTCATCGTTACCCATTTCTGTTGGTAGATAAAATCATCGAAGTAGGGGGAGACTACATTGTCGGAGTAAAAAATATTACGACAAACGAGCCCTTCTTCCCGGGACATTTCCCACAAGAACCCGTCATGCCGGGCGTCCTACAGATTGAAGCCATGGCACAAACCGGTGGATTGCTTATTCTGAACAGCGTGGAGGAACCCGAACGCTACTCCACCTATTTCATGAAAATAGACAACGTGAAATTCCGCCACAAAGTAGTACCGGGCGACACAATCGTCATGCGCCTCGAATTGCTGGCCCCAATTCGTCGCGGCGTCTCTACGATGAAAGGATACGCTTTTGTCGGAGAAAAACTGGTTAGCGAAGCAGAGTTTATGGCCCAGATAATTAAAAATAAATAATATCATACATTAATAATATGAATTCATCGTCTTTAGCCGTAGTCCATCCGGATGCAAAAATAGGGCAGAATGTGACTGTCTCTCCATTTGTTGTCATCGAGAAAGATGTCGTGATCGGTGATAACTGCTATCTGCATCCCCATGTAGTCATCCTGAATGGAGCAAGAATAGGAAACAACTGCACGATCTTTCCCGGAGCCGTAATTTCCGGCGTTCCGCAAGACCTGAAATTTGCCGGAGAACATACAACGGCCGAAATCGGGAACAATACCACCATACGTGAGTGTGTAACCGTCAATCGCGGTACCGCCTCAAAAGGAAAGACCGTTGTCGGGAACAACTGCCTCATCATGGCCTATTCCCATGTAGCACACGACTGCGACATCAAAGACCATGTCATCATCGGTAACTCCACACAACTGGCCGGAGAAGTAGAGGTAGACGACTACGCCATCGTAAGCGGCGGATCACTCGTTCATCAGTTCGTCCGCATCTCCAAACACGTTATGATCCAGGGCGGATCGCGTGTCGGGAAAGACATTCCTCCCTACACCCTGATCGGACGCGACCCCATCGTCTATTGCGGCATCAACATCGTCGGACTGCGTCGCAGAGGCTTCACCAACGACCAGGTTTTCCTCATACAAGACATCTACCGCACTCTGTACACACGCGGATTAAACAACTCGGAAGCCATCAAATGCATTGAAACCGAATACGAACCAAGCCTCGAGCGCGATCTTATCCTCACCTTCATCAAAACCTCCAGCCGTGGCATCGTCAGAGGTTCTATCGATGAACTATAAGACCACCGAGAAAAAATAACAGGCCATATATTCGGAAACCAGAATTATTATTACATTTGAAGAGATTAAAAATACGTTCAGATTATGCTATTTAGATTTTTGATCCTATCAGACGAAGTAGATGATTTCAGACTTGATATTGTAATCGACTCTGAAGCCACATTCCACGACCTGCATACCACCATCCTGGATGCAATCGGTTACACAAAAGATCAGATTACCTCTTTCTTTATTTGCGACGACGACTGGAGCAAGAAAACAGAAATCACCCTGATCGAAATGGACACATCCTCAGAAGAGGATAGCTACATCATGGAAGAAACTCCGCTGGAAGAACTTCTTGAAGACGAACAACAGAAGCTACTCTACG
>JAJDIA010000097.1 GCA_030266465.1 Parabacteroides sp. OttesenSCG-928-G21 | reverse complement strand
ACATCGAACTCACGTTGATATTTGTTTATCCCTAAAGATTTTATCGACTTTCTTTGACTTTTTCAAGCCCCCTATCTTCTATTTCCTCATTGCTTTCCGCTTCGCTAAATGATCTTCTTTTCATTTTTTATTTTGCCTAAGGGCGATTTCCATTCCAATTCAATTTTCAATTTTCCCTTCCCGTCTCCTGTCCCTTTGCTCCCTTCCCCCTTTTTTGTTATTTTTGTGCAAAAGATAGTTTTGTCATTATGCGCCATCGATTATATGTTTTTTCTATCATTCTTTTAGCAGGGATTGTTCAACGTACAGCTGCACAGCAGGAGAAATTGCCTAATCCTTTCGACTTTCCGATACTATTGAGCGGTAATTTCGGCGAGTTACGCAGTAATCATTTTCATTCGGGGATTGATTTCAAGACGCAGGGGGCTGAAGGAAAGGCGGTTCATGTTACGGGCGATGGATTTTTGTCGCGCATCTCTGTGAGCCCGGGTGGTTATGGCAATGCACTCTACGTAGATCATCCGGATGGAACGACTACGGTCTATGCGCATCTGCAACGCTTCACCGCGGAGGTGGCAGCGTATGTGAAAGAAGAGCAGTACAAAGCCGAGCGCTTTGCCGTGAACCTGACGCCTTCGCCGGAGCAGTTTCCGGTAAAGAAAGGGGAGGTGATTGCCTGGAGCGGGAATACGGGGAGCTCTTCCGGTCCGCATCTGCATTTCGAGATTCGGCATACGGAGACGGAGGAGGTGATCGATCCGCTGCCTTACTTCCAATCGGGGATTATCGATGAACGGGCACCGCGTATTCAGGGCGTAATGGTCTATCCCATAGAGGGAGAGGGAGTGGTGAATGGCGGCACGCGGAAACGCGAGTACAAACAATTCGCCGTGAGCGGCGGCCGACAGACGATAAATCAGCGGATAGAGGCCTGGGGAAAGATCGGGCTGGGAGTGAAGGCGTATGATTATATGAATAATACGTCCAACATCTATGGTGTGAAGGAGGTTGTGCTGGAGATAGACGGCGAGCAGGTGTTCAGGAGTGATCTTGACCGCTTCGCCTTCGATGAGAGTCGCTATATCAATAGTTTCATTGATTACGAGGAGTGGGCGGAGAATCGTTCGTTCTATATGAAGAGCTTCATTGAGCCGGGTAATCGGTTGCGCTTTCTTCAGGGTCGGGATCGTGGGTATCTGACGATTAATGAGGAGCGGCCGTATGAATTGGTTTATACGTTGACGGATATTTATGGGAATAAGGTGCGCCTCGCTTTTACTATTCAAGGAAAAGAGCAGCCGATTCCGCAACCGGACACGACGAATACGACGCCTTTTCATTGGGCTTCGGTAAATCGCTTCGGGGCGAAGGGGGTGCGGCTCACGATTCCGTCCCGGAATTTATATACGGATCTGCTTTTTCATTATACGGTGGATGAGGATTCCACGGGGTATGCGGCTGTGCATCATCTGCATAACCGTCAGGTAGCGTTGCATCGCCAGGCGCAACTT
Organism: Parabacteroides sp. OttesenSCG-928-G21; assembly: GCA_030266465.1. Classification (GTDB taxonomy): domain Bacteria; phylum Bacteroidota; class Bacteroidia; order Bacteroidales; family Tannerellaceae; genus JAJDIA01. Next base: position 4,642 of record JAJDIA010000097.1, on the reverse strand, counting down.
TCTATTCGCGTGCAAAATGATACGCTGGAGAATAAGGCGCAGTATGGGATCGTACATATATATAAAGGTCGGAAGGCATGGACGGGCGGTTCTTACCGGGATGGCTGGGTGGATGCCAATATACGTGAACTGGGTAGTTATTCGGTGGCGGTGGATACGGTCTCTCCTACGATTACTCCGGTGAGCCAGTCGACGTGGGTGAAGAACCAGCGTTTTTCCTTCCGGCTGTCGGATAATCTGAGCGGGGTGTCGACCTATCACGGCGAGATCGACGGAGAGTATGTTCTTTTTGAGATGAATAATCGTTCGGTGATTACCTATCATTTTGATAAAGAGAAGCTGGAGCGAGGCAGGCATACGCTACGGCTTTGTGTGACGGATGCTTGTGGGAATGAATCGGTTTTTGAACATTCTTTCAGTTGGTAGCTCCGGACTTCTTCTTTCGGAAAAATTAGCGACAGGGTGACGCTTCGGCAATCAATTAATTTCTATCTTTGCATATATAGGAGGCGTTTCGGCAGTTTCGGAGAGATTCGATTACGGCCGGCTTTCGCTATAGGATTGTTTTATAACTAAAAGTCTTAAAAGCTATACAAACAAAAATCATGGGAAATAATGAGTTATTGGAAATGGTGAGGAAGAAAGCCGAAGGATGGCTTTCCCAAAGTTATAATGAGGAGACACGTGTCGCCGTGCAGGCGTTATTAGATAATGAAGACCCGACGGAACTGATCGAGAGTTTTTATAAAGATCTGGAGTTTGGTACGGGCGGTCTTCGCGGTATTATGGGCGCGGGTTCTAATCGTATGAATATTTATACGGTGGGGGCAGCTACGCAGGGCTTGTCTAATTATCTGAAAAAAGAGTTCGCCGAATTGGAAGAAATAAAGGTGGTTATTGGGCATGACTGCAGAAATAACAGCCGGAAGTTTGCGGAGATATCTGCGGATATCTTCTCGGCCAACGGAATTAAGGTTTATCTTTTTGAGGATCTTCGCCCGACGCCGGAAATATCTTTCGCGATCCGCAGGCTGGGTTGCCAGAGTGGTATTATCTTAACGGCATCGCATAATCCGAAGGAATATAACGGTTACAAGGCCTATTGGAATGACGGGGCACAGATGATTGCTCCGCATGACCGCAATACGATTGCCGAGGTGAATAAAATCCGGAATGCGGCAGAGATCCGGTTTAAGGGGAATCCGGCGTTGATAGAGGTGATCGGGAAGGAGATGGATGCGCAGTATATCGAGGCGCTGACGACGATCTCGCTGTCGCCTGAGGCTATTGCCCGTAATAATGATATGAAGATTGTGTATACGCCGATTCATGGAACTGGAGTGAAAATGGTGCCCGACGCGCTGAAGGCGTATGGTTTTACGAATATTATCCACGTGCCGGAGCAAGACGTGGTGAGCGGTGATTTTCCTACAGTGATATCGCCGAACCCGGAAGAACCGGCGGCGCTTTCCATGGCCGTGGAAAAGGCCCGGGAGACAGATGCTGAATTAGTCTTGGCCACCGACCCGGATGGGGATCGTGTGGGTGCTGCCGTAAAGAACGATGCGGGCGAATGGGTGTTGCTGAATGGTAATCAAACGGCCTTGATGTTTGTCTACTACTTGATTACCCGCTGGAAACAGTTGGGGAAGGTACAGGGGAAGGAGTATATTGTCAAGACCATAGTTACGACGGAAACTATCCGTGTGATCGCGGAACGTAACGGTGTGGAGATGTATGACGTGTATACGGGATTTAAGTGGATTGCCGACGTGATGCGCAAAAACGAAGGAAAGAAGAGTTATATTGGCGGCGGTGAGGAAAGCTACGGCTTTTTGTGTGAAGATTTTGTTCGGGATAAAGATGCGATCTCCGCTTGTGCTATTCTTGCCGAAATCGCGGCTTGGGCAAAGGACCAGGGGAAAACATTGTATCAATTGCTGCAGCAGATTTATGTAGAGTATGGTTTCTCTAAAGAACTGGGTATTTCCGTCACGAAAAAGGGGAAAAGCGGTGCTGAGGAGATTGAGGCGATGATGAAGAATTTCCGGGAGAATCCGTTGACTGAGATTGCCGGTTCTAAGGTTACTCTTTTCCGTGATTTCGGGAAATTGAAAGCCATCAGCTATGAAGATAATGAGGAAATAGCGCTTAACATGCCCACGACTTCAAATGTATTGCAATACTTTACGGAGGATAAGACCAAGGTGTCTATCCGTCCTTCGGGAACGGAGCCTAAGATTAAATTCTATTGCGAAGTTCATTCGAAAATAAAGGGTTTGGAGGATTTGCCAAAAGCAAATGAGGAGGCTGAAGAAAAGATCAACCGGATCAAAGCGTCGTTGGGTATTTAACCTGATCCGATTAAAATAAAGAAAGAAGGGATTCTATTGCAGAATCCCTTCTTTCTTTACGAATGCCCTTCAAGCTACTTTTCTTAAAAATTACTTCAGATCTTCTTCCGAGAAAGAGAACGGTAGCATGTCTTTAGCTGACGCTACGACCTGTACTTTTTCTTTGCCGCACATCAGGATGCGCATCGGCGTTTTTCCGCGCTGTTCTGCTTCAAGCATAACCTGTCGGCAGGCTCCGCAAGGTGAAATTCGCTTTTTGATTTCTCCTTTCGACGACATGGCAACAATAGCACATTCCCGCACGGATGCATCCGGGTTTTGAGAAGAAGCATTAAACAGGGCTACGCGCTCCGCACAAAGTCCGGAAGGATAGGCTGCGTTTTCCTGATTATTCCCTGTGACAATTTTCCCATTGGATAACATCAGGGCTACACCAACATGAAAGTTTGAATAAGGGGCATATGCGTTCTTGGCGGCTGCAATAGCTCTGTTCATAAGCTCGTATTCAAGTGGTGAGAGCTCATCGACGGCTACTTCCTGAAATTTTAATTCGCTTTTATATTCTTTCATGTGAAATAAGAATGATTTATACGAGCAAATATAAAGATTATTTCTTGATAATTATAACTTTGTATCGAATTATCAAAAAGAGATTTCATCATTATGAATAAAAATATAGCGCTGATCACTTTTGGTCTATTTTTTGTGTTCTTCCATGTACTTCCGGCATCGGGACAAAGAAGAAATTCCAGTTACGAAAAGTATATCAAAGAGTATAGCAATTTGGCCATCCAACATCAACAGAAATACAAGATTCCGGCCAGCATCACATTGGCACAGGGGATTCTGGAATCGGGAGCCGGACTGAGTGAATTGGCGCGTAAATCCAATAATCATTTTGGGATAAAGTGTCATAACGACTGGAAGGGAGGCCGCGTTTATCATAACGACGATCTGGCAGGTGAGTGTTTTCGTCAGTATCGGAAAGTGGAAGAGTCTTACGACGATCATTCCCGTTTTCTGACGGAGCGGTCACGGTATGCATCGTTGTTCAGGTTAAATATTACAGATTACAAAGGTTGGGCACGAGGTCTGCAGAACTGTGGCTATGCGACGGATAAAGCTTACGCGAATAAACTGATTAAGTTGATCGAAGATTACGAGTTATATAAGTTCGACAGGCAGAGTACGGGGAGAAAGGCCACTGCGCAAAACCAGCCGGCAGCAAAAACAATCAACAGGACCATTTATAAAACGCATGGGTTGATCTATGTTATCGCTGTGGAAAATGATAGCTTTGAACAGATTGCACAGGATATTAACTTCAAGGTAAAAGACCTGATAAAATATAACGAGGTGCCGAATGACTTCCCTTTGCAAAAAGGAGACCTCGTGTATCTGCAAAAAAAGAAGACCAAGGCAGATAAGCCTTATTACGATCATGTTGTTCAAATCGGAGAATCCATGCATAGCATAGCCCAGTTCTATGGTGTTCGAATAAAGAATCTGTATAAGATGAATAAAAAATCCATGGACTATATTCCTGTCGAGGGCGATGTGTTGAAACTCCGATAATATACTCTGTCTGAACAGCAAAACATATCCTTAGAAATAAACGATAAAAAGTATTACCTTTGCAGTCCAAACAAACAAGATAAAACCATGAGTGACCAGCGCTATAATCAACGTGGTGTGTCCGCTTCAAAAGAAGATGTACATAACGCCATAAAGAATATTGACAAAGGTGTTTTTCCTAAAGCTTTTTGTAAGATCATTCCGGATATTCTGGGAGGTGATCCGGAGTATTGCAATATCATGCATGCAGACGGCGCCGGGACCAAATCGTCTTTAGCCTACATGTACTGGAAAGAGACAGGGGATTTGTCTGTTTGGAAAGGCATTGCGCAAGATGCGCTTATTATGAATATTGACGACCTGCTGTGTGTAGGTGCTGTTGATAATATATTGGTTTCTTCCACCATCGGAAGAAATAAGTTGCTGATTCCGGGAGAAGTTATCTCTGCCATTATCAATGGAACGGATGAGTTATTGGCGGAATTACGCGAGTTGGGCGTAGGCTGCTATGCTACCGGTGGAGAGACTGCGGACGTGGGAGATTTGGTGCGCACTATTATAGTGGATAGTACGGTGACGTGCCGGATGGAGCGTTCGAAAGTGATAGACAATCAAAACATACAAGCAGGAGATGTTATTGTAGGCATGGCTTCATACGGCAAAGCCTCTTACGAGAAAGAATCCTATAATGGCGGCATGGGAAGCAATGGATT
>JAJDIA010000096.1 GCA_030266465.1 Parabacteroides sp. OttesenSCG-928-G21 | reverse complement strand
TTTTAAGTCAATTTGCGCAAAAGTGCGAGTTAGCGGAAAGGCCGTTATGTTGAAAAAATGTCGCTAAATGGGTGATTTTGCTTACATTTTGATTTGTTGGTTTTGGACCTGTTTTTGGATTGTTTGTAGACTTTTATGAAGTAAGAACAGTAGGGCCTTTTGTGGAACAGAAACCCGATTATTAGACGTTGATGGTAGCTGTTTTTTCGAGCAATTCCTTTTTCGCTTTCCGGTAGGCGGCCATTTTTTCAGGCGTAGTACGCCAACGGGAATGCATCCAAACCCATTGTGTAGGGTAGGTCCGAACCATCTCTTCCATTACTTTCGTCTGGCGTTGTGTGTTTTCAAGCAGATCCGCTTCCAGATTTCCGGTGTTTACTGTGGGAAGTTCCGGGTAGATAATAAAACGGTAGTTGTCATTTTCCTGGCGGGTCATTACCATCGGTACGATCACCGCCCCTGTTTCTAAAGCCAGACGTGACGCTCCGATAGGGGTATAGGCCGGTTTGCCCATGAAATCCACAAAAAGACTTTTTACTTTGGTGTCTTGGTCGATCATTAAAATAAGACATTCGCCTTTGTTCAGTACGTCCAGTAGTTTGGTATAGGAGGCTTCGCGGCTAATGTTTTTCATGCCGCGACGCAGGCGGAATTTGACCATCTTATTTTGGAGCATCTGCATTTTCATGACTTTGCTTGCGGCTGAAGTTTCATAGCCTAACATCGGTGGGGTAATGGCCGCAAACTCCCACGAACTCAAATGTGGAACCAGGCATATAACCCCTTTTCCTTTTTCGTAGGCAGCGCGTAGATGCTCTTCACCTTCTACATCAATCAATGAGAAGAAACGCTCTTTATCTGTTACATTAGAATAGGCGATGTAGTCGAAAAAAGATTTGATCATTTCCACAAAAACCTTTCGGGCCATCATAGCCCGTTCTTCTGGAGTTGTTTCATTTTCGTAAACACTCTTCAGGTTTGACAGCGCTCTTTCCCGTGACCGTCCGGCCAACTGATACACACAAACACCTACAAATGAAGCAAAACCTCTTAGCCATAGGAGTGGCATGATTCGGAATACAAAGATCATTATTCCTAAAAATGGATATAGGAGAATAGGTACTATTTTCCGACGAATAGCTTTTCGGTCAAGTCTCATTATAGCCTAATTACTGTTTTATTCTACGTGATATGTTCTTTTATCTAACGTACAAACTTATTAGTTATTGCTGATAAAACAGCTTTATAAAGCTATATTAACCTTTATAACCGCATATTTGTGGCTTTATTCGGGCACTAACCGGATCAACGTAATATCACTGCTTGTTCCTATACGAAGGGGAACAAATACTGTCCCGACTCCCTCGGAAACATAAATATGCATATTCTTATAGCTGTATAACCCTTTGTTGTAGGTAAACATACTCTTTGCCATCAGGGTAAAAGGAAAGACCTGTCCCGCATGTGTGTGGCCGGAAAGAAGTAAATCGGCACTTTTTGCCGCCATATATTCAACACCTTCCGGCCGATGATGCAGTACGATAGTAGGTCGGTCGGCTGCAACAGGTAACTGCGCCATAACACTTTCGACGGTTTCTGCGCCTGCTACGGCATGTACATCAAAAGTAATAGTATCTTTAGCCATATTATTCAAACCGATGATCTGCAATTCTCCAAAATCGGCTATTTCGTTTTGCAGGACAATTGCCCCTGCGTTTTTCATGCGTTCGACGACAATTTCCACTCCTTCGTATTCATCATGATTGCCATGCACGAAGTAATGGGGCACAGTCAGTTTTTTCAATGGCTCCAAAACATCGGAGTTTTCGCTGAAATGTACCTGGCTGTCAAACATGTCTCCGGTATTGAATACCACGTCAGGATGGAGTGCCATTGTTGTTTCCACTACTTTATTCAAGCGTTCTTTCCCCCAGAAATCACCTAAGTGTATATCTGTAATATGAACGGCCTTTACCTCTTTTGTCAAACCGGCTATAGGGATACTTACCTCTTTTACCCGGATGCTGTTCGCACGGATAAAACCTCCAATCAGAAGAGCGGAAACCAACCCCAAAGACAAGAATCCCCGTACCGACGGCTTTATTTTAACGAACAGGTTGATCAGATCGATAATAGCAACAGCTAAAGTGAATGACACCAACCCAACCATCCAGAAGGAACCGATTATATTACCTGTCCTACCGATAAAATCCGGGGTCGCAGGCAAAAACTGTACAAACCCTACAAATACAGTCATACCGCTTAATCCTGTTATCCACCATTTAATAGATGCTGTTGAGAAAAACAAAGCCAACCGTTTCGAAAGGTAATAAATCATTCCGGCTATCAACGCCAGAAAAACAACCATAAATATAACTCCTCCTATAATACTCATTTGCTATTTTGCTTAGTTCAATTACTTCTTTTTATTCTTTTGCAAAGTTGAGTTTAATTTTCAAAAAATCTATTCCTTACTCGAACAACACGAAAAAACCAATACTCAAGACGAATGAACGGGGAATGACGAAATAAATAACATTTATTTACAGTTTTGCTAAATCCTTTCTGCACCTAAGATTGTTTAATAAGAAAGACGCACCTTAAAATAACATTTAAAAGGCATTAAAATATCATGACAAAAGGAACAATTGGAATGAACGCCGGCGCTATTTGGAACCTGATGGCCGACGGGAATACAAAAATGAGCTTTGAGGCATTAAAGGTAGAGACAGCATTGTCGGATGCAGACTTATGGTCGGCCATCGGATGGTTAGCCCGGGAAAATAAGATAGAAATATTGGACAATGATGGTAGTTGCCTGGAATTTTGTCCGGGAACCAACTTCTATTATTAATTTCGGAATTAGCGATTGTAAAGCGAGCATGTCATAGCGATATGCTCGTTTTGTTTTTATTCCATAAAATCCCCGTAATTATTTTATGGCTTATTTAAAATAATTATATCTTCGTGACGACTAATCAATCTAAAAAACGAAATGGCACTATTGCTACTTTATCTTTTTATTGCCTTATTTACCTCTTTTATTTGCTCGATCACAGAATCCGTACTCCTCTCAACGCCTTTGTCTTATCTGAAAGCAAAAGAAAATAACGGGGATAAAGCGGCGACGGCATTTATTAAACTAAAAGAGAATGTAGATCGTCCCTTATCGGCCATCCTGTCTTTGAATACGATAGCTCATACCGTGGGAGCGGCGGGAGTAGGGGCACAGGCTACCATCGTGTTTGGCGAGGCTTATTTCGGACTGGTTTCGGCTATTCTTACGATCTTAATCTTAGTGTTGACCGAAATTATTCCCAAAACGATCGGTGCTAATTATAACAGGCAATTAGTAGGTTTCTCTGCGAAAACGATAAATGTAATGGTAATTATTGCCTATCCATTGGTGGTTGTATCTGCCTTCTTAACCCGGTTGCTTTCCAGAAAGGACGACGAGCAAAGTACCAGTCGTGAAGAGATTTCCGCCCTGGCTGATATTGGTACGCAAGAGGGAATCTTCAAGGAAAATGAGAATAAGATCATTCAAAACCTGATGAAGCTATACGAAATAAGAGTCTCAAAGATCATGACGCCAAGAACAGTCTGTGTGGTTGCCGATGAAGAGATGACGCTAAAGGAATTTATGGAGAATAAAGATCTCTTGAATTTTTCACGTATCCCTGTCTATCAAAAGAATATGGATGATATTACGGGTTATGTGCTCCGTTCTTTGGTGTTTGAGAAATTGGCAGAGGATTGTTTTGATCTGAAACTGAAAGATATCAAACGGGAGATTGTTGCTTTGCCGGAAACCGTAAATGTCTATTTGGCCTGGGAAAAATTAATCGAGCAGAAAGAGCAAATCGCCTTTGTACTTAATGAGTATGGCGGAATGGATGGAATTGTTACCATAGAAGATATCATTGAAACCTTGATGGGAACTGAAATCGTGGACGAAAAAGATACGATCTCCGATATGCAACAATACGCTCTGGATAAATGGAAAACACGACAGAAGGAGTATAAGTTTTTAACGGGGGAAACGAGGAAAAAATTATGAGTTATGAATTATAAATTATGAATGAATAAATAGATTAGAGAAAACTTTCTCATATCCAATGAACGATCAACTCATAATTCCAAACTACAGTTTGGCTCCCAGTTCATTCAGCCATTTCTGCGCACCTACATCATTGCCATTTTCGGAATAGATGCCAATCAGATAGCGTCCTTTCCAGATAGCCGGAATGTCTCCGTTGTAACGGTCTTTTATCACCAGTTCGCCTTCCTGAAATTCCAGAGGTTGACGGGCGAAGGTATAATATTGAGTTAATATTTCTTTGATTTTATCCGGTGTCTTACCATCAATCAGGAACAGTTGGAATGCCTTCCCGTCGTTTTTGTATTTGGCCAGATAGACATGACTTAGAAACTCATGACCGATATAATTAGCCGTGATATAGGCTTCCGTATACGGCTCTTTTCCTTCTGAAGGGAACAAGCGAAGCAATGCGGGATAACTGGCATTGGAGTCTATACGGTTGGCTAGTCCTTTTCCTATTTCCAACAAGGTGTTTTCTACACTTGCTTCGGAGCGACTCCACATTTTCACGTAGATATCTCCTGCGAAAAAGAACAGGTTGCCTTCGTCACCCTGCGCCTCTCCACCGATGGCGTGTTGCTTCAGTCCGGAGGAACGTTCGGAGGCATACATACCAAAGGCATCTTCCGGTGAAGCATGTCGATAGGCCTGAATAGTGATATAATCATTACCCCGTTTATACTCCATACTGGTCATTTCGCGGAAATTATTCTCAATGAATAAAGGCGCGGCGCCATTAATACGGTCAAATAAGTTATCGGGATTGAAGACCTCCACCTCTTCACTGATTGTCCATCCGCTAATGGCGGGCAACCAACTTTTCAATTCCTGTGGAGTTTGTGCGATCACCCCGCCGGCGTAGCAACACAGCAGGGTGATTATCATGTAATTAATTCTTTTCATTTATACTGTTTGTTGTGTGAATCAACTCAAAAAATCCATCGGCATATCACGTACCGGGGCAATGGCTGCGATCTTGGCTGCCACGTTAAAACCGGCTTTACATTTCACCTGGCAGGAATCGCAATTGCCACACATATCTTGCGGCAGATTCAACTCTTCCAAAGTCGCTTTGGATAACTGGGCATGTTTGTATCCATACGCATACATATAGGCGCGCATCATATCCGGAATAGGCAGACCTTGCGGACATTGACCGGTACATTGACCACACTGCTGACAGAAGAGCCCCTCTTCCTGACTGGCATACGCCATATACTGACGGTCGGCATCCGTTAGTGTCGGATTATTCGCTGCCGCCAGACAGTCGTCCAGCAGATCAAAACTGGTGAATCCCGGAATAGCGGTGATCAGGTTTTCATTTCTCCACGCCCAACGCAAACAAGCCTGTCCGTTTACTTTATTAGTTCCGGCCGCGTCGGTTGTACCACCGGTCATGGCCTTCATAGCTACAAATCCGATTCCAGCCTTTGCACCTCTTTCCATGGCTGCTTCAATCGCTTGAATATTTTCGATTTTGAAGTTGTAGCTGAGTAGAATTACATCGTAAATACCCGCTTCAATGGCCGCATCGATTTGTTCGGGCTTATGATTGTGCATGGAAAAGCCTAAGAATTTAGCTTTACCGTCCGCTTTGAACTTCTTCATGGTGGCAATCAAGCGTGGATCTTTCACCTGTTCCGGGGATTGCATATCATGTGCATAGAAAATATCCACATAATTCATTTGCAGACGTTTCAGACTCAGATCGAGCATATCTGAAAATTCTTTTTCAAATGTTGCAGAATAGGGGTAGCCGATCTTGCATTTAGTGGCAATCGTAAAAGTGTCACGGGATTTGTCTTTGAAGAATTCGCCAAGCATTTCTTCATTACGTCCGTTCTGATAGCCGTGCGCGGTATCAAAGTGAGTTATCCCGGAATTGTAAGCAGCGCGTACGACATTCGGATTGTCGGCACGCATAACTCCCATACTCAAAATAGGCACCTGAAGACCTGTACGCCCAAGTGTACGCATCGGTAGGGGAGATGCCTGTTGTTTTGCCGGCACGCTTGTTGTTTCAGCTTTTGCTCCCGGCATGAGCAACGCACCGGCACCTGCGGCGGCAGATATCCGGATAAATTTCCTACGGTTTA
>JAJDIA010000095.1 GCA_030266465.1 Parabacteroides sp. OttesenSCG-928-G21 | reverse complement strand
AATCCTTTTTTTCTTCATGAAGATTCCGGTATTTCATTACGAAGTGTTGAATATATACTGGTAATAGAATTGGCGGATGCCTTTTTTTGCGAGGTTGTAATCTTTCTATATGGGATGGAAAGGGACTTAATTAACTCATTTGTTTTATCTTTGTCCGTACGATAAAAAATAACATGGCAAAGACAAAGTATTATGTGGTCTGGAATGGTGTCAACCCGGGAGTTTATGACAGTTGGGTGGATTGTAAACTTCAGGTTGAAGGCTATGAAGGGGCAAAATACAAATCTTTTGAAACCCGCCAGGAGGCTGTTGATGCCTTGGAAAATGGGTATTCTGATTATTTAAAGAAGGCTTCTTCTCCAAAAACGGCGAAGAAAATCCTGTTTGAAGACAAGACGAATTCTTCGAATACTCCTGTTTGGAACAGTCTGTCAGTAGACGCAGCATGTAGTGGGAATCCCGGATTGATGGAGTATCGTGGCGTATATACGGCTACCGGACAAGAGCTTTTTCGTATTGGCCCTTTACAAAAAGGGACGAACAATGTAGGTGAATTTCTGGCCCTTGTGCATGGTCTGGCTTATTTGAAGCAGCAGAAGAGCAGTCTTCCCCTATATTCCGACAGTGTAAATGCGATGAAATGGGTAAAAAACAAGAAAGCGAAAACCCTTTTGGAGCGCATGCCGGAAAATGAAAAAATATTCGAACTGATCGAACGAGCAGAGAAATGGTTACAAAATAACACCTATACTACGCTTATTCTGAAATGGGATACGGCTAATTGGGGCGAGATCCCTGCGGATTTCGGAAGGAAATAAATATTATTCAAATGAAAGAAAAAGTCTCTAAGGATTTAGTCGCAGTTGTTATACCGATATATAAAAAAGAACTTTGTGAGTTAGAACTACGCTCTTTAAAACAAGCCTATGCCGTATTAAATGCTCATCTCCTTATTATTGTTAAACCGGAATCTTTAGATCTATCGGAAATAAACAGTCAATTTCCACTCTTAACGATTATTTCTTTTGATGATTATTTCTTTTCTGGTATAAAGGGATATAATCAATTAATGTTATCTTCTCTGTTTTATGAGCGTTTTTTGCAATATCAGTATATTTTAATTTATCAACTTGACGCATACGTATTTAGAGATGAACTTGTTGAGTGGTGTTTGAAAGGGTATGATTATATTGGTGCTCCCTGGTTGAAAAAGAAAATATATGAGTATCCTTTGATTTCTACTATTACTAAATACTTGCATCAAAAAAAGCAGAAAAGAGGTGAAATCAGTAAATATGATTTATATAATAAAATTGGGAATGGAGGGTTTTCACTACGTAAAGTAGAGAGTCATTTTCAAGCAACGAAACGTTACAAAGAGAAAATCGATAAATATATTTCTCATAAACAAAATCATTTATATAATGAAGATGTTTTTTTTGCGACAGAAGTTTCGGAATTTCTTTATCCAAATCCTTTAGAAGCGTTGTCTTTTTCTTTTGACAAATATCCTTTTTTTAGTTATCGACTGACTAATAGTCAGTTGCCTTTTGGATGCCATGGTTGGTATAAACGTAAAATGAAAAAATTCTGGAAGCCTATTATTGGGTTTTAGGCTTAGCCTAACATTAAAATCATTTTGGCCTCTTTCACAGCCTTGACCGTATAATATCCTGAAGAGAGCTTTTGGCTGACTTGCCCGATATTATATTTCATCTCTTGGTATTCCTTGGCTGTTATGGAATGCAAAACCTGCTCTATTTCGTCTAAAGAATTAATACAAATGCCAATTTTATTATCGGCGATAAATGTAGCCAACGCTGCTTCTTTCCAGATGATTATAGGCAGATGGGAACGGATGTAGAGAGAGGTCTTATGTGGGTTGTTTAATTTTAAATATTCGCCAAAGTTACCCGAACAGGTAGAAATAGAATCACCATCCCACACCAGACCAAAATCGCCATCTACATGCTCAATAAGTTGATCTGATGGAATAAATCCTTTATAATTGAACGAACTCTTATTGTGGATCCGTTCCTCTTCAAAACCATTGCCATACAGGTTAAATTGCCAACCGTGTATGACATCATCCAGCAAATAAAGAAAGCGGTTTTTTCTGTAACTCAAGGCTCCCGCATAGATTACTTTGTAGGGTGAATTTTCAATTTTAATGGGGTCATTGGCTACAGCTGGTGATAAATAATCGAATATTTCCAAACAAACTATAGGTTTAGTATGGCCCTGTTGTAATAGCCACTTTTTCATATATTGATTATGCACAATCAGCGAGTCGGTAGAACTTAGTCGTTTGATCTCTTTTTCGATGGTTAGTTTTTTTCTTCTAAAAGAGCCTAAATCATGAACCAGTGTAATCACTTTGCCCTTTTTCAGATGGACCAGCCGACAAGCAAAAGAGTAATATTTTTTCAAAGGATATTGTAGAATGACAATGTCATTAACAGAAATGGTAAGCAGAATTCTTAATACGCTGATCAATGTCAGGAAAAAACCTACAATATTATTCTGATAGGTGGTTTGCGGTAAACCGGCATTACAATATCCATGCTCGGACAATATTTTCTCAATATCGGTTTTGGCTTTGTTGCCGGCGCTGTTAAGTTCTTTATAATTTTTTGAAAGATAATATTTCCCCATAGTTTTATTTTACTGATCCTCCGATAATATTTCTTTAGCCAACAACAAAGCTGCCTCAACGGTATCATCCATATCAAAATAGGCATACTGGCCTAACCGTCCCCCGAAATGCGTATCCGGATAAAGTTTTGCCTGCTCTTTATATTCTTTTAATAGCGTTGAATTTTTCTCGTCATTTATAGGATAATAAGGCTCTTCCGAAGAGGTATAAGTCTGGGGATATTCTTTTGTGACAATGGTAAAAGGCTGATTCCCGAAATTAAAATGCTTATGTTCAATCATACGCGTGTAAGGGACAGATGCTTCATTGTAATTAATTACGGCATTACCTTGATAGTTGTCTGTTTCCAACCGTTCATGCTCAAACCTTAAACTACGATATTCTAATCGCCCCAGATTGTAATCAAAGTACTCATCTATACAACCTGTGAAAATAACTTTTCGTGCAATCTGATCAAAATAAGCCCTGTCATCAAAATAATTTGTATTTGTTTTGACCTCTATCCCTTTCAATAGCTTATGAATGAATGCCGTATAACCGTTTTTAGGAATTCCCTGATAGGGATCGCTGAAGTAATTATTATCATAGGTAAAACGAAAAGGGATTCGTTTGATAATAAACGGGGGCAATTCCTTAGCGGATCTACCCCATTGTTTTTCGGTATACTCTTTTATGAATGTGTAATAGATGTCGTCTCCACAAAGCTTCAAAGCCTGCTCTTCCAAATTTGCTGGTTCGTTAATAGAATGATATTTGCGACGCTGCTCTTCGAGTTTGTGTCTGGTTTCTTCGGGTGTATTCACATTCCACAATTTGTTGAATGTATTCATGTTAAAGGGGAGATTGTATAACTTCCCTTTATAGCATGCGAGTGGAGAATTTATATAATGATTAAAAGAGGTAAAACGATTTACATACTGCCATATATTTTCTTTATCCGTATGGAAAATATGTGCCCCATATAGGTGAACTTGTATGCCGTCTACATCTTTTGAATAGACGTTTCCCCCAATATGAGACCGCTTGTCTATTACAAGACAGCGTTTTCCGTTTTCAGAAACTGTCTGAGCAAAAACTGATCCAAACAGACCTGCTCCGACAATAAGGTAATCATACATATTGTTTACTTATATCGATTTGCCATAAATTTATTCTTATGATATAGAATGCGTTCTATGGCTTTTTCTTCATCAAACCCTCGCCCTTTGGCATAGGATCGGGCAATAATTGTATACGCTTGGTCTGTTAACCATAAGCGTCTAAGATTATGATAACTTTGTTCCTCAGTCAGCTTACCAAAACGAAGTCGATTAATATCCACAACGGTAAACACCGGTTTGTTGTGAATAAAATCAAAAAGAATATTGCCCGGTGAATAGTCTACATGAATAACCTCTTTATTATGCAGCCTTGCCGTAAACAGACCAAAAGCTTCCAGAATATTGGAATAGGGCTCTACATCTTCCATATCGCAAAATTCACGGATCTCATGCGCAAAAGAGGCTTTAAGCGTAATATAATAAGAATATCTTAAACCGAATTTATACTCCTCTATATAGCCGACGGGGATTGGGGTGTTAACTCCTTTCTCCAATAGTTTGACGGCATTAATATAGGAACGTTCCGCTTTGGAAGAACGAAAAGTTCCATAAATAAAGCGATTAATGATATGTGCTCTTTTGAAACGTTTAACGACAAGAGGCAGGCCGCCGACCTCAATTAAGCGTAATGTATTTCGTGCCTGGTATATAATGGTTCCCAGAGAATCAAATTTCGAAGGGATCGATTTGATAAAAGATGAAAGGTGGTTATACACCGGGTTAATCTCTACTTTCATCAGATAAAGCATTTTGAACTTTTTCAACAATTACTTCCGGCATTAATTGTACCATACATGCCCAGTCTCCCCGATAACACTTCTTTTTTCCGTAGATCGAACAGGGGCGACAAAGTAAATCAAGTTGTATCGCATCTTCCTGTTTTTGTCCGAATCCATAGAAGCCGGCATAAGGATGAGTGGCCCCCCATACGGATAATACGCGTGTTCCTACCAATGAAGCAAAATGCATATTAGCCGAATCCATACTCAGCAAAAGATCTAACCGGCTAATCAAAGTTAATTCACTATCCAACGAATAACGACCGATCATACTGTGTACACGAGGATATTGATAAGCCCATTGTTCCATAACAGCCTCTTCATAACCTCTTCCACCGAATAAAAACAGCGTAATATCTTCACGAAGAGAAAGAGTTTCGACTACTTTCTCCATATAGTCAATCGGATATATTTTCCCCCGGTGTTTGGCAAAAGGGGCAATACCAATCCACTTTCCTGTTTTCTTGCCCAATACAGAATCCAACTCTGCCAGATTCGCCGGATGTGCATCATCAAATAGTGAAGTGAAAGTGATTTCAAAATTAAAACCGGCTTTTCGAAAAACATCCGCATAAGAGTTGATCACCGGATAAAGCGGTTTGAATACTTTGTTTTTTTGCTGAATTAATTGTTTTCGTGCCTTCCTGTCACGCTTTATCACATAAACAGGTGTTCCTTTTAATCGAAATCTTGTATGGATAATCCAAGGACGAATAATATTATGCAGGTCTAACACCATATCATAATCATATTTCACTAATGCAGAAGTAAAACGGAGTAGGCCGGACAGTGACTTTTCTGCTCCTTTTGTATTTATCCCTAATACATTTACATTTGCCGGGCGGTTAACAAAGACAGGAATAAGAAAAGTTTGCGTCAGAATCGTAAAAGAATCCTGCGGATAAGCTTTAGCGACAGAATAAATGACCGGAATGGTCATGGCTACATCTCCGATTGCCGATAGTCGTATGATTAATATTTTGGCCATCTATTTTTTGCCGTATAATACCGGATTCAAACTCGGGTCATTGTACATTTTCATCTGTTTGTAAACCTTCATGTACTTTCTTCCTGCGGCAATATCATCTAAGAGTTGGTCTAAAGCAGAAGAAAGATCCTTTTTTTGTGCCAATAAAATAGTCAATTTGTTCTGGCATTGTTGACGGTGAATGGCATCTGCATCCGGTCGGTCTACCTCTTGCTGCATATGAAATATCTTCAACACTAAAATAGACAAACGATCGACAGCCCAGGCCGGACTTTCCGTATTTATAGTCGCATTCGGAAGAGGAGTTACCCCCTTATATGTGTCTAAGAAATAGCTATCAATCATTTCCACCAAATCCGTGCGTTCCTGATTAGAACGGTCTATGCGGCGTTTAATGGCCAACGCTTCAACCGGATCAATCTTAGGGTTACGAATGATATCCTCCAGATGCCACTGAACAGCATCTATCCAATTTTTCAGATAAAGATAATATTCTATACTTCTTTCCGGATAGGTGTTTTGAATAGGAGTATCTACATTGTCTGTTATATGATATGCATTGGTGGCCTCTTCAAATATGTGGAAGCATTTCTCGCTAAATTTCATAACTTTTATAACTTTTAGTTGCTATAACGGCAAAGGTAGTAATTCTTTACATTGAAGCCTTTCTCTATTGGGATAATTTCAGGGTTTTCATTAAAATTCGAGTTGAAAATCTTTCAATAAACGGTTTATTAAAAATAAACTAACGTACGTTCGGTCTAAAATTAATGTG
>JAJDIA010000094.1 GCA_030266465.1 Parabacteroides sp. OttesenSCG-928-G21 | reverse complement strand
ATTAATCGATACAAACAATCAGAAAAATCATTGTAAACAAGTCGACTATTCTTCCTGTAAAAACAAAAAACAACTGCCCGGTTTTCACAAAAGCAAAGTGAAACCTCGTCATTAAAAAGATGAGATTTAGGCTAATTCCCGTTTTATCGTATACGATTATTCGCTATCTTTGTGCCACATAAAAATAACACCAATACGATATATGCAAGAGAAAATTATCATTCTTGATTTTGGTTCGCAGACGACACAACTCATCGGAAGAAGAGTAAGAGAATTAAACACTTACTGCGAAATAGTGCCTTACAACAAATTCCCTCAAAATACGAAGGACATAAAAGGGGTTATCCTGTCCGGCAGTCCCTATTCGGTTTATGATCAAAATGCCTTTAAGGCTGACCTGTCTGAGATACGTGGAAAATATCCGATCCTGGGCATTTGTTATGGCGCTCAGTTTATTGCTTACACTTCCGGTGGTAAAGTAGAATCGGCTAACTCCCGCGAATACGGACGGGCAAACCTTGCCTATATCGATGGCACAGATCCTTTATTTAATGGTATTACCAGTGGCTCTCAAATCTGGATGTCGCACGGAGATACGATTACATCCTTACCGGAAAATTTCCAAATTATTGCCAGCACGTCCGATGTGGAAGCGGCAGCATATAAAGCAACGGGAGAAAGCACTTGGGGCGTTCAGTTCCATCCGGAAGTTTTCCATACTACCGACGGAACAAAATTATTAGACAACTTCCTGACTATCTGCGGATGCAAAAAGGACTGGTCGCCGGCCTCATTCATTGAATCTACCGTGGCGGAATTAAAAGAGCAGTTGGGCAACGATAAAGTTATTCTGGCTCTGTCCGGAGGGGTTGACTCATCCGTGACAGCCGTTTTATTAAACAAAGCCATCGGCAAGAACCTGACTTGTATATTTGTAGACCATGGTTTACTTCGTAAATATGAGTTCGAAAATGTGCTGAGAGACTACGAACACCTTGGATTGAACGTGATCGGGGTTGATGCCAAACAAAAATTCTATACAGCATTAGCCGGTGTTACCGACCCTGAAACAAAACGTAAAATTATCGGTAAAGGATTCATCGATGTTTTTGATGAAGAAGCACATAAATTGAAAGATATTAAATGGTTGGGACAAGGCACAATCTATCCTGATGTTATTGAATCGCTCTCAATTACAGGAACTGTTATCAAGAGCCATCATAATGTAGGCGGACTTCCGGAAAAGATGAACCTGAAGCTGGTTGAACCTCTTCGCCTCTTGTTTAAGGATGAAGTTCGTAAGGTTGGTGTTGAATTAGGTATGCAATCCCATCTGATTAAACGTCATCCATTCCCGGGTCCGGGACTTGGCATCCGTATTCTTGGAGATATTACTCCGGAAAAAGTGCGGATCTTACAAGACGCCGATGACATTTACATCTCGTTATTAAGAAAGTGGGAGTTATATGACAAAGTATGGCAAGCCGGAGCTATCCTGCTTCCGATCCAATCGGTTGGTGTAATGGGCGATGAACGCACATACGAAAATGCGATTACATTAAGGGCCGTAACCTCTACAGACGCAATGACCGCTGACTGGGCACAGCTTCCTTATGATTTTCTGGCAAAAGTATCGAATGAAATTATCAATAAAGTAAAAGGTGTAAATCGGGTTGTCTACGACATCAGTTCAAAGCCACCAGCGACTATCGAATGGGAGTAATTCCATTGTCAATTGATAAATATTATTAAAAATTTCCCCTTTTTTGAAGTTTTTATTGATTTCTTGTAACAAAACAAATAAAATTATTGTTTTATTTATATATTTGTAATTGTAACTGAATTTAATAACTAAATCAAAAAAGGGGAGATTTATTTTATGGCTAGAAAAAAAGGGGTCAAAATGACCGAAGAACAAAAAGCAGCAATGCGCGCGAAAAGACTTGCTAATAAGCTAGGAAAAGAGAGTGCATTCAATCAAGTAACCAGTAACCTAAGACATCTTTCTTTTTCCGAACTGAATAACATTATAGCATTAGCTTTACGTTATAGAAAAGAAAGAATAGGTGAAGAGGAATTACGTTTAATTAAAGAAAAAGAAGAATTAGAATTACAATTGAAAAAATTAAAAGAGGCTGATACTAAGGTGAATTTGTAAAAATTCGCTGATAAGTTCAACAGAAGAAATATCGAATTTCTTCACTCTTTATTTCATATAAACTTTAATTATAACGTATTTGACAATAAAGCATCTTGTTTTTCAACAAGATGCTTTTTATTTTATCATAAAAAAATGAAGAATAAACAAATCATTTATTGATTCAGGATATGCAAAGTCTGACAAGCTACTAATGCGGCTGTTTCCGTACGCAAGCGGCTTTCTCCTAATGAAACCGGAGAAAAATTATGCGTTTTTGCTAATTGAATTTCTTCAGAAGAAAAATCACCTTCCGGCCCTATCAAAATTAAAGCGGGATCACCTTTGGAATATAACTGCTTTATTAATGGCTTCTCTTCATTTTCACAATGAGCTATATATTTCTCTCCCTGAAAAGGAGTTGACACAAAATCTTCAAACAATATGATTTCATTTAATTTCGGCAATGTAGCTTTCACAGACTGCTTCATCGCGCTAATCATTATTTTCTCCAGGCGGGGAATTTTAATCTCCTTTCGTTCCGAATAACGACATCGCAGGAATGTCATTTCATTAACGCCAATTTCCGTGGCTTTTTCAACCAACCACTCCATCCTGTCCATGTTTTTAGTCGGCGCAATCGCTATATGAAGATTGAAATTCCATAATGGCTTCTGTTCAACAATCTCGACGATGGCAACCTCACATCGCTTGGGATGCGCTTTTGTGATTTGTGATTTGAAAAACCGTCCCTTTCCATCAGTAATCAGCATATCATCACCTTCCTGCATACGAAGGACACGGATGCAATGTCCCGATTCTTCTTCTGAAAGAACAGGATTTATCGTAATATCCGGAACATAAAATATTTGCATAAACTCAACCTAAAATCATTCCGATAATCGTTGCAGAAAGGACTGAAACCAAAGCTCCACCAATCAGGGCCGGTATGCCCAAACGAGTAATCATACCTCGTTTTTCCGGAGCTAAAACGCCCAATCCGCCCAGCAAGATACCAATGGAACCAACATTCGCAAAACCACATAATATATAAGTAGACATCACGATCGATTTCTGGTATATAAACATACCGGCATCTTTCCATATCTGCATTTGAGAATAGGCCACAAATTCGTTTAGAATAGTTTTTTGTCCCAATAAAGAACCTACAAGCATAATGTCCGGAGCAGGCACTCCGATTAACCACATAAACGGAGCCATTATAACACCTACTATAAACTGAAACGTAAGCCCTTCCGCCCTACCGTCAGTTACTCTGGCTATCCAATCGTTTAATCCGGTATAACGTCCGATAAGTCCTTCTGTAACATAATTCATCAAAGCAACCAAAGAGATAAACACCAATAACATCGCCGCGATATTAACCATAAGCTTTACACCGGTTGACGTTCCATCTGCTAATGCATCCAGTGCGGTTTTATGTTTTTTCTCCTCTTTTTGATTGGCTATATGATCTACCGCCGGCTCCGTTTGCGGACATAACATCTTGGCAATCACAATAGCTCCCGGGGCTGCCATTACGGAAGCCGATAGAAGGTGTTTGGCAAAAAGGACTCTGGACATAGGATCATCCCCGGCCAACATACCTATATAGGTTCCCATTACCGAACCGGCAATGGTTCCCATACCGGAGACCATCACAAGCAAAACCTCGGAACGATTCATGGCCGGCAGATAATTTTTGATCAATACCGGAGACTCCGTCATTCCCATAAAAATATTGCCGGAAACCACCAATCCTTCCGCACTGGAAATATTCATAAACTTACGCAATAACCAAGCAAATGCCCCGACCACTTTCTGAATAATTCCCCAGTGGTAAAACATAGAAACAAGTGCGGAGAAAAAGATGACGATCGGTAAAGAATGTATCAGGAATACAAAGCCATTCGCTTTTGATGCATAAGGACCTAACAGAAAATTTATTCCCTCTTGGGTAAAATCCATCAACTTAATAAAAATCTTCCCCAAACCTTCCAGCAAACCACCGACAAAAGGAATATAAAGTACGGCCAATGCAAACAACAGCTGCATAATAAGTCCTCCGCCCACTAATCGCCAGTCTATTTTCTTTCGGTCGGAACTCAATAAATAAGCAACGCCAATAACACAGACTACTCCTAATAATCCACGTAAAAGGGGGATCAGTCCAAATCCGGTCTCTTCAATCATTCTGATTTTCCTCCTTTTTCTTCCCGACGGCGCAATTCGTCTTTATACATTTTAGCATATTCGTAATTTTCTTCAGTTATGGATTCATCCAAGCGCTCTTTCAATTCATCGTTATCTAATAAACTGAGCCATTTTTTTAATTGTTCTTCATCTTTAATATCCTCCGGTTCCAAATCCAGCAAGTCATTTTCATCCACCTCACCAGCATCGCCTAACGCTGGTTCTTCTAACACTACACCACACTCACGGACAATCCGTTCCGTTGTATAAATAGCACACTTCATTCGTAAGGCTATGGCTATGGCATCTGAAGTTCTTGAATCTATCTGAACAGTTCTGTCGCCATTATCAAAAATCAACATAGAATAAAACACGCCATCTTCAAATTTGTAAATAAATACCTCTTGCAGATAAATACCGAAAACCTGGCTGAAACTAACAAACAAATCATGTGTTAAAGGGCGGGGTGGTGTGATATGTTCCAATGCAATAGCAATAGATTGTGCTTCGGATGTCCCCACAATAATCGGAATACGGCGAGGACCTTCATCCTCTGCCAAAATTAAGGCATAAGCACCTGATTGTATCTGACTATTCGTCAATCCCTGCACACGTAATTTAACCTTTTTATCCACTATAACTATATATTTAAAACATAAGAAATTCGCACAAAGGTTTTAATTATTCAAAAGAGTAGCCAAATAATCCGCTAACTGGCGGTATTCAACATCCTTTAAAACAACCTTCTTATCTTTATCTAAAAGATAGATAGTCGGTATTGCTTTCAAATCATAAAGCTCTTCATTCTTCAATGTTTGCGTTTTATCAAAGCCATTAATCCAGTCAGAAGGGATAAAGGACATATGTGATCTCCATGCTGGTTCATCATCATCCGGATAAATAGCCAATATTTTTAATCTCCCGTTTTTGATAAAATTCTGTATCAATAATGAAGCTGACATTTCCTGTATTACAGCATGACAGGTTTCACAATCCGGATTGTTAAAAAACAAAATCAGGTAATCCGCCTTTACATTATATAATCTGTCAACCCTATTGTTTGATAAAGTATAAGCAAAGTCAATCGCTTTTTCTCCTATTCTGTTTTTAAGCGCGATCTTCAATAAATGAGCCGGACGAACCTTTTGTACCTCATCCAATACAGAAGAACTCAATAAAGACTCCAAAACAGCAATATACAACTCTTCATCACGCGCCGGTGAATTCGGATCATACAGATACTTTTCATATAAATCCATAAAATAGGTATACACCTTTTTATCCGCTTCTGCCTTCTTCATCATATCTTTAATATTGGCAGCACCTTTTTCTATCGGAAGATATCCCAAAAAGCCTATGTAATTAACAAAAGCCTGTTCGGTCACCTCCGGTAAATGAATATATACGGTATCTGTAAAATCAAACTTATTCCAATAATGCTTAGCGGCATATTCAAAACGCTCCTCCGGATCAGAGATCATTACCGGAACAGTGACTGTTTCAAAAGTTCGTTGGGGAAGACTGTCCGATGGTTGTTCAGTTGTCGATTTATTACCATTACATGCAATAAACAATAGACAAAGAGACAGACTAAACGTTTTTACTAATCTATTCATAGACAAGATGTTTTTCTAAAATAGTTTATTCCACATACAAACATACAAAAAAAAGAAAACGACTTCATGCAAATTTAGATAAAACCTAAAAAACAGATGTCCCAAAATCCGATGTTTTTCAATTTGTTTGCTGTAAGTTGTTTCGGAAAACACTCGGAGACAGTCCTGTGTTTTTCTTAAACACTCTGTAAAAATTCTTCCTGTCGTTAAAGCCGGAATCATAAGCAATCTCATTGATAGACAGTTTTTCAGCCTGAGCATCCGACATCAATCGTATTGCCTCCTTGATCCTGTATTCATTGACATAGGTGTTAAAGTTTTTGAGCAGACATTTATTGATAGCATGTGAGACATAATAACGATTCTCATGTAATTTTCTCGCAACCAAATCAATAGTAAGTTCCGAATCAACATAAGCCTTTTCTTCCCGCATTAATTTCTCAATACGCTGTAACA
>JAJDIA010000093.1 GCA_030266465.1 Parabacteroides sp. OttesenSCG-928-G21 | reverse complement strand
GTGGCTTCTTTAACTTTCTCAGACAGAATATCGACATCCAGTTCATTCCGTTCGATATCAGCTACAATTTTCCGAAGCGCCTCTATTGCCTCATTATAAGATTCCTTCTTTGCTGCCATATATATCCAGTTTTTCTATTGTTTCAATTTCACTACTGATCTCACCATCTGCTAAACGGGTTATAAGTTTATCTCCCGGCTGAAGTCCCGAGATGGCTTTTACGATTTTCCCATCTTTTAAAGTCAGACTAAAACCGCGCTTTAAAACATATTCCGGAGATACCATCTTTACAAACTGTTCGTCTAGTTCCAGTTGTTGTCGTTTATTTTGTACAAATGTAGCCACATCATTTTTCATTTTGCTTTGCAGCAAATCCAAAAAAGTTTGTTGACGAAGCAAAAGCTCTTTAGCTACCGCAGGAAGTTTGGTTACGAGCGTATGTAGCAATATTCGGTTTTGTTCAATACGGGAAGCAGACAGATGGGGCAGACGCGTAGCCAACAACTGCAGATAATTCTTCTGCTCCTGAATAATTCCGGTTGCCCAATCTATAATTCCCTGCTGTAGCAACGTTAATCTCTGCACCTCTGAATCGACCTGCTTGATCAGAAATTCAGCAACAGCTGTCGGTGTTTTCATCCGGGTATGTGCCACCATATCCAATACCGTATCATCCCGTTCATGCCCGATTCCTGTAATGACAGGCAAAGGAAATTGAGCTACATTCGCCGCTAACAGGTAAGAATCAAAACTATTTAACTCTGACGTTGCCCCTCCTCCACGGATAATCACAACAACATCAAAACAGTCCTGACAGGTATAGATTTTATCCAAAGCGGCAATAACCGATTCTTCTGTTTTCTCCCCTTGCATGATGGCAGGAAATAATTTAGGATAAAAGATATAGCCTGAAGTGTTATTGGTGAGCTGATTCATAAAATCCTCATAGCCCGCCGCCGTAGGCGATGTAATGATAGCTATTCGTTGAGGCAACTGAGGGAATAAGAGCTCTTTATTCAAGTGCAGAACCCCTTCCTCCTGTAACAGCTTGATGATTTCCATCCGCTTCCGGACCATATCTCCGATCGTGTAACTTGGATCGATGTCCTGAACCGTAAGATTAAAGCCATAAACCGCATGAAAATCAACAGAAACTTTTACCAGAACTTTTAATCCGGATGTGAATAATTGTCCGGTTTGTTCCTCAAAATAGGCTCTTATCCACTGATATGTTCTTCCCCAGATCGTTCCGCGTGCTTTCGCTACTAACTGTTTCCCGGAAAGATCCTTCTCAACAAACTCAAGATAACAATGGCCTGATGCACTGTTAACACGCACATCACTCATCTCCGCCCGTATCCAGCAAGTATCAGGGAAAGCAGATGAGACAGACTGCCGAACCTTGTTATTCAGTTCAAGCAACGATAATTCTTCCCGTCCGGAACTGTCAGTCTTTTGATTTAACATACGCTTGTCCTTCTATATAGGCTTTATACATATCCGGTATTCCATATCCCACTTCAGGATCAGGGTTTGTATATCGGTCAGAAGATCTCCGGATAAGTTCCAGCAATTCCATATTTGATAATTCCGGCAACGCCTGCCAAAGACAAGCGGCTAATCCGGCAACCATAGGAGCCGCAAAAGAGGTTCCATTACCATACGTTATCTGCCCATCCGTATCAATTAAATGAGCAGGTCCGCCAATGGCGACAACATCCGGTTTTATTCTTCCGTCAACTGTTTTACCATAGGAACTAAAAGAGCTTCTTTTGCCGTCAGCACCTATTGATCCTATCGTTAACATATCCCGACTATCCGCGGGAACGGTTACATTCACCCAAGTCCCATTTCCTTCGTTTCCGGCACTACTGCACAATAAGATCCCTTTTTTACTCACTTTACCCGCGGCCCGGCTGATAAAAACAGACTGACCATCTAATTGTGATTGCTCATAGCTTAACTCCTGTGCATCATAGTAATAATAGCCTAATGATGAGGAGATAATATCTACACCCACACTATCTGCATATTCTATCGCTGCCACCCAATAATCTTCTTCAATAGGATATTCGGTACGGCCATCTTCACTTTTTATCAATAAATAACTTGCTTTGGGTGCTGTCCCGACCATCACCCCCGGTATATTCGCGGCAATACAGGATAACACTTTAGTACCATGCTGATCATGCAAATAGACGGATTCTCCCGGGAAAACGATATTTTCTGTTCCGATCAATTCTAAAGAATCAAAAGCGTTAATGCGGTCAACATTCTGAAAACCTGCGTCTATCATTGCAATGCGCATTCCTTCTCCCTTATATCCGGCTTCATGCAATTTTTCTCCTTGCAATAATACCGTCTGTTTTTCAGCATAACCGTAATAATTGTTTAAAATAATATCTGATGAAACTAAAGCGGTATCACTTCGTCGATTTTGATTAGATAACTGTAAATTACTTCCTCGCCAGACCCATTTCACCGAATCAATAATATCAAGTTTTTCTATTTCTCTGATTAGCATACTATCAGAAGACTCCACAACAACCGTATTCATCCATTTACTGCTGACAATGGGTTGTAATCCCAATGAAATAATTTGATCCAGATAGTTTTGCGAAACAGGCAAGTCCTCTTTGATTATAGGGATATTATTTTTTTCGCGTTTTTGAATAGTCCATTCGGAAAGAAATTCCTCAGGCTTTTCAAGTGAGTACGCAGAGTGGTCTTTATCTTTCAAATAAAGTCGAAAAGCAAAAGTCTCCTCAGCTCTTATTTGCTGAAAAACCAACAGATATACAACGAGGATAAATAGTACTCTATTTTGCTTAATCATTCTCAGGTACGGATTCAAGATTCACAAAGATAATAATATAAAACTAATCATAGAACAGCGAATCTCATGACTTAGCAAAGCATAAAGCAATTATTCCTTGTAGGGGCGAACCCATGTGTTCGCCCGTGTGTTTGTTGGAATAAACCCACTATCCCGGCTCCCCTTCTTAGAAAAGAAGGGGATGGACCGCGGCTCTGCCGTGGTGGGGTAGTTTGATCTATTTTAGTGTGTAAAGAAAGAAGATGAGAAGAAAGCATGAAAGAATATATTTATATAGAAATAGGAAATACATTATAAAGAATTCAAACTACCCCACCATCGCCGCAGCGATGGTCCACCCCCTTCTTTTCTAAGAAGGGGAGCCAAGAATGTATATTCGTACAAAAAGAAAAGGAGATAGAATCCCTTTCCTATCTCCTATCTCCTAGTTGCTTTACGCTCCGCTAAGCGATCTTCGATTCCTATTTCCTTGCTTATCTTACGATCGCCTTTGTCGCCTTTCCGTTCGTTCTCACAATATACACGCCCTTCGGCAGGTTGAACGCCGTCCGTCCCTCTACCGTCTGTTGTGCTACCGCCTGTCCCGTGATGTTGTAGATGGTTACGGAGGTAGATTGTGCCACATCCACAATCAGTGCACCAACGGAGGAGTAGATCACGATGCCCGCCTCTTCCGGGTTCAGATTGCTTACGAGGTCTTGCAGAACGATCTCAATCGTCTTGTTCTCGTAAACCGCCGGGATGCGATATACCCAGCCCGTTCCGTCTTGCGTCTCGCGGATAGCGACCGGTTCGTTGTTTACGGTAACGTACGGTTTCTTATCTTCATTGCCTGCGTTCATGTACATGTAGAAGGTATAGTCGCCACCCTCTTCGATATGGTAGGCCATTTTATTCGGATTAATGCGGATGCCTTCGTCAACGAGGAAGGTGAGTTCATGATGCACGCCCGGCTCCGGATCGCCCAGTTCAAACACCGCGCCCATGATTGTGTTGTTGAGGGGCGTTAGGAGATATTTAGATTCAAGATCACTATCACTAGGTCTAGCTGTACCAGCTATTACACCACCTACTATACCACCTACTATACCACCTGCACCGCCTATATTACCTATACCACCTATATTACCTATATTACCTATACCACCTACTGCGCCTGCTACACCACCTGCTGCACCACCTGTAAATGATTTCCAATCTGTTATATCTTTATAATAACCATTCGTCCCATCATACGCCGTCATCGTCCCTTTCGTTGCTGCAATGCTGCCGCTTAATATTACCAGGCTATTCTCCGGATCAGCAAAGACAGCCGAAGCGGTAATACCTTCGGTAAAGTTAGCAACATCACTTACCAGCAGTCTATCTTCAAAACCCTTATACTCCCCATACGCACTATACGCCATATTGATAGCACCTATATTATAAATATCATTACCATCTCTATTCGCCTCATTCCCCACAATAATACTATTAAGGATAGTAACTGTACCTGCATCAACATACAATCCGCCGCCATCAGTATTAGCCTTATTCCCAGTTATTGTCATATTCACCATTAATAAAGAAGCTCTGTGAATAAAAATAGCACCGCCGGCTGTTATTGCCTCATTATCCATCAATGCACAATTAATCACCGTTAAAGGACCTTCGCTATAAATAGCTCCGCCTCCTCCTGCGTAATTCTCCTTTAGTACACAATCCTTTAAAGTAGCCGAACCTTCATTTAAGACAGCTCCACCTACTTCAAACCATCCCCTCTGCAGCGTTACGCCTTCTATCGTTAGTGAGGCATCTTCTGGAACATAAAATATCAGCACGCCCGTATTATCATCTTCTCCGCTCCATCCCCCATCAATAATCGTCTTATCCGCGCCTGCACCGATGATGGTCAGAGATGTATTAGCAGGAATTTCCATAGTTGCTGTTATATTATATGTATCTGCTGTAAGCATAATTGTATCGCCATTTTGCGCAGTTCCAGCTATATCTACAGTTCCAACTAACTCCATTAATTGTTCAACAGTATTAACATTATGCTGTACCGCCTTCG
Organism: Parabacteroides sp. OttesenSCG-928-G21; assembly: GCA_030266465.1. Taxonomy (GTDB): domain Bacteria; phylum Bacteroidota; class Bacteroidia; order Bacteroidales; family Tannerellaceae; genus JAJDIA01. The sequence goes on along the minus strand of JAJDIA010000093.1, from coordinate 1,599 downwards.
CCGTCGTAACCACCAGCAACAATAAAAACAGTGTAAAGATTTTTTTCATTATGGTATATTCTTTTTTAGTGTTAATAATAATCTTTGTCTTGTCGGAAATATCTCATAAACAGAAAAGCGGCGGTTTTGTTCTCAATTTTAAGGGTTATTTAAGGGGAATTTTGTGATTTGAGTCTTCCAAGAGGCATTAGAAATGTCCCCCCGAGAGATATGAGACTTCCAAGAGGCATTGGAAGTGTCCCCCCGAGAGATATGAGACTTCCAAGAGGCGTTGGAAGTGTCCCCCCAAGAGATATGAGACTTCCAAGAGGCGTTGGAAGTGTCCCCCCGAGAGATATGGGTCTTCCAAGAGGTGTTGGAAGACTTTTTTGAAAATTTTCGGAAGATTTTTCGTTAAAAATTTGGTTGATTCGGAAATATTTGTTAATTTTAGGGCATATATATACTCCTCGCAATTCTTGGAGGATATTTTTGGTATTAGTTCTATTCCTAAAGAAATAGACTGAGTGATAACCATTTCGCATTGGAAATGGCGGAATTGTGCTTAACGCAAAACCATTTTGCCCTGAAGCAGTGTCTTCAGGTGGATACGACAGGATTGTCTCTACTTATTCGCCGTTTTTTTCAACGACCAAACCTAAAGGCAATCATTTTTTCCCCTAAATACATTAACGTATAAACCTTTTTAAATCATGAAACAAATTAAAAATGTAAGTGTTTTATACAAACTACGCAATGGCGAGCACTACCAGGTACATTCGGTAGTCATTAAAGCTCTGGAGACTCCCATCGCGGATTTTTCGGAATTAACTAACGCTTATACAGCTTATAAGCAAGTGTTTAACCATGAAGATGATGTCTTCAAATATCAAAGCAAAATGCCGGGGACGCGGGCGATAATCGCAGCGGATGAAAGGCGTAGCAAAGAGTACATGAATCTCCGTATGATTATCAAGTCGAACCAAAACAGTATCGATGCGGAGATTCGGGAGGCGGCAGAATCGTTGATGCTTATTGCGGACAACTATAAGAAGGCGTCTCAGAAGGGCTACAATGAGGCGACGGCTTTTGTGACGAATTTCATTAAGGATTGCAGGAAGCCCGCTTACCAGCCGGCGGTTACGAAACTGGGACTGGGGGCTTCGGTGGATCAACTGGAGGCGGACAACCTGGCTTTTGAATCGATGTATAACACACGAACGAGGTGGGTGGAGCAGCAGAGGTTACAGGGTAATATGGAGCAAGCGCGTCCGCCGGTGGACAAAGCGTTCAAGGAGTTGGTCTTTGATATCAATGCGTTGTATGCTGCGAATGAGATTGGCGAAAAGAATGCCGACAAGCGGACGAAGTTGAACGCCATCATCGACGAGGTGAACGCGCAACTGGATAATATGATACGCGTCATTGCCTACCGTCAGCCGAGCGGTGGCAGCCGTCCCGATCCCGACCCTGATCCGCACCCCGAACCCGAACCGGGCCCGATCGTGCCTTACCATTTTAGGGCGAGTACTACGTTGTTTATTAATGGCAGGATATTAGCTATCTCGCCTACTAATTACGAAGAGTTTGCCGACCTTATAGACGTACGGATGGTTGGCG
>JAJDIA010000092.1 GCA_030266465.1 Parabacteroides sp. OttesenSCG-928-G21 | reverse complement strand
TCTTTGATGGCCGGAGTAAATTGAGTAATCGTTCCGAATTTTCTCGGAGTTACGTATTTCTTACGTTCCAGATTACGTACAATTGATGCAACTGTTGTATAAGGAGGACGAGGTTCAGGTATTTCATTCAATACATCTCTTATAAAGCAGGTTCCGAGCTTCCAGATATACAACATGATTTCCTCTTCTTGTCGCGTTAGAATTTCCATTTTTTTCGTAATATTTTATTTTATAAATTACTATTTGTTCGCAATGCTACTATATTTTAGTAATCGAAACAAATTTGCGAACTTAAATATTGTTAATAGGGGATTAAACAGCTGTTTTAGGTCTGTTTACAGTATGTCAGAAAAAACAGCCATTAGTTGACATTTTTTTTAAATAAGGGATTTTCAGCTAACAGGCACTTTGAAGAAATTAGATGAAAAACGGTCAAAAATCAGCGTTTTTGTCATGTCGAGATAGCAAAATCAGCTTTTTTGACCGAAATCATCACAATGATTTTTTGATTTCATTGTAATGTTTTTTCAAAATCATTGTGATGATTTCCGAATTTCATTGCAATGAATTCGATGAAAACCGTTACGGGATGTTAAAACCAAGCCGAAAATCTCCGAAACCGTCGGATTTCTTCCTTTTTTCATCGAAAATCTTAACCTAAAAGAATCTGACGTTTTGCCAACTCAATCCACCAGAAAAATAACCGGATCAAAAAAACATGGGCATGATTTCCGTTTGTTCAATCAACTTGTTAGCGGATCGTCGGTTTTCTTATCATTGTGTATTTCCTTAACCTCCAAAAACAGCCCTTTTTCTGTACCGAGGGTCAGGCTGACTCCATTTAGCGCATTCTACAAGGGTCTGATTTGACAAAGTGTCAATGCTGACATTTTGTAATCCGGAGGTTTGTCACAAGGAAGGGTTATTAACGAAAATCTGTTCCGTCAATTATTATTTATGTAATGTTTGTTTGTTATTCTGTTTGCACAAAGATATTATGTTTTTCACAATACCCTTCGACAGATGAAAAATCATTACCTTTGTCTATTCTAAAGTTATAGTTGATTTTATATGACTGACAAGCTTCAAATACCTTCTCCCTGTTATGTTCTGGAAGAAAGGCTGCTTCGGAATAATCTTGCATTAATTAAACGTGTAAAGGAGCAGGCAGGGGTTAATATTATACTGGCATTTAAGGCCTTTGCTTTGTGGAAAGTATTCCCTATTATTCGGGAATATATCGATTGCTCTACGGCAAGTTCTATTCATGAGGCGAGATTGGCTTTCGAAGAGATGAAGAGTTTGGCTCACACGTATGCGCCGGTATATACAGCTACTGATTTCCCTTTGATAATGCGGTATAGCAGCCATATCACGTTTAATTCCATGGCTCAGTTTGAGAAGTTTTATCCGGAAACATTGAAGTCGGATCATACCATATCCTGTGGATTGCGTATAAATCCGGCCTATTCACCTGTCAAAACGGAACTGTATAATCCGGCGTCTCCGGGTTCACGAATGGGAATTGTGAAAGAGTTATTACCCAATGTTCTGCCGGAAGGGGTTGAAGGGTTTCATGTACATGTTTTATGTGAATCCAGTTCTTACGACCTGGAACATCTCCTCTCGGTAATAGAGGAGCGGTTTGGTGAATATTTACCTGCATTGAAATGGTTGAATCTGGGTGGTGGACATCTAATGACGCGGAAAGATTATGATACGGCGCATTTGATCAAACTTCTTCATGATTTTAAACAAAGACACCCTCATCTGAAGATAATCCTGGAGCCGGGGAGTGCATTTGCCTGGCAAACAGGTTTTTTGTTGACAACGGTTCAGGATGTAGTGGAGAATGGAGGTATACGAACAGCCCTAATTGATGCTTCATTTACTTGCCATATGCCGGATTGCCTGGAGATGCCTTATCAGCCGGAAATTCGTGGTTCTGTAGACAAAGAGAAGGGTAAATACAGCTATCGGATAGGTGGAAATAGTTGTCTGAGCGGTGATGTGATCGGGGATTGGTATTTTGAAAAGCCGTTGAATGTTGGAGATACTATTATCTTTGAAGATATGCTTCATTACACGACGGTTAAAACCAATATGTTCAATGGAATAGCACATCCGCCAATAGCTCTTTTGCATGAGAATGACGAGTTGGAAATTCTGCGTCAGTTTGGTTATGATGATTACAAGAACAGGATGTGCTGATTTGAATTCATTTATACATCAAAGAGTTATCATTTCTTGAATTAATATGTTAACTTCGCATCGTTTTATAAAACAATAATTAAGATGGGTATTTTTGGTTTTTTCAATAAGGAAAAGAAAGAGACATTAGATAAAGGTTTGTCCAAAACCAAAGAAAATGTGTTTTCGAAATTAGGACGCGCAATCGCCGGTAAAAGTAAAGTTGATGATGATGTATTGGATGATCTGGAAGAGGTATTGATTACTTCTGATGTGGGGGTTGATACTACCTTAAAAATAATTGAACGTATTGAAAAACGGGTTTCACGGGATAAATATATTAATACAGAAGAGCTTACTTCTATCCTGCGTGAAGAAATAGCCGCATTACTTACTGAGAATCATTCCGGGGATGAAGAAGGTTTTACTATCCCTGTAGATAAGAAGCCATATGTGATTATGGTTGTGGGTGTTAACGGCGTTGGGAAGACTACCACAATCGGAAAATTAGCCTATCAATTCAAAAAAGCCGGAAAGAAAGTTTATCTGGGTGCTGCAGATACATTCAGAGCCGCTGCCGTGGAGCAGCTAGTGATCTGGAGTGAACGTGTAGGCGTTCCCGTTATTAAGCAACAAATGGGGTCTGATCCGGCATCGGTAGCTTTTGATACCCTGAGTTCTGCTGTTACCAATGATGCGGATGTTGTTATTATCGATACGGCCGGCAGATTGCACAATAAAGTCAATTTAATGAATGAGTTGACCAAGATTAAAAATGTCATGAAAAAGGTTGTTCCGGATGCTCCCCATGAAGTTTTGCTGGTTTTGGATGGTTCAACCGGACAGAATGCTTTTGAGCAGGCCAAGCAATTTACTGCAGCAACCGAAGTTAATGCGTTGGCCATTACTAAACTGGATGGAACAGCTAAAGGTGGGGTTGTTATCGGTATCTCTGATCATTTTCATATCCCGGTCAAATATATCGGGCTGGGAGAGGGGATGGAAGATTTGCAGGTGTTCAATCGGAAAGAATTCGTAAATTCTTTATTTGGAGAATAAATCCTGATCTATGAAAAAAGGAAAAATAGATGTAGTCACATTAGGTTGTTCGAAAAACCTGGTGGACTCTGAAAAGTTAATGCGCCAACTGGAAGTTCAGGGATATACGGTGGAACATGATCCCAAACAGATTAATGGTGAGATTGTTATCGTAAATACCTGCGGATTTATCGGGGACGCCCAGGAAGAATCGGTGAATATGATTCTTGAATTGGGTGAACTGAAAAAGAAGAAGAAAATCAAAAAACTATTTGTTATAGGTTGCCTGGCTGAACGGTTCAGGCATGATTTGGTTCGTGAGTTACCTGAAGTAGATCAATTCTATGGGAAATTTGACTGGATCGATCTATTACCGGAACTTGGGAAAACATACGATACCTCGATTTCTACAGAAAGAACCTTAACTACTCCCGCACATTATGCTTATCTGAAAATATCGGAAGGCTGTAATCGCGGATGCTCTTTTTGTGCTATACCTATAATGACCGGAAAGCACCGATCGACAGATATGGAGGCCATTGAACTTGAAGTAAAGCAATTGGTAGACAAGGGGGTAAAAGAATTTCAACTGATAGCGCAGGATCTGACATTTTATGGACAGGATTTATATAAGCGCCAGGCATTACCGGAGCTTGTTGAACGTTTATCCGATATTCCGGGTGTAGAATGGCTGCGTTTGCATTATGGTTATCCGGCCCAATTCCCTTATGACCTATTACGTGTTATGCGCGAACGACCGAATGTCTGTAAATATATGGATATTGCTTTGCAACACATCAGTGATAGAATGCTGAAACGTATGCGAAGGGTTATCACCAAGCAGGAAACATTGGACCTAATTGCCCGTTTTCGTGAAGAGGTCCCGGGAATACATTTAAGGACAACATTAATGGTTGGTTTTCCGGGGGAAACAGATGATGATTTCAATGAGTTATTGGACTTTGTGGAAAGCGAGCGCTTTGAACGCCTCGGTGCTTTTGCCTACAGTCATGAAGCGGGTACTTATGCCTATAAAAACTACAAGGACGATGTTCCCTTTGATCTAAAAGAGACACGCTTAGAACAACTTATGGGTAGGCAGCAAAGAATAGCAGAAGCAATAAATGAGAAGAAGGTTGGGCAGATATTGAAAGTAATAATCGATAGAGAAGAGGGTGATTATTATATAGGACGTACGGAATTTGATTCTCCGGAAGTTGACCCGGAAGTCCTGATTCAGAAAACCGAACCTCTTCAAATCGGACAATTTTATAATATAAAGATCAATGGCACAGACTATTTAGATCTTATCGGAAGTATCGGTAATTTGTGAAAATATTTGTCTATTCACAAAATAATCATTAATATAGCAGATTATTTGAATAGATATAGAAAGAGTATTATGAATAGTAAAGAGCTGATAACAACATTGTCGAAGCAAATGGGATGGACAATCTCTGAAACGAATGAGGTTATGACGGCTCTTGGTGCAACATTGGGAGAACGATTAACGGATAATGACAGTGTTAGCATTCCCGGTTTTGGACAATTTGAAGTCAAAAAGAAAGAAGAACGAATCACTGTTAATCCGGCCAATGGTAAACGTTATCTTGTTCCTCCTAAGTTATCACCGGCCTTTAAACCTGGTGCCACTTTAAAAAACAGGATAAAATCGTTAGACGAAAATGAATAACCGATTATCCATACAAGAGCTTGCATCTATTTTATCGGGAAAAACCGGTAAAAGCAAAGCTGATATGGAGCTTTTCCTCCGAACTTTCGTATCCGAAGTGACAGAGGGTCTTTGCAGAGATAATTTAGTAAAGATAAAGGGAATTGGGACGTTCAAACTCATACTTGCGGAACAACGTGAAAGTGTTCATGTCAATACAGGTGAACGGTTTATTATTCCGGCACATCATAAACTATCCTATCTGCCGGACAAGGATTTGAAGGAATTAGTAAATGAACCATTTGCCTTGTTTGAAACGACAGAGATCAATGAAGATGCTCAATTAGCAGAACAGATCGACGCAAAAAAAGACAGAATTGAAGACAAAGAAATACCTCTTGATAATCCAAAAGCATCCGATGAAGCAATCATAACGGAAGAGCCTGTGGTAGTCAGCTCCCCAGTTTCGGAAGATAAAAAGACGGTAATTCAGCCGGAAAATACTCTTCCCGGAGATAAAACAATAAAAACATCTTCCTCAAAAACGATATCGACAATAAAGTGGACAGTACTCGGTACCTTGTTTGTTCTTCTTTTGGTTTTTGCCGGAGTTTTTGGTTATATGTATTTCAGTGCATTGTTTGTGCCTGATTCTTCCCCACCTTCGTTTACGCGAAAATCAACGAATAATATTCCTCATGAAGTGGCTAATGAAGTAGAACCGAAAAAAGATTCTATTCCGTCTACGAATGATACACCTGTTTTACCGGTAAATGATTCTATCAGTTCAACTGAAACTGAAGTAATAGCACCGAAAACGGAAAATGTTTCAGTAGCCGAATCAACTGAAAAAAGAAATACATCCACTGTTCAGCCTGTTACAACCATAAATACAAGTAAGTCTGAGCAAAACATATTAGCTCGAACAAGTATAACTGCAGGAATCCGGTTGACTTTAATTTCTCAGGAATATTATAAACATAAAATATTTTGGGTTTATATCTATGAATTTAATAAAGATGTTATTAAAAACCCAAATCTGATTGATATTGGAACAGAAATACTTATTCCTAAGCCTGAAGTGTATGGAATAGATGCAAATGATCCAGCGTCAATAGAAAAAGCTACAGCCCTTCAAAATCAAATCGTAGCTGCTTTATAAAAGCAAAGCTTCATTAAATATACATAATAAGTATAAACGAGGGGGTGCGGTTAAAAAATTTTAACTGCAATTGTGACGTATACGTTTTTAACATTTCTAATTTTGTGCATCAGAAAAGGGAAAAAGAGATTGATAACAGTAAAAACGATATTAAAAAGAAAAAATAATATAAAAACACACATAATTTTATGAGTCAGACAGTAGACATTAGAGAGTTGAATGAACGGATTGAAAATAAAAGTTCGTTTGTGAACCTGATTACAAGGGGGATGGACCAGGTTATAGTAGGTCAGAAACATTTAGTAGAATCATTATTGATAGGTCTGCTTTCCGATGGACATATTTTATTGGAAGGGGTTCCCGGTTTAGCAAAAACATTGGCCATAAAAACGTTGGCCTCTTTAATTGATGCCAAATACAGCCGAATTCAATTTACGCCGGACTTGT
>JAJDIA010000091.1 GCA_030266465.1 Parabacteroides sp. OttesenSCG-928-G21 | reverse complement strand
TACGGACGCTTGCGTCTCTCGCCAAAAGGGAAGTATGCCTGGTGGTATGCTTCGACTGACAGTAGTTATTATACGATCTCGTTGGCAGATGGGAAGCTGCATCGGCTGACTACGCCGCAGTCTTTTCCGGCGTGGGATACGGATAATGATGTGCCGGATTATCCTTCTGCTTATGGTTCACCGGGATGGACGGCGAATGATGAGCACATCCTGATCTATGACCGGTATGATATCTGGCGTTTTGATCCGAAAGGGAATGCCGCGCCGGTGAATCTGACCCGGAACGGGCGGAGCAAGGAGGTAAACTACCGGTATGTTTCTTTGGACCGGGAGGAGCGGTTTATTGATTTGAATAAGACGGTGCTGTTGCGTGCGTTTAATGAGCAGACGAAGGGGACGGGGGTGTATAGTACACGATTGTCTTCCGCCGCCGAACCTAAAGCGTTGCTGACGGGTGATTTTACGCTGAATAAGATTACCAAGGCGAAACAGGCGGAGGTGCTTATTTATTCGCAGGAGTCTTTTGAGCAGTATCCGGATATACAGCTTACGGATATGAACTTCCGTAGTTCTGTTCGTCTGACTAATGGTATTGCTCAGCAGGAGGGCGTAAATTGGGGGACAACGGAATTGGTTTCCTGGATCTCGCTGGATGGTATTCCTTTGCAAGGGGTTATCTATAAGCCGAGCGATTTCGATCCGAATAAGAAATATCCGCTGCTGGTGAACTTCTACGAGCGGAATGCGGAGACATTGCATACGTACCGGATGCCGGAGCCTCATCGTTCAACGATAGATTATCATTTGCATCTGAGCAATGGCTATGTGGTTTTCAATCCGGACATTGTTTACAAGGAAGGCTATCCCGGAGAGAGTTGCTTTAATGCGATTATGCCGGGAATTTCCCTGCTGCTGGAGAAAGGTTATATCGACGAGAAGGCTATCGGTGCGCAAGGACATAGCTGGGGCGGATATCAGGTGGCTTATCTGGCAACGCGGACGAATCTGTTTGCGGCGATTGAGTCGGGGGCGCCGGTTGTGAATATGTTTAGTGCCTACGGTGGGATTCGCTGGGGTAGCGGACTGAACCGCTCTTTCCAATATGAACACGGACAGAGCCGTATTGGCGGGACGCCCTGGACTACGCCGCTACGCTATGTGGAGAACTCGCCGCTCTTCACGATGGATAAGGTAGAGACGCCTATTCTGATTATGCACAATGACGAAGATGGGCATGTGCCCTGGTATCAGGGGATCGAATACTTCGTTGCGCTGAAGCGTCTGCAGAAGCCCGTCTGGATGCTGAACTATACCGGCGAGCCGCACTGGCCGACGAAAACGCCGAATAAAATCGATTTCCAAAAGCGCATGATGCAGTTCTTCAACCACTATCTGAAGGGCGCGCCGATGCCTAAGTGGATGGAGGAAGGAGTTCCTGCGGTGGAGCAGGAGTTTGAGGGAGAATTATGAATTGAGCGAAGCGTAAAGCAATTATAAATTATGAGTTATGAATTATGAATTATGAATTATGTTAAGCGAAATCGCCTAAAGCCGATTTTCGATTGCTGTAAGCTGCGAACATTATTTCATAATTCATAATTCATAACTCATAATTTATAATTGCTTTCTCGCTACATAGTCGTTCCCTGTCCGCCGGTACTACCACCGCCGCTGCTGCCGACTACGTCATCGTTGGTGATGCTGCGTTGTACTTTCTTGATCTGTTCCTTCAGGTTTCCGAATTTATAGCTGATGCTGAGCGTTATGTCGCGTGAGCGGTAGAAACTATTGGATTTTATCACAAAATTCGGATCGGTTGTTGTCATCTGACTCTTACGCGATTTCTGGAAGGGGTCCATGAAGTTTAATGAGACGGTCATGTTCTTATTCAAGAAGTCCTTCTGCAAGCTGGCGTTTAGGTAATGCATTGAGGAGTATTCGCCCTGTAAAGTTTTCTGTGGCGAGTAATACATGGCGTTCAAATGGATCCGGAAGTCTTTCGGCAGATTATACTGCATACCGCCATAGAGGTAGGCGAAAAGACCGTCGTTGGTTATATTGAGCGACTGGCTTTCATAATCCATATAATATACGCCGGCATTCATGAATACACGAAATGCCTGGACGGGTGTCCAACTGGCATAAAGGAAGCCGCTGAACTGTTTGCGTTTCCCGATATTATCATACGTCCGATGCGTTACGCCGGGACGATCCGGGTCGATAAAGGTGTACGACTCGATCGCGTCGTTAACGAAGGAGTAGCTTAGGCTCGCATTCATATTGAACTTCATGGTAAACATGCTATAGTTAAGGTTGACACTGTTGCTATGCTCGGATTTTAGGTTCGGATTCCCGTAAGAGATATTCTGAGGATCCGCATCGTTGACATAAGGATTGAGATACCAGATGCCGGGACGATAAATACGCATATTATAGCCGAGACGCAACTGGTGTGCCTGATTGATCTGATAGGCAAAGGTGGCATTGGGGACGATGTCGAAATAATCGGTGTCGAAATTCAGTTCGGGATTCCGGGAGAACTTCACGTCAAGTGCTGTTCCTTCTGCCCGTACACCTCCTTTGATGGAGAATTTCGATACACGGAAGGAATAGCCCAGATAGCCGGAGTAGATGTGCTGGCGGTGTTTGAAATGGCTGTCGTCTGCGGTATAATCTATCCATTCGCCGGTTGATTCATCGTAACGAGTTCGTTCTGTTTCACTTTTGTTCTGTCGTAGAATGTATTTGACGCCGGTTTCCAGTGTATGTCCTTGAAACAGGGGAGTGACGTAATCAACCTGTCCTGTATGTTCGTTCGTTACCGCATCATTATTCGTTCGCTGGGGATAGGCACTCCACGGCTTATAAAATAAATCATAATCATATTCTTGTATGTCTTTCATCTCGCTGAATGATTTCCCACCGTCCGGACTGTCGCTGAGGCGGTATGAGATGGTCAGTAATTCGCCTTTCTTTTGGGTGGAATGCTGATAGTCGACATTTATATTGGTGGAGCCATAAATCATTTTCTGTTCGGTATATCGATTATATGCATACACCGGATTACGATTAATATCCGACATGCTGACACCTAATTCGGAAAAGCTCTTGGGACGGCCATTGTATAAATTAACTCCGACATTGAGAAGGTTCAGGGTGTCGAATTCATAACTGGCCTCCAGGTAGCCATAGTTGTATGGGCCTTTACTTTTGTTTCTTCCGGATTGTTCCAGATATTTCTGTGTGTCATCCACAAAACTTTCCCGTGTATATTCCGAATCATTCCAGGGCGACTGTGAATAACTATAGGTATATGTTCCCGTCAATCCGAGCTTTCCTATTTTGGCGGATAGATAAGGGCTAACGCTAAACCGTCCGAGCAGACTCCCTGAAGCGCGGATAGTACCGGTATAACCTTGCAAAAGGTTCTGTGTAGTAATAATATTTATGATACCGCTTACGCCTTCCGCATCATATTTGGCACCGGGATCGGTAATAACTTCGATATCTTTCACAGAGCTGGCCGGCATACTCTTTAGTACATCGCCCGGATTGTTATTGAACATATTTGACGGTTTCCCATTAATATAAATCTTGTAACTCGAAGATCCTTTCAACTGAATATTATCATTTCCGTCGATAGTAATCAAGGGGACTTTCCGTAGCATATCCAGCATGTTATTGACTTTGGCGTCGGGATCTTCCTCTATATTATAGGTAAGTTTATCTACCTCCATTTTGACTAATGGCTTTTGGGCAGAGACTGTTACTTCTCCCAATAACTGCAGATCTTCTTTCATGGACAATTGCCCTAAATCTACGGTCGCCTTATCCTCTGTCAGTATAAATCTGCTTTCTCCGGAGATCATTCCTATAGACTGTAACGAGACGATATATTCACCAGCGGCAGGAAGTGAAGTCTCGAACTTTCCATTTTCATCACAAGCTAACAACTTCGCAGGTTGTTCGGGAGCATTTGCTAAGGCGATACGCACAGTAGCATAAGGAACACTTTCGTTGGAAAGTGAATCCACCACTTGTCCTTTAACTGTATAGGACCTCGTGTTACCGGTCTGCGCTGCGAGCGCAAACGATACCAATAAACACAAACTAAGAATAAGGAATTTTTCTTTCATGTAGATCAGAATTAGATTTAGCTACGATACAGTCGTAATTCGCCAAATATATGCGATTAAATAATTAGTTTTATCCGCATTTATTTTAAAGATGTATAAAAAATGTATTCTTATGTCGAAAAGGTTTCTAATTCTTTTATTTTTGTGAAAAATGCTTCCAACAAAGCCCATGGGGCAGTAGTGATGAAAGCTTTATTAAAACTAACAGAATTGCAACTGTACGATGTTAAATCATGCGGTAGTCTATATCAAATAAACAATATATCAAATGCCGGGTTTCTTTGTCATAATTCTTGTCCTGTATTTAGTTGGCAATTTATATATCTTTATCCGGGGATGGCATACGCTCTCCGGATTGGCTTTGTGGGGTAAAATCATTGTAAGCGTTATTTACTGGGCCATATCACTCCTTTTCTTTGTTTCTTTCCGAAGCAGGGGAGGCGACAGCACATTTGCACATGTCCTATATGAAATTGGTTCCTCCTGGCTGCTCTTTGTTTTATATATGGTAGTATGCTTACTGGTAATCGATCTATTGAAACTTTTCAAGCGTCGTTGGAAGTATAGTTTTTATCTGGCGATGGGGTTGACTATCTGTGTGCTTATTTATGGAAGTTATAATTACCACCATCCCAAAGTAAAAGAGATAAATCTAACTATTGATAAACCGCTTTCATCACCTGATAAAAAGTTGAAAATAGTTGCTTTCAGTGATGTACATCTGGGGAATGGAACGGGAAAGCAATTGCTGCAAAAATATGTCGCGTTAGTAAATGCTCAACAACCTGATCTTATCCTGATAGGTGGAGATTTGATCGATAACGATGTCACCCCGCTTTACAATCAACATATGGAAGAGGAGCTGCTTCAACTACAAGCGCCATTAGGTATTTATATGGTTCCCGGCAATCATGAATATTTCGGGGGCGGCCTGGAAAGCAGCGAAAAATTTCTAGAACTCACTTCTATTGTTTTGCTGAGAGATTCACTTACAACGTTCCCTAACGGACTTCAATTATTGGGAAGGGATGATCGGCGAAGCCGAGATCGGAAAGCCATGGCAGAGTGGAATAACAAAATAAATCACAACTTGCCGGTAATCATGCTTGACCATCAACCGTATGATCTTTATCAAACCGAAGAAGCCGGGATCGACCTGCAATTCAGTGGGCATACGCATCGCGGACAAATCTGGCCGTTAAATTGGATAGCCGATAGCATGTTTGAGTTGAGCTACGGATACAAACAATTGGGGAATACACATATGTACGTTTCTTCCGGTCTTTCTTTGTGGGGACCTCCATTCCGGATTGGTACGGATAGTGAAATTGTGGCATTTAATTTAACCTTCAAATAGTTAGTATGCGGGCATTAATCCAGGCAGTCATCATTCAGATCATATTATTACCCTATGTACTGTACAGGGGTTATCAGGCATTGCCCCCTAAAAAGATCTGGCGTATCCCCTATCTGGTTATATTCATTACTGAATGGTTGATTTTCTTCTTTGGCTATTTATTCTATGATAAACTGTCGGATGATGTAATGACTGCCATTAATTTTTATGGGAATATATGGTTCACCGCCGGACTCTATATCACTATCCTTTTGATCATTCTGGAACTTATCCGCCTGTCTAATTGGATTATTCCCTGGTTTCCCGAATGGGTGAAAAAGCATTTGCCACAGATTAAGCTTACACTGTTCTTTAGTGCGCTCATCGGCTCATGCATATTATTAACTTACGGTTTTAAGAAGGCTCTCAATCCTGTTGTCACACATATTCATGTAACACTCCCGAAAGGGACAAGCACGCGTGACAGCCTAACGATCGCTATGATGAGTGACTTGCATATCGGAGAAATTATCGGAAAAAAAATGGTGAAAAAATACGTCGCTCTCAGTAATGCACAACATCCTGATATGGTCGTTCTGGTAGGTGATATTATGCATCATGAACCCCGATTTGCCATAGATGCCCATATTGAAGAAGATCTCCGTGAACTGGAAGCTCCTTTAGGTATCTATATTGTTTATGGCAACCACGAATACCGGGGAGATCGGGATGAAAAAAATCAATGGCTCAATACGATCGGAGGGACTTTATTAGTTGATTCGGTAGTTATGCCCGATTCCACTTTTTATTTGGTAGGCAGAGATGATTATATTAATAAGGAACGAAAACCTTTGAATGAGATTATGACAGGTGTCGATCATAGCAAGCCTATAATAGTTCTGGATCATCAGCCCAACTCTTTTGATGAGTCAATGGCTAATCAAGTGGATTTAGGATTACACGGACATACGCATAACGGACAAATATGGCCTTACTCAGCCCTACTCAAATTAGTCTACGACCAACCCTATGGCTATTACCGTAAAGGAAGCGCTCAATTCTACGTTTCTTCCG
>JAJDIA010000090.1 GCA_030266465.1 Parabacteroides sp. OttesenSCG-928-G21 | reverse complement strand
TTTTTCATCCATTTTTGCAAAAGTGCGTGTTAGCAAGAATGCGCTGTTTTTGAAAATCTGTCAAAAAATAGTTTCATTTGCTGACAAATTGGTTTTTGAAAAAATGGACTATGTAAGGCATTAATCCCCTTTTGTGTGGTAAATTATTTTTTATGTGGAGCACCAAATTCTTTGGCACACACATCGCTTAGTTTAACCTTCCATATTTTCACATTGTCGACAGCAGGCTTTCCATAGGTGAATTCCTTATCGGAATAATGTTTCATGATGAGATTAAGAGCTTCTGTTTTTTTGTCGAAATCTTCTTCATACTCTACCACTCCCCATCCAATTACGCTTTTTGAACGCATCCGATAACTACAGGCTACTTCGGGGTGCTGGAAAACCAATTCATGATCGGTACTGAATGTGATACATACGTTGGGATTGCGTTCAAGAATAGAAATACTACGTCCTTCCTGGGCAGAATGCAGGTAAACAGTCTTGTCCCGGTACCCGAAATTCATAGGTATTACATAAGGAGTACCATCTGTATCTGCCATTCCAACAAAGCAGATATCACACTTATGTATAATTTCTTCTATCTGAGTCTCATCCGTATGTAGTATTGTCTTCATAAGTTGGCTATATTATTACCATTTCACATAATCGGCAGCAGTAAGATAATCGTAGCAGTTCTTGACCGAAACAATAGGTTCAAAGTCATATCCCTCCTGCTCAACATAATAATCTTCAACGCCTGCGTGATCAAACAGATCAAAAACTTCTTTGAAACGAACATTCCCCTTTCCGTATTCCGTGGCTTTTTTAGTGATTACATCCGTATCACGGATATGCAAATTGGCGAATCGTCCGGGATAGGCCAATAGGTAACCGACATAGTCACACATAGCGTTGGCCACATGACCGATATCCATCTGGAAGAAGACGAGCGTTTTGTCTGTCAGTTCCAGATATTTTTGATAAGGAATTTGTCGTTCAATGGTCCGAAATTCTTCCGTATGATTGTGGTAGGCAAATTTCAAACCGAAGCTTTTTGCCAGTTCTCCGATGCGATTGAGTGTATCGGCCAGCTTTTTTACCTCGTCCAATGTTGTAAATCGCGTACCGGGATAGCTGGCTTGTATAATCCATTTTGTGCCGGTGATACGATGGTCTTCCATATTCTTTTTAACAGCATCCCAACTTTCGGTGGTATCTGTTTGATAAACGCCGAATCCGGTATGCGAACTGGTTATTTTCATGCCTAAATCTGCCAGTTGATTTTTGAAATCCAAAGGCGTTTTTCCGAAGAATTTACCGTCACGATATCCCCAGGGTTCAATCGAGGTATAACCAATATTTGCGATTGCTTTTAAAGTGCCGTCTACATCTTTGCTGAGATCATCTTTAAGACTGTAGAGCTGTAATCCGATTTTTTTCTTTTGGTTTGTTATTGAAATACCGGGACTATTTTTGGCGTTCCCCGTGTAAGCCGGGTATCCCGCCAGAGCTGTTGCTGCAATAGCAACGCTGCTTTGTTGAATAAAATGTCGTCTGTTCATGATTCATTCGTGTTTTTGTTTGTGATAGTTCTATAGTGTGATTCATAATGTGAGCAATTTTTCTATGACTTTTGGGAAGTGCAGATACTCCAGTGCGTGTACTTTATTCGCAACCTCTTCGGGGGTATCGGTTGGTTCTACCGGACAGGTTGCCTGAAAGATTGTGGCTCCTTCATCGTAATTTTCATTAATATAATGTATGGTAATTCCGGATTCTTTTTCTTTGGCGGCGACAACAGCTTCATGAACATGCATGCCATACATGCCTTTCCCACCATGTTTGGGTAAAAGGGCGGGATGAATATTGATGATTTTTCCGGGAAAGGCTTTGAGGAGTGGTTCTGAGATCTTATTCATAAAGCCTGCCAAAACAATAAGGTCGATATGGTATTCAGCTAATTTTTTTAAAATAGGGGTAGCCTCTACAAATTCTTCACGGGTGAAAGTGAAGGAAGGGATTCCTAAAGTGTTGGCGCGTGCATGAACGCCTGCTCTTGGGTTGTTAGATAAAATGACAGAAACGTTAATATTTTTGTTGTCTGCAAAATAGCGGGCAATGTTTTCGGCATTTGAGCCTGATCCGGAAGCAAGAATAGCGATATTTTTCATATTATTAGAAGTCTAATTGGAGGCATAAAATGCACAAGAAAAGAAAAAATGTGCAGTTTTGCATATTTTTAGCGTATTAAATTTGTTTTATAACACAAAAAATTCCTTTCTTTGCACTGCAAATTTAAAAAGTATATTCGTAATTATTAATTTTAATTTAAAAAGTTATGTCTGAAATTGCATCAAGAGTAAAAGCTATCATCGTTGATAAATTAAGTGTAGAAGAAACAGAAGTTACTAACGAAGCGAGCTTTACTAACGATCTGGGAGCAGACTCTCTTGACACAGTAGAGTTAATCATGGAGTTTGAAAAAGAATTTAATATTTCAATTCCAGACGATCAAGCAGAAAAAATTTCTACAGTTGGCGATGCTGTCGCTTATATAGAAGCTAACGCTCAGTAATCTCCCTTTAATTTAAGGTATGGAATTAAAACGAGTTGTAGTAACAGGTCTTGGTGCTATTACTCCCTTAGGCAATACACTTGCGGAAACGTGGGAAGGTATGGTCAATGGGAAAAGTGGTGCAGGACCTATTACTCAGTTTGACGCATCTAAGTTTAAGACTCAGTTTGCCTGCGAAGTAAAGGGTTTTGACCCGCTTCAGCTAATGGACCGTAAAGAGGCTCGTAAATGCGACCGCTATACGCTATTGGCGTTAAAAGCAACAGAAGATGCTGTTCAGGACTCCGGTCTCGATATTGAGAAAGAGAATCTAGACAGGATTGGAGTAATCTTTGCTGCAGGTATCGGTGGAATTAAAACTTTCGAAGATGAGGTAATGGGCTATGATGCAGAGCGCGGACCCCGTTTCAATCCTTTCTTTATCCCTAAGATGATTGCCGATATAGCGGCAGGTCAGATTTCTATGAAATATGGATTTCGGGGGCCTAATTTTGCTACTGTATCTGCTTGTGCATCTTCTACCAATGCTATTGGTGATGCCTTCAATTATATCCGTTTAGGCAAGGCAAATGCCATTGTTACCGGCGGAGCTGAAGCTGCTGTAACCATTGCTGGTATGGGAGGTTTCAATGCGATGAATGCTCTTTCTACAAGAAATGAGTCGCCGGAAACGGCTTCCCGTCCGTTTAGCGCAAGTCGTGACGGATTTGTTCTGGGAGAAGGTTCAGCTTGCTTGGTTTTGGAAGAGATGGAGCATGCATTGGCACGTGGAGCAAACATCTATTGTGAGGTAGTTGGCGCAGGTATGTCTGCAGATGCTTATCACCTGACCGCTTCACATCCGGAAGGATTGGGCGCGAAACTGGTCATGCGGAATGCGTTGGAAGATGCCGGTATGCAACCGGAGGAAATTGATTATATCAATGTGCACGGAACATCTACGCCGGTAGGAGATATCTCTGAATCGAAAGCAATTAAAGATGTGTTTGGTGAACATGCATATAAATTGAATATCAGTTCTACTAAATCGATGACAGGACACTTATTGGGTGCTGCCGGTGCAGTGGAAGCTATTGCTTGTATTATGGCGGTAAAAGAGGGAATCATCCCTCCAACTATTAACCATGAAGCAGGTGATGATGATCCGGAAATTGATTATAATCTGAATTTTACGTTTAACAAAGCACAAAAAAGAGAAATAAATGCGGCTTTATCGAATACCTTCGGTTTCGGAGGGCATAATGCCAGCATGATCGTTAAAAAATTTGTGAAATAACGTGTTGTTAACGCAATTATATAATAGAATAAGGCTCCTCAAATATAAAGGCAGGGAGCCTTATTCGTCTATATATCGTATGACTGGGTTTTGGCCGAAAGATATCCGGTTGTATGAACAGGCATTTTTGCACAAATCCTCTTCGGTTGAAGCGGATAATGGAAAATGGCTGAACAATGAACGTCTGGAATTTCTGGGGGATGCAATTCTGGATTCGATAATTGCGACCATTGTTTATAAAAACTTTCCGAATAAGCGGGAGGGATTTCTTACCAATACCCGTTCGAAAATTGTACAACGGGAAACCTTGAACCGTGTGGCCGTTGAGTTAGGGATTGATAAACTGGTCGTTTATTCAACGAAACTGAATACCCACAACAACCACATGTACGGCAATGCATTAGAAGCATTAATCGGAGCGATTTACTTGGATCAAGGCTATCGGTGTTGTTATAAATTCGTAGAAGAGGTAATCATAAAGGAGCATGTAAACCTGAAAGTTATAGCTCGTAAAGAGGTTAACTTCAAATCAAGTTTAATAGAATGGAGCCAAAAGAATAAACTGGAGGTTTCTTTTGATTTGATAGAATCGTTTACCGACAATGATGGTAATCCGGTATTTCAGACAGCAGTTACCTTGGCTGATATGCAGATAGGAATAGGGATAGGCTATTCTAAAAAAGAATCTCAACAGTCTGCCGCCAAAATGGCGATCAAAAAACTGCGGAATGATAAAGAATTTCAGCAATTGATCTCTGAAATGAAAGATAAAGTGACGGGAGAACAGGCTGAAGAAAAACAATTTGAAGAACTGCCTGACGAAACCGCGGAACAGATAACAGAATAATTACCGTCCGAAAGTAATTCCCATTCTTCGCCCCTGAAGAATCAATTCATTATCTGGTGTAACAATCTTTAATTTTCCGGCTACTTCCGATAGTGGAATGGAATCCACATGATCACCTTTCATACACACCATACGTCCGAATTGTTTATTCGCAATTAATTCTGTCGCATGACCTCCTAATCGTGTCGCCAGATTGCGGTCGAAAGGAGAGGGACTTCCTCCGCGTTGGGTATAACCCAAGACCGTCTCACGGGTTTCAATGCCTGTACCTTCTTCAATCGCTGAGGTGATGTAGTCGGCAGGACGCCGACCGTCAGGTGTTTGTAAGCCTTCGGCAATAACAACAATGGAGTAAGGTTTGCCGCGATGGGCACGGTCTAATATGGCTTCATTTACTTTTTCTATGTCATATCCCAACTCAGGTAGAAGAATAACATCCGCCCCACCGGCCATTCCTGCATGAAGGGCTATCCATCCGGCTTTATGGCCCATAACTTCAACAACCATAACACGCTTGTGCGAACTGGCAGTAGAGTGTAGACGGTCAATCGAATCTGTCGCAATGTTTACGGCCGTATTAAATCCAAAAGAGACATCTGTTCCCCAGACATCATTATCGATCGTTTTAGGGACGCCAATAATATTTAATCCTATTTCAGAAAGCAGATTTGCCGTTTTTTGTGTACCATTTCCTCCAATACATACGATGCAATCTAAACTTAATTCCTCATAATTTTGTTTTATGATCGAGGCTTGACCGTCAACGTCTTTTTTTATAAGCTTTCGGAAGGCTTTTTCCCTGGATGTACCAAGGATAGTGCCACCGAGGTTTAAAATGCCGGAAAGGCTGCGTTCGGTAAATTCCTCCGTATCTTTTTTTAAGATTCCGGAAAAGCCGTTATGAATACCGATTACTTCCATGCCATAGTGCATGATGGCTGTTTTACCGACACCGCGTATCGTAGCGTTTATACCCGGACAATCACCACCGGAAGATAGAATTCCTATTTTCATGGTTTTCTAATTTAGTTAAAAACAAAGATATAAATAAAAAGAGAATGGCTACATTTGTAGCGCCTACAAAAAGAAGTACATGGATATTTTAACAAAAATAGCTTTACCCGTTTTTCGTTACAGACAAAAAATGATTGCACGGTATGCTGAGGATACGGATATTCTCCAGAAGAAGCAGTTACAAGCTCTTCTAAATAAAGCAGCCCGGACGGAATGGGGGAAGAAATATGATTTCAAAAGTATACGTACTTATGCTGATTTTTGTGAGCGAATCCCTCTGCAAACATATGATGATCTGAAACCGGATATCATCCGGATGATTAACGGAGAAAAAGATATTTTGTGGCCGGGAACTGTAAAATGGTATGCCAAGAGCAGTGGAACCACCAATGATAAGAGTAAATTTATCCCTGTTACATTCGATATATTAAATACCTGCCATTATAAGGGGGGAATGGATTGTGTCGGTCTTTATCTGGAGAATAATCCTAAGAGCAATTTTTTTGCTCGGAAAGGGTTAATCTTGGGAGGGAGTCATAGCTCCTCTCCACTTAATGCCCAATCGCGTTATGGAGATCTGTCGGCGGTTTTATTGCAGCGACTGAATCCATTAGTAAATCTGATACGCGTCCCTAAAAAGGAAATTATCCTTATGGATGAGTGGGAGAGTAAGATTAAGGCGATTATTGACAGTACATGGAATGTTGATGTTAATAGTCTATCCGGAGTTCCTTCCTGGATGTTGGTATTGATTAAGGCGCTTCTTGAAAAAACAGGGAAAACATATCTGACAGAGGTATGGCCTAATTTAGAAGTCTTTTTCCATGGAGGAATCAGCTTTGAACCTTATCGGGAATTATATAAAAATGTTATTCCTTCGGATAAAATGCATTATATGGAGACCTATAATGCATCAGAAGGTTTTTTTGGTATTCAAAACGACTTGTCTGACAA
>JAJDIA010000009.1 GCA_030266465.1 Parabacteroides sp. OttesenSCG-928-G21 | reverse complement strand
GTTATTATATATATGTATTTCGTTTTCAACTTTTACTTTTCAGCAAAAAAGGGCAGTTACCAGAGTGGCCAAATGGGGCTGACTGTAACTCAGCTGTCTTTCGACTTCGGTGGTTCGAATCCATCACTGCCCACACCGGCAAAAGTGTTTGCCGGAGATTGAAAATTAAAAATTAGAAATTGAAAATGTTTTCAATAATAATTTTCAATTCTCAACTTTCAATTTTCAATTAATCCGCGGAAGTAGCTCAGTTGATAGAGCATTAGCCTTCCAAGCTGAGGGTCGCGGGTTTGAGTCCCGTCTTCCGCTCTAAGTTTGCCTGTGTAGCTCAGCGGTAGAGCACTTCCTTGGTAAGGAAGAGGTCCCGAGTTCAAGTCTCGGCACCGGCTCAAGTGATATTGTCAGTAAATGATCATTAATCAAATAAAGAACAATTAAAGTTATGGCTAAAGAAAAATTTGAAAGATCGAAACCGCACGTAAACATCGGTACGATTGGTCACGTAGACCATGGTAAAACTACTTTGACAGCTGCTATTACAACAGTATTGGCAAAGAAAGGTCTTTCTGAACTGCGTTCATTCGATTCTATCGATAACGCTCCTGAAGAAAAAGAAAGAGGTATCACAATCAACACTTCTCACGTTGAGTATCAAACAGCTAATCGTCACTATGCTCACGTAGACTGTCCGGGTCACGCCGACTATGTAAAGAACATGGTAACAGGTGCTGCTCAGATGGACGGTGCTATCATCGTAGTTGCTGCTACTGATGGTCCTATGCCTCAGACTCGTGAACACATCCTTTTAGCTCGTCAGGTAAACGTACCTCAGCTGGTTGTTTTCATGAACAAATGTGACTCTGTTGATGACGAAGAAATGTTGGAACTTGTTGAAATGGAAATGAGAGAATTACTTTCTTTCTATAACTTCGACGGTGACAATACTCCGGTTATCCGTGGTTCTGCATTAGGTGGCTTGAATGGCGAACCTATGTGGGAAGATAAAATTATGGAATTAATGGATGCTTGTGATACTTGGATCCCACTTCCTCCACGTGAAGTTGACAAACCTTTCTTGATGCCGGTTGAAGACGTGTTCTCTATCACAGGTCGTGGTACTGTAGCAACAGGTCGTATCGAAACAGGTATCGTTAAAACAGGTGAAGAAGTTTCTATCATCGGTCTTGGTGCTGAGAAACTGAAATCAGTTGTAACAGGTGTTGAAATGTTCCGTAAGATTTTGGACGAAGGTCAAGCTGGTGATAACGTAGGTTTATTGCTTCGTGGTATTGACAAGAATGATATCAAACGTGGTATGGTAATTTCTCACCCGGGAAAAGTAACTCCTCACTCTAGATTTAAAGCAGAGGTTTATATCCTGAAGAAAGAAGAAGGTGGTCGTCACACTCCATTCCATAACAAATATCGTCCTCAGTTCTATATCCGTACATTGGACGTAACTGGTGAAATCACTCTTCCTGAAGGAACTGAAATGGTAATGCCAGGTGATAACGTTACTATCACAGTTGAATTGATCTATCCGGTAGCTTGTAGCCCAGGTTTGCGTTTTGCAATCCGTGAAGGTGGCCGTACAGTAGGTGCGGGTCAGATCACAGAATTATTAGATGATTAATTCATAGTATATTCTTTTAGCCAGCCAATTGAGGCTGGCTATTTTACGGAAGTAGCTCAGTTGGTAGAGCACTGGTCTCCAAAACCAGGTGTCGGGAGTTCGAGCCTCTCCTTCCGTGCAAAAAAAATCTATAGATTCGATGAAGAAAATTATTACTTATATCAAGGAATCTTATAACGAACTTGTATATAAAGTTTCTTGGCCTACTAGATCAGAACTTTCAAGCAGTGCTGTGGTGGTTATGTTTGCTTCCCTTATCATTGCGGCATTAATCTTTTTGATTGATACGGGTTTTGAAAGTGTGATGCGTTTCATCTACGAAAAAATCTTTTAATCAGTTTTTGGTATGTCTGATATCCAGAAAAAGTTTTATGTTCTTCGTGCCATAAGTGGAAAAGAGAACAAAGTGAGAGAATATCTGGAGGCAGAACTGAAGAATACTGACTTAGGTGAGTATGTGTCTCAGGTGCTGATCCCAACAGAAAAAACTTTTACTATCCGTAACGGTAAGAAAGTAATGAAAGAAAAAGCTTATTTGCCGGGTTATGTGTTGGTAGAGGCCGCTCTTGTTGGAGAGGTGGCTCATCGATTAAGAAACATTCCTAATGTAATCGGCTTTTTAGGCGGTTCGGATAATCCGGTCCCTTTACGTCCTGCGGAAGTTAATCGTATTTTAGGTACGGTAGATGAATTGCAGGAGCAACAAGAAGATATGGATATCCAATATTATGTAGGAGAAACCGTAAAAGTGACCTATGGTCCGTTTAACGGCTTCAGTGGAATAATCGAAGAGGTAAATGCCGAGAAAAAGAAACTCAAAGTGATGGTTAAAATCTTCGGACGTAAAACCCCGCTTGAGTTAGGTTATATGCAAGTTGAAAAAGAATAAATGCTTTTGTTACGGAAAGTCTTTTCTGTTCTTTTTCAAGTGTAGGTGTTATAATATATAAAATGTAAAAAAATGGCTAAAGAAGTTGCTGGACAAATCAAATTGCAAATTAAAGGAGGAGCGGCAAACCCTTCTCCCCCGGTAGGACCTGCTTTAGGTGCTAAGGGTATCAATATAATGGAGTTTTGCAAGCAATTTAATGCCAGAACGCAAGACAAGGCTGGTAAGGTATTACCTGTAGTAATTACTTATTATGCAGATAAGTCTTTTGATTTCGTTGTTAAAACGCCTCCTGTAGCAATTCAATTATTGGAAGCTGCAAAATTAAAAGGCGGTTCAGCAGAACCTAATCGTAAAAAAATCTCAGAAATTACTTGGGATCAGGTTCGTACGATTGCAGAAGATAAAATTGTCGATTTAAACTGCTTTACTGTAGAGTCAGCTATGAAAATGGTTGCAGGTACAGCCAGAAGTATGGGTATAACAGTTAAAGGGAATTTCCCGGGTAATAATTAATCAAATTCAATTGAGACATGAGTAAACTTACAAAAAATCAAAAGTTGGCTTTAAGCAAGATTGAACCGGGAAAAGCATATACATTAAAAGAAGCTTCAGAATTAGTAAAAGAAATTACCACTTCAAAATTTGATGCTTCTGTTGATATTGATGTGCGCTTAGGTGTTGATCCTCGTAAGGCAAACCAAATGGTGAGAGGTGTTGTTTCACTTCCTCACGGAACAGGTAAGCAGGTTAGAGTTCTAGCATTATGTACTCCAGATAAAGAGGCTGAGGCTACTGAAGCCGGAGCTGATTATGTTGGATTAGATGAGTATATTGATAAGATTAAAGGCGGTTGGACCGACATTGATGTGATTATCACTATGCCTTCTATTATGGGGAAAATCGGTGCGTTAGGTAGAGTTTTAGGACCACGCGGTCTGATGCCTAATCCGAAAAGTGGTACAGTTACCAATGAGATAGGAAATGCTGTGAAAGAGGTAAAACAGGGTAAGATTGACTTTAAAGTTGATAAAACCGGTATCGTTCACACTTCCATAGGTAAGGTTTCTTTTACTCCTGATAAAATTCGTGACAACGCGAAAGAGTTCATTTCGACTTTGTTGAAATTGAAACCAACAGCAGCAAAAGGGACTTATATTAAGAGCATTTATCTTTCAAGTACAATGAGTCCGGGCGTTAAAATTGACCCGAAGTCAGTTGATGAAAACTAATTAAAGATCAAAAACAATGAAGAAGGAAGATAAAAGTGTTATTATAGAACAATTAGCAGCGACTGTTAATGCATATCCTAATTTTTATTTGACAAATATTGAAGCATTAAATGCGGAGAAAACCAGTCAATTAAGAAGAATGTGCTTTAAACAGAATGTGAAGCTGATTGTTGTTAAGAATAGCCTGCTTAAAAAAGCATTGGATAACTTGGATGGTGATTTTTCACCATTAGATATTGCGTTAAAAGGCAATACTGCTGTAATGTTTGCAGAAGCTGCAAACGCTCCCGCTAAACTGATTAAAGAATTTACTAAAGGAGCCAAAAAAGGCGAGGGTGCTAAACCTGAGTTGAAAGCGGCCTATGTACAGGAAAGTTTCTATATCGGAGCTGAAAACCTGGAAGCTTTAGTAAACATCAAGAGCAAAAACGAACTTATTGCGGATGTTATCGCATTGCTGGAATCTCCGGCGAAGAACGTTATTTCTGCTTTGCAGTCAGGCGGACAAACACTTTGTGGAGTTTTGAAAACTCTCGAAGAAAGATAATAGAATTTTTATACAGATAATTAAACATTTAAATCATACAAAAATGGCAGATTTGAAAGCTTTTGCTGAACAATTAGTAAACTTAACCGTAAAAGAAGTTAGCGAACTGGCTACTATCCTTAAAGAAGAGTATGGTATCGAACCAGCTGCTGCAGCTGTTGCTGTTGCAGGTCCGGCTGCTGCTGGTGCTGCTCCTGCTGAAGAAGAAAAGACTTCATTCGATGTAGTATTGAAAGCTCCGGGTGCTAATAAATTGGCAATCGTTAAATTAGTAAAAGAGTTAACAGGTCTTGGTTTGAAAGAAGCTAAAGATTTAGTTGACGGTGCTCCTAGCGCTATCAAAGAAGGTATCGCTAAAGCAGACGCAGAAGGATTAAAGAAAAGCTTAGAAGAGGCAGGAGCTGAAGTTGAGCTTAAATAATCTCTATAACCTGGTAATCAGGTGAAGGTGGTTAAGAGTCTTTGATCAAAAAAAGACTCTTAACCTTTTTGTGTCTATAATTTCATTAAGTTCAATAAATCCCGTATTAGATGTCTTCAATAACTGAAAACCAAAGAGTTAATTTTTCCACGATTAAGAATCCGCTTCCTTATCCCGACTTTCTTGAAGTACAATTGAAGTCGTTTCAGGATTTCCTTCAATTGGATACACCTCCTGAGAAAAGAAAAAAGGAAGGATTATACAAAGTATTCGCAGAGAACTTTCCAATTGCAGATACGCGTAATAACTTTGTGTTGGAGTTTCTTGACTATTATATTGATCCGCCTCGTTATACCATCGATGAATGTATTGCCCGCGGATTAACATATAGCGTCCCACTGAAAGCTAAGTTAAAATTATACTGTACAGATCCGGATCATGAAGATTTTGATACTGTGATACAGGATGTATATCTTGGCCCTATTCCTTATATGACGGAAAGAGGAACTTTCGTTATTAATGGAGCAGAACGTGTAGTTGTTTCTCAGTTGCACCGTTCTCCCGGCGTGTTCTTTGGACAGAGCATACATGCTAATGGAACAAAATTGTATTCTGCCCGTATTATTCCGTTTAAAGGATCATGGATCGAATTTGCGACAGACATTAATAATGTGATGTATGCATATATCGACCGAAAAAAGAAATTACCGGTTACTACTCTTTTGCGTGCTATAGGTTTTGAAAGTGATAAGGATATTCTGGAAATATTCAATCTGGCAGAAGAGGTTAAAGTGACCAAAACTAATCTTAAGAAACTTATTGGTCGCAAATTGGCTGCCCGTGTATTGAAAACATGGGTGGAGGATTTTGTTGATGAAGATACAGGAGAAGTCGTTTCTATTGAACGTAATGATGTTATTATAGACCGTGAATCTGTTTTAGATAGTGATAATATTGAAGCTATTCTTGAATCAGGTACACAACATGTATTATTGCATCGTGAAGATCAGAATCTTTCTGACTTTGCAATTATCTATAATACGTTACAAAAAGATCCGAGTAACTCTGAAAAAGAGGCTGTCTTATATATTTACAGACAGTTGAGAAATGCAGAACCTGCAGATGAAGCAAGTGCGCGTGAGGTAATTACTAACCTGTTCTTCTCGGAAAAGAGATATGACCTGGGAGAAGTAGGACGTTATCGTATCAATAAAAAACTAGGTCTTTCTACAGATGATGAGATTAAGGTTTTAACAAAAGAAGATATCATTGAAATTATCAAATATCTTATAGAATTGATAAATTCTAAAGCTATTGTTGATGATATCGACCACTTGAGTAATCGTCGCGTGCGTACTGTAGGCGAACAATTGTATAATCAATTTGGTATTGGTTTGGCACGTATGGCTCGTACAGTTCGCGAACGTATGAATGTTCGTGATAACGAGGTGTTTACTCCTATCGATTTGATTAATGCAAAAACAATCTCATCAGTTGTTAATTCTTTCTTTGGAACGAATGCTTTATCTCAATTCATGGATCAGACGAACCCGTTGGCAGAAATTACGAACAAACGTCGTCTTTCGGCTTTAGGTCCTGGTGGATTATCAAGAGAACGTGCCGGATTTGAAGTTCGTGACGTTCATTATACGCATTATGGTCGTTTATGTCCGATCGAAACACCGGAAGGTCCAAATATTGGCTTGATATCTTCTTTATGTGTTTATGCAAAGATTAATGAATTAGGTTTTATAGCTACGCCTTATCGGAAAGTCGCAAATGGGAAAGTGGATTTTTCTGAAGAAGGCTTGGCTTATTATACAGCAGAGGAAGAGGAGTATATGACTGTAGCACAAGGGAATGCTCCATTGAACGATGAAGGTAGCTTTATTCGTGACAGAGTGAAATCCCGTTATGGCGCGGATTTCCCCGTTGTTCCTCCTTCAGAAGTAGATCTTATGGACGTATCACCTACACAAATTGCATCAATTGCTGCTTCTTTGATTCCATTCTTGGAACATGATGATGCTAACCGTGCTTTGATGGGATCTAACATGATGCGTCAGGCAGTTCCATTATTACGTACAGATGCTCCTATTATTGGTACTGGAATTGAAGAGCAAGTTGCCAGAGATTCTCGTACACAGATTATGGCAGAACGTGATGGTGAGGTAGTTTATGTTGATGCTACTTGTATTAAAATAAAATATGACCGTACAGAAGATGAAGAGTTTGTGAGTTTTGAAGATGCGGTTCATACCTATGAAATACCAAAATGGCGCAAAACTAACCAGAGCACTACAGTCGATTTGAAACCGATTTGTGTAATGGGACAGCGCGTAAAAGCTGGAGATATTCTCACTGAAGGTTATTCTACTCAAAATGGCGAATTGGCATTAGGACGAAATGTTATGGTTGCTTATATGCCATGGAAAGGATATAACTATGAGGATGCTATTGTTCTGAATGAACGTATGGTGCGCGAAGATTTCTTCACTTCAGTTCATGTTGATGAATACATATTGGAAGTGCGTGAAACAAAACGCGGAATGGAGGAACTTACTTCAGATATTCCAAACGTAAGTGAAGATGCAACTAAAGACTTGGACGAGAGAGGTATTGTTCGTGTTGGTGCACGAATCGGACCGGGTGATATTCTTATTGGAAAGATTACTCCAAAAGGAGAATCAGATCCGTCTCCGGAAGAAAAATTGTTACGTGCGATCTTTGGAGACAAAGCCGGTGATGTAAAAGATGCTTCGTTGAAAGCTACGCCATCATTACGTGGAGTTGTTATAGAAACCAGTCTATTCTCTAAAGCTGTCAAAAAGCGCAAATCTCGTTTGACTGATAAAGCTATTCTTCCGAAACTTGATGAAGAATATGAAGAAAAGATCGCTAAGCTGAAGGAACTACTGGTTGAGAAGCTATTACTTCTTACCAACGGTAAAACTTCACAAGGCGTTAAAGATTTTATGAATGTTGATGTTATCGCTAAAGGAGCGAAGTTTACACGTAAATCTTTAGAAGAAATCGATTATGATACAATTCAGGTGAGCGACTGGACAACAGAAGATCAAAAAAATAATCTGATTAAAAAAGTCGTCCTGAACTATTTGCGGAAATATAAAGAGCTTGACGCAGAATTAAGACGTAAGAAATTTGACTTGACGATTGGTGATGAATTGCCAACAGGTATTGTTCAGATGGCAAAAGTATATATAGCCAAGAAACGTAAAATACAGGTTGGAGATAAAATGGCCGGACGTCATGGTAATAAAGGTATTGTCTCTAAAATTGTTCGTCAGGAAGATATGCCGTTCCTAGAAGATGGAACGCCTGTTGATATTTGTTTGAATCCGCTAGGTGTGCCTTCCCGTATGAACTTAGGACAGATTTTTGAAGCTGTACTGGGTTGGGCTGGACGGACGTTGGATGTTAAATTTGCTACTCCGATCTTTGATGGTGCATCTTTAGATGACATGAATGGGTGGACAGACAAAGCAAAATTACCTCGTTATGGTAAGACGTATCTGTATGACGGAGGAACGGGAGAGCGTTTTGACCAACCTGCCACAGTAGGAGTAACTTACTTCTTGAAGCTGGGACACATGGTTGATGATAAAATGCATGCTCGTTCAATTGGTCCGTACTCATTGATTACTCAACAACCATTAGGCGGTAAAGCACAATTTGGTGGTCAACGTTTCGGAGAAATGGAAGTTTGGGCATTAGAAGCATTTGGTGCGGCTCATATTCTTCAGGAAATTCTGACAATAAAATCAGATGATGTAACAGGTCGTTCGAAAGCTTACGAAGCTATAGTGAAAGGTGAGCCAATGCCACAACCGGGAATCCCTGAGTCTTTGAATGTATTGCTACATGAACTTAGAGGTCTTGGTTTAAGCTTTACTCTCGACTAATAATAATTGAAAAGGAGAATTGAAATGAAAATCATTCTCGACTCTCAATTTCTAATTTTCAATTTATAAATACAATTTTCAACTCTAAAGAATATGGCATTTAGAAAAGAAAACAAGATAAAAAATAATTTCTCCAAAATAACAATCGGTTTAGCTTCTCCTGAAGAGATTCTTGAGAACTCAAGCGGTGAAGTATTAAAACCGGAAACAATTAACTATCGTACGTATAAACCAGAACGCGACGGTTTGTTCTGTGAACGTATTTTTGGTCCGATCAAAGACTATGAATGCCATTGCGGAAAATATAAACGTATTCGTTATAAAGGTATTGTCTGCGATCGTTGCGGTGTGGAAGTTACGGAGAAGAAAGTACGTCGTGAGCGTATGGGGCACATCCATTTAGTGGTGCCTGTTGCTCATATCTGGTATTTCCGTTCTTTACCGAATAAAATAGGTTATTTATTGGGATTACCAACCAAAAAGCTTGATTCTATTATTTATTACGAACGTTATGTTGTAATTCAACCGGGTATCGTAGATACGGTAGAAGAATTGGATTTATTGTCGGAAGAGGAATATTTGCAAGTTATAGATAATCTGCCAAAAGAAAACCAATTGCTAGAGGATACAGATCCGAATAAGTTTATTGCTAAAATCGGGGCAGAAGCTGTTTATGATTTGTTGGCTCGTTTGGACTTGGATTCGTTGTCTTATGACCTGCGTCATCGCGCAAGTACAGATAGTTCGCAACAACGTAAAAACGAAGCATTGAAACGTTTGCAAGTTGTAGAATCTTTCCGTGCATCACGTGGACGAAATAAACCGGAATGGATGATTGTTAAGGTGGTACCTGTTATTCCTCCTGAACTTCGCCCATTAGTTCCATTAGATGGAGGACGTTTTGCTACATCCGATTTAAATGATTTATATCGTCGTGTTATCATACGTAATAACCGTTTAAAACGATTAATTGACATCAAAGCACCAGAGGTAATTTTACGTAATGAAAAACGTATGTTGCAGGAGGCTGTTGATTCATTGTTCGATAATTCACGTAAATCAAGTGCGGTTAAGACTGACGCTAATCGTCCGTTGAAATCATTATCTGATAGCTTGAAAGGAAAACAAGGACGTTTCCGCCAAAACTTATTGGGAAAACGTGTTGACTATTCAGCTCGTTCTGTAATCGTTGTTGGTCCTGAACTAAAAATGCATGAATGCGGTATACCTAAAGATATGGCCGCAGAACTTTATAAGCCATTTATTATTCGTAAATTGATCGAACGCGGTATCGTTAAAACGGTAAAATCTGCGAAGAAAATTGTAGACCGTAAGGAACCTGTTGTTTGGGATATTTTGGAATATGTAATGAAAGGGCATCCGGTGCTACTGAACCGTGCCCCAACACTGCACCGTTTGGGTATTCAGGCGTTTCAACCAAAACTGATTGAAGGTAAAGCAATACAGTTGCATCCATTGGCATGTACGGCATTTAATGCTGACTTCGACGGTGACCAGATGGCAGTGCATCTTCCATTAGGAAATGAGGCTGTCCTTGAGGCACAGATGTTAATGCTTGCTTCTCATAATATTCTTAACCCTGCGAATGGAGCTCCGATTACCGTGCCATCTCAGGATATGGTACTCGGTTTGTATTATATCACTAAGATGCGTAAAGGAACGAAAGGTGAAGGCCTGGTGTTCTATGGATCGGAAGAGGCTACTATCGCTTATAATGAACAAAAAGTGGGTATTCATACACCGATAAAAGTGTATGTAGACGATGTTGATAAGGATGGTAATTATGTTAGGAGAATGGAAGAAACGTCTGTAGGACGTTTGATGGTAAATGAATTTGTGCCTAAAGAAGTTGGATTTATCAACGAAGTATTAGATAAAAAATCACTCCGCGATATTATTGGTAAAGTAATTAAAGTTTGTGGTGTAGCCCGAACAGCTCTTTTCCTTGATGATATTAAGGATTTGGGATATAATATGGCATTTAAAGGAGGTTTGTCATTCAATCTTTCTGATGTTCTTATTCCGGAAGAAAAAGAGGAATTGGTGAAACAAGGGGATGAAGAGATCGAACAAATCCTTGCCAATTATAGCATGGGATTCATCACCTTCAACGAACGTTATAATCAGATTATTGATACTTGGACACACGTTAATAGCCGTTTGTCAAATATCTTGATCAAGAAATTGGCAGCCGACAATGATGGTTTCAACTCGGTATATATGATGATGGATTCCGGAGCTCGTGGATCAAAAGAACAGATTCGTCAGTTGTCCGGGATGCGTGGTTTGATGGCAAAACCACAAAAGAGTGGTTCTGAAGGTGGACAGATTATTGAGAACCCGATTCTTTCAAACTTTAAGGAAGGTCTTTCTGTGCTTGAGTACTTTATCTCTACTCACGGTGCTCGTAAAGGTCTTGCCGATACAGCTTTGAAAACGGCTGACGCTGGTTATTTGACCCGTCGTCTGGTTGACGTATCACATGATGTGATCATTAACGAAGAAGACTGTGGCACATTGCGTGGATTGATATGTACGGAATTAAAGAATAATGAAGAGGTAATTGCTTCATTATATGAACGTATTCTGGGTCGTGTCTCTGTTCATGATATTCAGCATCCGCTTACTGGTGAGATTATTGTTAGCGCCGGAGAAGAAATACGTGAAGATGCGGCAAAAGCTATTCAGGACTCACCAATCGAAAGTGTGGAAATACGTTCAGTATTGACTTGTGAATCTAAGAAGGGTGTTTGTGCGAAATGTTACGGTCGTAACCTGGCTACCGGTCAGATGGTACAAAAAGGCGAGGTTGTCGGTGTGATTGCTGCCCAGTCAATTGGTGAGCCGGGAACACAGTTAACGTTGCGTACGTTCCACGTCGGTGGTATCGCATCTAACATTGCAACAGAAAGTAGTATCGTATCCAAATACGATGGTATTCTTGAGATAGAAGAGTTACGTGCTGTTGATTCGGAAGATGGCGGCAAAAAACATCAGGTAGTGGTAAGTCGCTTGGCAGAAATGCGTATCGTCGACCCGAACACCAGAATAGTACTGCTTACTCATAATATCCCTTACGGTTCAAAATTATATTATAACAATGGCGATAGCATAAAGAAAGGTGATGTTATCATCGAATGGGATCCATTCAATGCTGTAATTGTTTCAGAAGTTTCTGGTAAGATTGAATTTGAAAATGTAGTGGAAGGCGTTACTTATAAAGTAGAAAGCGATGAGACTACAGGTTTGAAAGAAAAAATCATTATAGAATCTAAAGATAAAACTAAAGCTCCGGCTGCTCATATCATAGATTCAAACGGAAACTATTTGAAGAACTACTCATTGCCTTTAGGCGCTCACGTTGTTAAAGATAACAACGATACGATTAAAGCCGGTGAAGTATTAGTGAAAATCCCTCGTGCTGTCGGTAAAGCCGGTGATATCACAGGTGGTCTTCCTCGTGTAACTGAGTTGTTTGAAGCACGTAATCCATCTAACCCGGCTGTAGTTGCTGAGATTGATGGTGAAGTAGGCTTTGGAAAGATAAAACGTGGTAACCGTGAAATCACTGTAACCTCTAAATTGGGTGAAGTGAAGAAATATATGGTGCCATTATCCAAGCAATTACTTGTTCAGGAAAACGACTATATTCGTGCCGGTATGCCACTTTCAGATGGAGCGATTACTCCTTCGGATATCTTGGCTATTAAAGGTCCGACAGCTGTACAGGAATATATAGTGAACGAAGTACAAGACGTTTATCGTTTGCAAGGTGTGAAGATTAATGACAAACACTTTGAGGTA
This sequence comes from Parabacteroides sp. OttesenSCG-928-G21, assembly GCA_030266465.1. Lineage (GTDB taxonomy): Bacteria > Bacteroidota > Bacteroidia > Bacteroidales > Tannerellaceae > JAJDIA01. The sequence continues at coordinate 17,590 of JAJDIA010000009.1, read as the reverse complement.
ATAGTTCGTCAGATGATGCGTAAAGTTGAAGTTGTTGATCCGGGAGATACGCGTTTCTTGGAACAACAAGTGGTCGACAAGCTGGAAGTAATGGATGAAAACGATCGTATCTGGGGCAAGAAAGTTGTATTAGATGCGGGAGACTCTCAGACATTACATGCCGGTCAGATCGTGACTGCACGTAAATTGAGGGATGAAAACAGTATGCTGAAACGTCGCGACTTGAAACTGGTTGAAGTCCGTGATGCTGTTCCTGCTACTGCAAATCAAATCCTTCAGGGAATTACCCGTGCGGCTCTGCAAACCAACAGCTTTATGTCTGCTGCATCATTCCAGGAAACAACGAAAGTACTGAATGAAGCTGCCATAAATGGAAAAGTTGACCGTCTGGAAGGTTTGAAAGAAAACGTTATCTGCGGTCATTTAATTCCTGCAGGAACCGGACAACGCGAATACGACAAACTTGTGGTTGGTGCAAAAGAAGAGTTCGAAAGAATATTCTCTAACCGCCGTAATGTTGTTGATTTCAGTATGATGGAAAGAGAAGATTAAAAAATCAATCCTCTAAATAGTAAAAGGAATGTCTATACATAAAATTAGACATTCCTTTTTTATTTGTTTTCGGATGTGCGTGCTATCTTTGTGCGTCAATAACAATTTTACACGGTATGAAAAAATCTATTATCCTGTTCTGTTTACTTTGTTTACCAACTCTACTAGCAGCTCAGGGCCGTACTACGAAATCCCAATCGGTATCACTCAATTTATTAGGGATTCATTATAATTACGAACAGCCTCTGAATGAAAAATTCACAGTGAATTTTCATGCCGGTTTAGCCGGTGAGTTAGGTTATTCTTCCCTGAAGATAGGCTCTTGGTATGAGGATGAAGGATGGATGTATTCCTTAAGAGGAGCCGTTGGTGCCGATTTTCGTTATTATTACAACTTGAAAAAAAGAGAAAAGTTGGGGAAAAGTACCCGCTCTAATTCCGGAAATTTCTGGGCAGTTGATTTACAATACTATTCCCCTGCGATAATAGCTGATCGAATGAATACGGATTACCTGATTTTAGCCACTCCCTATTGGGGAATCCGTCGTGTATACAGTAACAATTTGCTCTTTGAATTTAATCTTGGCCTTAATGTTGGTCGTATCGGATCGGAATGGGGCACAGGATTACTTACGAATATCAAATTCGGTTACTCTTTTTGAAACGATTTGTAAATACAGGAAACTGTGTTGATTGGCCGACTTTCTTCTGTTTATAAACAGTTGAATGCGGGATCTAAGAATGCAGGTTTCGACTGTATAGCCATGAAAATATCCAAGGGGAAAGAAAAAATCATCACATTCAATATCCTAAAACATCCTTGTCTTTTTGAGGTTTTAATGTCTTGAAATCTGTTGCCGACAATTGTCAGCAACAAAACTTATCACTATAAAAGAAGAAAAACAATACAATGAAAAGCTTAAAAGATAACGATGAAATGCGGGATCAGAAGCCGAATGTAAACCGGCAGTTGCTTTACTTTTTACGGTGTGTTTTTCTCTTTGAACTTTAAGAAGGGTAAAACAAGGAATGCCGGAATACAACAAAACATTACCCAAATGAAAAAATGTTGATAGCCAATCATCTCTTGTATCCAACCTGAAATCATGCCCGGCAACATCATACCCAAGGCCATGAATCCGGTACTGATGGCGTAATGGGAGGTTTTGTATTCACCTTCGGCAAACAACATGAGATACATCGTATAGGCTGTAAATCCGAATCCGTAGCCAAATTGCTCTACGCCGACACATAAATTGATCAGAAAGATGTTTCCCGGAAGGGCATAGGCCATATAGAGGTAAACCAGATTTGGCAGGGATATAGCTAAAGCCATAGGCCAGAGCCATTTCCTGAGTCCGTTTTTGGAGATGGCAATGCCACCAAGTATACCGCCAAGTAATAGGGATATGACGCCTACGGTCCCGTAAGCAAAGCCTACTTGTGCCGTTTCAAGCCCTAAGCCACCAACTTCCGGACGATCTAACAGGAAGGGCGAGGAGAGTTTGACCAGTTGAGATTCTCCCAACCGGTAGGTCAACATAAATAACAAGGCGGGGATGATCCCTTTTTTACTGAAAAAACTGGTGAATGTACGGCCAAATTCAATCAGAATAGTTTGTGGTTTTAGGTTGACATGTTGTATGTCGTTTTTGGGACGCGGAAGAATGTATTTATGCCACAAAGCCAATCCGACAAGAATACCGGCTAAGATGAAGAAAATAATACTCCACGCATAAGGAATCCGTCCGGTGGTATTTTCCAGAAACCCGGCTAACATAACCAGCAGACCTTGCCCGGTTAGCATGGCTATGCGGTAAAAGGTACTGCGTATTCCGATGAAAAAAGCCTGCTGATCTTCATCCAGTCCCAACATATAGAAACCGTCGGCTGCAATGTCATGTGTGGCCGAGCTAAATGCCATGAGCCAGAAAAATGCCAATGTCGCCTGAAAGAAGAAGTCGCCCGGTAATACGAATGCTACGCCAGCCATTCCTCCGCCAATCAGTAATTGCATGGCGTATATCCACCACCGTTTGGTTTTTATGAGATCAACAAACGGACTCCATAAGGGTTTGATCACCCACGGAAAGTATAGCCAGCTGGTATATAATGCGATTTCGGTATTGGATATTTCCAGTCGTTTGTACATAATGACAGACAGCGTCATTACGATAACATAAGGAAGTCCCTCCGCAAAATAAAGCGAAGGGATCCATGTCCACGGATTAGGTTGTTTCATAAGTCGATAGTAAACGAGTCGGCATCTTTCCAGGCCGGAAATTTCTCGCGTAATTCTAGTAAATCTTTTTTCTCTATGGTATGCGTACGTGTAATTTCTTCTCGTTTACCGGCGGTTGCCAGTTTCTTTCCTTTCGGGCTGTAGAGTAGGGAGTCACCCCGGTATACAAATCCTTTCCCGTCAATTCCGACGCGATTTACGCCGCAAACAAATGCCATATTTTCAATAGCGCGTGCCTGAAGCAATGTTTTCCATACTTTCTTTCGGGCATCAGGCCAGTTTGCCACATAAATAAGCAAGTCATAAGCATTATTGACGTTACGGCTCCATACAGGAAAGCGAAGGTCATAACATACCTGCAGGCAGATATTCCATCCCTTGTAAGGGATAATCGTTAATTTTTTCCCGGGAGAAAAATATTGATCTTCATTGGCCATTCGGAAAAGATGACGTTTGTCATAAAAGTACTGTTTTTCGTCGGGCGTAATGAAGAAGCCGCGGTTGTAACAGTTGCCATTCTCTTTAACGATAAAACTACCCGTTACGGCTGTGTTGTATTTCTTTGCCCAGCCCTGAATCGTAGAAATAGTAGGACCCTCCATCGTGTCAGCCAATTTTTCCACATTCATGGAAAAACCGGTGCTAAATGTCTCCGGTAATACGACAATGTCTGCTTTACCATTTACACGACGAATCAGTTCGCCGTAATACCCCAGATTCTCGTCTCTGTCTTCCCAAATGATATGGGCTTGTATCATGCTGATACGCAAACTGTCTGCCATAATAATATTAGATAAAGGATTAATACTTATATGTCAATAAAATTTTTCGGGTGACGTCCTGTTACACCTGCATATCTACTGCGAATATAAACGATATCCATTTCAGCATCTCCTGTGGGATAGAAAGCCTCCATTATGCCCACTTCTTTCTTCTTATAATCGAAAAAAGCCAATAATATAGGAACATTGGCTTTGAGTGCAATATAATAAAATCCCATTTTCCAGACAGGAGCAGGTTTACGTGTCGCTTCAGGTGTGATTGCCAATTGGAAATAGTCGCGTTTATTGAATTCTTCAGCCAGTTGATCTGTTACAGAGGCACTTTTTCCTCTGGTAATAGGAATTCCTCCCATCCATTTGAATAAAAGGTTAAAAGGGAAGAAAAACCATTCTTTTTTCATCAGGAAGCTTGCTTTACAACCAATAGACGCATAAACAAACTTACCTAAAATAAAGTCCCAATTACTGGTGTGTGGAGCAACACAAATCACGCATTTTTTCAAATCGGAACCTTCCAAAGAAGCTAATTTCCAGCCGAATAATCGTAAAATCGCTTTGCTAAATGCTTTTTTCATGCTTCAGGTGCTGATTTGCTTAAGACCTCAATCTCTGCGACAAGTGCATCTATTTCAGCCTGCAGATCAGTACGTAATTTCTTATAGTATTCTTTCACACGAGCCTTATTCTGTTTGGCATCAAGACCATTGACACGACTCAGATAATTTTCCTGTATATCGATAACGCGCGTCATTAACTCATCACATTTATCGTGTTCAATACCAGGGAAAAGCATTTTTATCACTAAAACTTCTGTAAACAGTTCACCGGCAATGTAACTGATATCCTTTTTCAAATCTCTTCTTTTAGCCATGTTTCTTATGCATTGATTTACTGACAAAGTTAAAAACATTGTTATTATAACAAAGGTTTAATAAATAAAAAACATAAAAAGTTTATCTTTGCAAGTTGGTAGATTATCTTAAAAGAGAGATTTGATTTATGAGTGATATGATTAAAACGCCGGACTATCTGTTTGAAAGCAGTTGGGAAGTATGTAATAAAGTGGGTGGAATTTATACGGTCTTATCAACAAAGGCCCATACGTTACAAGAGCTTTTCAAGGATCAAATAATATTCATAGGCCCTGATATATGGAAAGATGCTATTCCTGCTGACTATGTAGAGGATACTACATTGTTTGCCGATTGGCGGGAAAATGCTTTACATAATGAAAATCTGAAATTAAAGATTGGTCGCTGGAATGTTCCGGGAACTCCGCCTGTTGTGCTTGTTGATTTTTCTCCTTTTTTTAAAGAGCGTGATCAACTTTTTTATATGATGTGGGAATCCTTTCAGGTAAACTCCATGCATGCGTATGGTGATTATGATGAGTCCTGTATTTTTGCCTATTCAGTAGGAAAGGTGATAGAGAGTTTTTATAACTTTTACCGGCTACAAGAGAAGAAGGTTGTTGCTTTGTTCAATGAGTGGATGTTGGGTATGGGCGCATTATATATCCAGAAGCGGCTGCCGGAGATTGCTACGATTTTCACAACACATGCAACCTCAATAGGCCGGTCGATTGCCGGAAATAATAAGGCTTTATACGCTTATATGGATGGTTACAATGGCGACCAGATGGCTCAGGAGTTAAATATGGAGGCCAAACATTCGGTAGAGAAACAGGCGGCTCATTATGTAGATTGTTTTACGACAGTAAGTGATATTACCGCGAAAGAATGCAAACAATTGCTGGATAAGGAGCCGAATATTGTAACGCCTAATGGGTTTGAACGGAATTTTGTGCCGGAAGGGGAAGTGTATGATTTAAAACGCGCAGAGGCACGTGAAATATTACTGCATGTAGCCGGTAAATTAACAGGAAGCAATATTTCTCCGGATGCTTTACTGATTTCTACGAGCGGGAGATATGAATACCGGAATAAGGGAATTGATGTTTTCATTGAAGCAATGAATCGTGTTCGTACATCCGGTCGTTTGCAACGTGAAGTAGTTGCATTTATAATGGTTCCGGCCTGGGTGAAATCGCCACGTGCGGATTTAAAATATGCTGTTTCTGAGGATATTCAATTGGATAAACCTATGCAGATGCCTTTCTGTACCCATTGGCTGAACCAGATGGATGAAGATAAGGTTCTCAATTATATACAGCATATTGGTTTTACAAATACGGCATCTGATAAGTTGAAAATCATATTTGTCCCTTGTTATCTGGATGGGCAAGATGGAATTTTCAATAAAACCTATTATGATCTTTTAATAGGAATGGATGTTACGGTTTATCCTTCTTATTATGAACCTTGGGGATATACTCCTCTTGAAAGTATAGCATTTGGTATTCCAACCATTACTACGAATCTGGCAGGTTTCGGCCTTTGGGCGAAAAAGAATGTTTCAGGAAGAGATTTGGCAGAAGGGGTGGTCGTGACAGACCGTACTGACTTTAACTATTTTGAAGTGGCTGATGTGATTACGCAACATATACTTTTACTTAGCTCAAAAGAACGAAAGGAAGTAGAAGCAATGATGACAGCCTGTCAAAGTCTTGCGGAGAAAGCAGAATGGGATCATTTTATTACCTATTATCAGCAGGCATTTGATATAGCATTGACGTATAAGCAGAACAGAAACACGAAATAAATTGTTAGATATAGGCATATAGTGTTAACTTTGCCAAGTCTTATCAGTTATAAAATGTAGGGTATTAGACTTGGATAGATAAATAATTAGAAACTTTTTTAAATTACAAATAGGAATGAAGATTAAGGCAAATAATACAAATGACCCAATTTGGCAAGATGTATATTCACATGCTCAATTACCGAAACAATTAGAGCCGCTGAATGAAATGGCTACGAATTTGTGGTGGGTATGGAATCATGAAGGGGCAAAACTTTTTCGAAAATTAGATGAAGCGCTTTGGACTTCAACAGAGGGAAATCCTGTCCTTTTGTTGCAACGCCTTACTTATAAACGTATTGAGGAAATTGCAGCAGATAAAGAAATTATTGAAGAAATGGAGCGGGTGTATGCTGACTTTAAGGCATATATGCGTGTGAAACCTTCTGCGACCAAACCTTCTGTTGCCTATTTCAGTATGGAATATGGTTTGACGAATGTTTTAAAGATATATTCAGGCGGATTAGGTGTTTTAGCCGGAGATTATTTAAAAGAGGCCAGTGACAGTAATATTGATATGTGTGCGGTCGGATTTTTGTACCGGTATGGTTATTTCACGCAAAGCTTATCGATGGATGGCCAGCAGATTGCCAACTATGAAGCGCAGAAATTCAACTCTCTTCCTTTGTCGTTAGTTACTACTACCAATGGTGATCCTGTGTTGCTGGAAGTGCCTTATCCGGGCAGAATAGTCTATGCGCATATCTGGAAGGTCAGTGTGGGACGTGTGCCTTTGTATTTAATGGATACGGATATCCCGGAAAATAGTGAATGGGATCGTTCTATTACCCATCAGCTATATGGAGGTGACTGGGAAAATAGAATGAAGCAGGAGTACCTGTTGGGAATCGGCGGTATATTAATGTTGGATAAACTTGGAATCAAAAAACAAATATATCATTGTAATGAAGGTCACGCTGCATTGATCAATGTTCAGCGATTGGTAAATTACATACAGAATGAAGGACTTTCTTTTAATGAAGCATTAGAGGTGGTTCGTTCTTCAGCTCTTTATACTGTTCATACACCGGTTCCTGCCGGACATGATTATTTTGATGAAGGACTGTTCGGACGTTATATGGGAGAATTCCCGGCAAAATTAGGAATCAGTTGGCAGGAGTTCATTGATATGGGGCGTGAGAATCCAGGTTCTAATGAGAAATTTTCCATGAGTGTGTTTGCTTTGAATACATGTCAGGAGGCTAATGGCGTAAGCTGGCTGCATGGAAAAGTTTCACAGAAAATGTTTGCACCTGTATGGAAAGGTTATTTCCCGGATGAACTACATGTGAGTTGGGTAACTAACGGTGTTCATATGCCGACATGGGCTTCTACAGAAATGAAGAAGTTCTATGCTGAAAAATTTGATAAGAAATTCTTTACAGATCAGTCTAATAAAAAATACTGGGAAGCTATATATAATGTTCCTGATGAGGATATTTGGGAGTTACGAAAAGCGTTAAAGAAAAAGCTGATAGAGTATGTAAAGAATCAGTATAGAGGGAACTGGTTGAAAAGCCAGGGTGATCCGTCTAAAGTTGTGTCTATTCTGGAAAAGATTAATACAAATGCTTTGTTAATAGGATTTGGACGTCGTTTTGCTACTTACAAACGAGCACACTTATTGTTTACAGATCTTGACCGTTTGGCTAAAATTGTAAATAATGAAAAATATCCAATTCAGTTTATTTTCACAGGGAAAGCTCATCCTGCAGACGGAGGTGGACAAGGATTAATAAAACATATCGTTGAAATATCCCGTCGGCCGGAGTTTTTAGGAAAAATAATTTTCCTGGAAAATTATGATATGCGTTTGGCCCGTCGTTTGATTGCCGGTGTAGATGTTTGGTTGAATACGCCAACCCGTCCGTTGGAGGCGTCCGGTACATCAGGTGAGAAGGCGGAAATGAATGGCGTTCTGAATTTCTCTGTGCTTGATGGATGGTGGTATGAAGGTTATAAAGAAGGTGCCGGCTGGGCATTAACAGATAAACGCACCTATGATAATCAACAGTATCAGGATCAGTTGGATGCGGCAACCATCTATCATACGTTGGAAAATGAGTTGATACCAACGTATTATGCCAAGAATGAAAAGGGTTATTCTCCCGAATGGATTGGTTATATTAAAAATTCAATAGCACAAATAGCTCCGGACTATACAATGAAACGTATGTTGGATGATTATATCGAACGTTTCTATCACAAACTGGCTACCCGGACTAAGCATCTTAGAGAAAATAATTTCGAAAAAGCAAAAGAAATTGCTGTTTGGAAAGAAGAGGTTGCACAACATTGGGATTGCTTCGAAGTGGAGTCATTTACGTGTACGCCGGATATTTTTGTCGAAGGTCCTGTTGTAGGAACAGAATATTTGTTTAAACTGGTAATCGACCGGAAAGAATTGAAAGGTATGCTTGGCGTTGATATGATCGAATCTCGTGTCAATCCGGAAAATCAACAGCAAGAGTTTATCAAATCATTGAGTTTTAAATTGATAAAAGAAGAAGGCTCGAAGTTGTATTTTGAACTTAAAGCAAAACCGGCCGAATCAGGTGATCTGAAAATAGGATTCCGTGTTTATCCATATAATAAGGAATTGCCTCACCGAATGGACTTCGCTTATATCCGTTGGATACAATTGTAATCATAAGAAACAATTTATTAAATACAAAAAGGCGGTTCTGGAATGGAACCGCCTTTTTTCATAATTAAGGATTTGGGTAATCAAAATGATATATAATACCATTTATTTAAAGCAAAATTAAGCTAAAAAAATGGATTATACAACTGATTCCTAAATCCTTAGTGTCAAAATGAAAATATGCTCTTTTTAACATTTCCTGCATTCCTTTTTACTTAAAGGATGTGAATGCGAAAAATCTTTGTATTATTTACATTATGTTTTAAAACATAATTTTTGCAAACGAATAATTCAATAAAATTCGTACTCATTGTTATGGTGTTGTTTCCCAGCGTATTGTGTGCGCTGGGGGTTTTTATAGTAAATATGAATAGATTATTCTGATTTGAAATTTATTCCAGCCATTTCACCCATTTAGCCTTATCGTCATAGCCGGCCTGCACCATGGTTTCGATAAATTGCAGACCTCTCACACCGTCGTAAACAGTTGGGAAGTCCTGGCAATCTGCACAAGGTTCTTTGCCTTTCATTTTAGCCATCACCGTGAGGGCAAAATTACGGTATATATTAGCAAAAGCTTCGATAAATCCTTCCGGATGACCTGCCGGCGTACGCGTATTCCATTTAGCCTCTTCGCCCAGGAATGTATTGTTTCCAACCTGCAGTATTTCGTTCGGACGGCTGGCCCATTTCATAATCAGCTTGTTCGGATCTTCCTGATTCCATTCCAATCCGCCTTTTTCACCGTATACGCGAATACGGATAGCGTTAGCCTCTCCGATAGCCACCTGACTGGCTGTCAATACCCCTTTTACACCACCACTGTAGCGCAGGAATGCTGCTCCGTCGTCATCGATCGGACGTCCGGGAACGAAGGTGTTCAGTTCCGCGCATAATTCTTCAACTTTCAATCCGGTAATATATTCACTCAGATGCCAGGCGTGCGTGCCGATATCTCCGATACATCCGGCTTTTCCGGACTGCTTGGGGTCTGTTCTCCAGCCGGCATTATTGCCTCCGAGTAGTTCAATCCGTTCGGCCAACCATCCCTGCGGATATTCTACATACACCCGACGCAGCTTACCTAATTCACCTTTCGCGATGCGGGCTTTGGCCTCTTTTACAGCAGGATAACCGGAATACACATGTGTCAGAGCCAGCACCAATCCCGTTTCTTCTACCTTTTTCTGCAACTGCTTTGCTTCATCCAGTGAGAAAGTCATCGGTTTGTCAATCACGACATGAAAACCTCTCTCCAACGCCATCATTGCCGGTTCGAAGTGCCATTTATTAGGCGTAACAATAGAGACGAAATCCATCCGTTGCTCTTTTGGCAATTGCATCTCCTTTTCGAACATTTCATGATAGGTGCTGTAAATACGGTTTTCCGGAAGATAGTAAGACAGACCGGAGCTTTTGGATATCTCCGGATCAACACTAAAGCATCCGCAAACCAATTCAATCTGATTATCCATAAATGCCGCCCGGCGATGAATCGCGCCAATAAAAGCATCGCTTCCACCACCAACCATTCCCATTCTCAGTTTTCGATTTTCCATGATATTATTATGTTTTAAGTTAGATAAATTATAGATGACAACTTCGTGGTTTTTAGGGTAAACAATGTTACCTGCCAAAAGGAACCAATTCGCCTACTAATGTAGGAAAATAAATAAAATAATACGATGTTCGATGATAAGATTTTTTTGAATAGAAGCAATCTACCGTATCTTATTGGGCGGTTTCTGGTTTCAGACTGGAATAGGTGAGCTTTTTTAGTATGTCGACGGCTTATTTTCATCAGCAAAAACCCTTTATTTCTATACAGTTCTTTTTCAGTTTCTTATAAAAGAGTTTTGTTGCCGACAATCGTCGGCAATATTGCTGATAATTGTCGGCAGAATTGTTGATAACTATCGGCAGAATTGCCGATAATTATCGGCAACAGATTTCAAGCCGACAAAACACCGGACAGATAAGGATGAAAAAGGGAAAAGAATGCGATGAAAATTTCATGGATGTGTAACTATCCGATAAAGTCAGTACGGCTATAATTGGTGAAATTTAAACAGTTTCTTAACTTTGCCCGTGATTAAAATTTATACATATGAAGAAAATTACTTTTATAATCCTGACTTTGGGATTGTCGTTGTCGATTCATGCGCAGCAAAAAAACGGTGGAATAACGCCGGAAATGCTTTCTCAAATCAAACAATCTTATCAAAATACCCCTGCCGACAAAGCAATTCAGAATGCCATCACCAATAATGACATTAATCGTTTGGCCATTAATACGGAGAGTAAAAATAATTTTGACACCTATTTCTCGCATCGCGTAAATAGTAAAGGAATTACCGACCAAAAATCATCCGGCCGGTGCTGGTTATTTACCGGACTTAATGTTTTCCGCGCTAAAGCAATTGTCCGTTTTGATATGGGCGACTTTCAGTTCTCCAACAATTATCCCTTCTTCTGGGATCAGTTGGAAAAGGCCAACCTGTTTTTACAAGGAATTATCGATACGAAAGATAAACCAATGGGCGACCAGATGGTAGAATGGCTGTTTAAGAATCCATTGAGCGATGGCGGACAATTCACCGGCGTCTTTGATATTTTGATGAAATATGGTGTTGTCCCTGCTGATGTGATGATCGAAACATATAGCAGCGAAAATACCACCAGAATGGCCAATCTGATCAGCTTGAAGCTGCGGGAATGGGGCATTCAACTGCGCGACCAGGCGGCTAAAGGGGCAAAACCGGCCGATCTGGAAAAGAGTAAAACCGAAATGCTGGGAACAGTTTATCGTATGCTGGTCCTGAACTTGGGCGAACCGCCAACGACCTTTACCTGGACACGTAAGGATGCCAGAGGAAATCCGGTTGCCACGAAAGAATATACCCCGAAAACTTTTTTCGATGAATTTATCGGCGAAGATCTGGATACGGCTTTTCTTATCCATGCCGAAAGTAGTACCCATTAACGATCCGTAGTCATAATAATTCACATCCAAAACGCCTCTTTCCCTATCAAAGAATTTGCCTACGTCGCAGGAGAAGTACATCATCGTACTGTCTTTAATGGAAGCGATGGCCATTGCTTTGATATCTTCGATCGGCAGATTTACGTAGGTCCAGTTTGTTCCGTCGTAACGATGGCGGTCGTAATCAATTTCATAGAGTTTATAGTATTCACGGGTCGGGTCGTTCATCAACATCACGTAGTTGTTTTCCAGATCTTCGCCGATAAATTCATCGAAAAAATGGATGGTAGAGAACAGTTGGGGACCCGGGGCAAATTCCGGACACCTGATCATTACCGATGAATGGTTTAATGAATATATGTTTCGTCTGGTTGTTCAGCAGAAATATATCACGGATAAGGTGAAAGAGGTATTGAAGCAAACACCGGTGCGCTTGCCCGCATGGGACCCTATGTTTGCCAATGAAGTAGATTAACGAAATCTTTTTTAATAACCATCATAAAGAAATACATAATGCTGCTGGATAGTATGAAAAACAGGCGTTCTATACGCAAGTACACCGATCAGGATATTCCCGAATCACTGTTGAATGAACTGTTTGAAGTGGCCGCCCGCGCTTCGAATACGGGCAATATGCAATTATATAGCGTGGTCGTAACCCGTGATCAACAAAGCAAAGAGAAACAGGCTCCTTTGCATTTTAATCAGAAGATGGTGACCGAGGCCCCGGTATTGCTAACGTTCTGTGCTGATGCCAACCGCTTTGTAAAATGGGCGGAAGCGCGTGACGCCGTCCCCGGATTTGATAACCTGCAGACTTTTATCGCTGCAACGATCGACGCTATGCTCTTCGCACAGGCCTTTTGCGATGCTGCTGAGGCCAACGACTTAGGTATTTGCTATTTAGGAACAACAGCCTATAACGCGGACAAGATAATTGACGCCCTCAACCTGCCTGAATTAGTCGTACCCATCGTTTCCGTTACGGTTGGTTATCCGGCCGATCCGCTGCCCGAACAGGTCGAGCGTCTGCCTTTAGCTGCCGTGGTGCATCGTGAAAAATACACGGATTTCACACCGGAATCCATTGACGCGCTCTATAAAGCGAAAGAAGAATTGCCCGTCAATATTCAATATACTAAAGAGAATAACAAAGCAACCTTAGCGCAAGTATTCACCGATATTCGCTACACGAAGAAGAACAACGAATACTTCTCCGAAGTCTTTATGCAGGTATTGAAAGCGCAGGGTTTTTTGAAATAAATAAAACAAAACAACATGAGAAAATTTATTTACACCTTACTGATTTGCGGATTAGCCTTCTCTTTCTTCTCTTGCGGAGAACCGAAGAAAGAAAACCAGGCGGAAAAATTGAAAAAAGAATTGAACAAAGCCATCGATGATGCTTCCGATGCCTTGGAAAAAGAAAAGAAAGCCATTAAGAAAGATCTCAAAGAAGCCGAAAAGCAACTGGATGATGCCCTGGAAAAAGCATCAGATAAATTAAATAAGAAATAAGATCGCTGTTCCTTTGCCCCCTGTTCCTCTCCCAAGCCATACCGTGAAAATGAATACTATTTTCAGGAATAATAGCGGCAATCTATAGGAGACAAGTAAAATATTTCTATCTTTGAATCTGTATAATTCTAACAGATAAGAGGTTTTATGAAACAGTTCAGCAATAAACTGCTTTATACGATAGGAATAGTTTTTTTAAGTAGCGGATTTGGGTTGCAGGCACAAAGTTTGGATCAGGCAAAGAAGCTGTATAACGAAGGCAATTACGAAGAGGCGAAGCCGGCTTTCGAACGGTTAGTCAAACAGTCGCCATCCAATTCGTCTTACAACCAATGGTATGGCGTGTGCTGTTTTGAAACCGGTGATTTCGAGGCGGCGGAAAAGCATCTGCTGGTGGCGAACAACCGTAAGGTGCAGGAGTCTTATCATTACCTGGGCGAATTGTATTACCTGACCTACCGGTTTGAGGAGTCTTCTGAAATGTTTGAAGAGTATATCAAAATCCTGACCGGCAAGAAGCAGGATGTCGAGGCCTTTGAGCTTCGCAAGGAGCAGGCGGACAAAGCGGCTCGTTTGCTGGAGCGCGTGGAGCGCGTACAGGTTGTTGACAGTGTGGTTGTCGACAGGGATGACTTCTTGTCGACCTATTATCTCAGTGAAGAGAACGGCGTGCTATCGACCTATAAGAATTTCTTCCGTACGAACGAGGATGTGCAATCGGTGGTTTACATCAACCAGCGACAGGACAAGATCTTTTACGCGCAACCGACAGATGAGAATCGCTATTGCCTTTTCACCCAATCCAAGCTGTTGGAGGAGTGGGGCGACGAGAAACAGCTACCAATGAACATCAACAGCGCGGAGGATGACAACTATCCTTTCGTCATGCCCGACGGCGTAACGATCTACTATGCCTCTAAGGGGAATGGTTCGTTGGGCGGTTATGATTTGTTTGTGACGCGTTATAATATGAACTCGGATTCTTACCTGGCGCCTGAGCAGATGGGGATGCCCTTTAATTCACCGTTTAATGACTATATGCTGGTGATTGATGAGAACAAGAATTTGGGATGGTTCGTCTCCGATCGTTTCCAATCGGAGGATAAAGTTTGCATCTACCTCTTCATCCCGAATACTGAGCGGGCAAGAGTGGAGAGTGAAGACATCGAGGAGAAGCGCGCACAGGCAACACTGGCCTCGATAGCAACGACCTGGGCGGAAGGGGCTGATTATCAGTCGCTGATCGCTTTGGCGCACGAGGAAATCCCTTTCGGAGAAGAGGAGATTCATAAGGATTTCGAATTTGTGGTTAATGACAATATCATCTATTATGTGCTGGAAGAGATTCAGAGTCCCGAAGCGAAGAGTTATTACGAGCGGGTAGTAAATCTGAAGAACCAGATTGATGAATTAAGCGAACGCCTGGCGGATATGCGTACCGAATATACCCGGGGAAACAAGGCGAAGAAGGAGCAGCTAACGGCCGCTATCCTGCAAGCCGAACAGCAACTGGATGACCTATTGATCCAACCCCATGAATGGGAGAAGAAGGCGCGCAACGCAGAGATAAATTACCTGAGTAATCACTGATAAAAAGACAGGCCTATGTGGTTTGAAATTACTATTATTATTTTTCTGATCGTGTTGGCGATCGTACTGCTTTTGGTGGAGATATTTTTGCTGCCGGGAGTGACTATTGCCGGGATCGGTGGACTGCTGTTTGCCGTAGGCGGATTAATTTATGCGTATATGGTGAGCGTTGCGGTGGGGAATATTACGTTGGTTTCGTCGGTAGTAGCGTTTGGCGTAGTCTTCTTTTGGTTGCTACGTTCCAAGTCGTTTAATAAAGTTGCCTTGCATACGGAGATTGATGCGAAGCTGACTTCGAGCCGTGACCTGGGCATCGAACCGGGGGACGAAGGGATTACACTCTCGCGCCTGGCTCCGATCGGACAGGCAAAGATCAAGGGGATCAACGTAGAAGCAAAATCGCAGGATGAACTGATCGACGAGGGTAGGACGGTAGAGGTGATCCGCGTAGAAGGTTACAACGTCATCGTCAAGCTAAAAGAATAGAGAAACAAATAAAAACCTATAAATAGTGTATATGGAAATAAGTTTTATGCCACTCATTCTATTGGGAGCCGCAGTACTTCTGATAGTTATTTTTTTCTATTATGTGCCGTTCTTATTATGGATTTCGGCCAAGGTATCAGGAGTAAATATATCGTTGCTCCAGCTCTTTTTGATGCGTATCCGTAACGTTCCGCCCTCCGTGATTACCCGTGCGATGATTGAAGCGCACAAGGCTGGATTGAAGATGCTGACCCGTGACGAACTGGAAGCGCATTATCTGGCGGGTGGACATGTGGAAAGAGTGGTTCACGCTTTGGTATCAGCCTCTAAGGCTAACATCGACCTTAGCTTCCAGATGGCTACGGCTATCGACCTGGCAGGTCGCGATGTGTTTGAAGCGGTGCAGATGTCTGTAAATCCGAAAGTTATTGATACGCCTCCGGTAACGGCGGTTTCCAAGAACGGGATACAGCTGATCGCTAAGGCGCGCGTAACGGTCCGTGCCAATATCAAGCAATTAGTTGGGGGCGCGGGTGAAGAAACGATCCTGGCACGTGTGGGAGAAGGTATCGTCTCCTCTATTGGTTCGGCTGAAAACCATGAAACGGTATTGGAGAACCCGGATTCGATCTCGAAGCTGGTGTTGCGCAAAGGTCTGGATGCCGGAACGGCTTTTGAGATTCTCTCTATCGACATCGCCGACATCGACATAGGTAAAAACATTGGCGCCGTGCTTCAAATGGACCAGGCGCAAGCAGATAAGAACATCGCGCAGGCAAAAGCCGAAGAGCGTCGTGCCATGGCCGTAGCTGCCGAACAGGAAATGAAGGCAAAAGCACAAGAAGCGCGTGCGAAGGTAATTGAAGCGGAAGCTGAAATTCCAAAGGCAATCTCCGAAGCATTCCGTTCGGGTAATTTAGGGATTATGGATTACTACCGGATGAAAAATATCGAGGCTGACACGACTATGCGCGAAACGATAGCCAAGCCTGGCAGCAGTTCATCCTCCTCCAAACCGATCAAATAGGCATGGTACGGGTAATTCCTCCTTCCGAATTGATTATCAACGATGACGGAAGTGTTTTCCACTTGAAATTAAAGCCGGAACAATTGGCGGACCGGGTCATCATGGTGGGTGATCCGGCACGCGTAAGCAGTATTGCAGCCTACTTTGACAGCCGGGAATGCGACGTCTCGAACCGGGAGTTTCATACGATTACAGGAAGCTACAAAGGCAAACGCCTTACCGTGATCTCGCATGGAATCGGTGGGGATAATATTGATATTGTGGTAACCGAGCTGGATGCCCTGGCGAATATCGACTTTGCTACGCGGAGCGTTAAACCGGAACTGAAGCAATTGCGTATTGTTCGCATCGGAACATCCGGCGGACTTCAGCCTTATGTGCCGATTGGGACTTACGTGGCAGCACACACGAGTGTGGGCTTTGATGGCATTCCGTTCTATTACGCCGGAAATGAGGCGGTCAGGGATCTGACCTTTGAAGAGGAGTTTATCAAACAGGTGGACTGGAAGATAGTGGGCGTCCTCCCTTATGCGGTTAAAGCCGACGAAGAGCTACTGGAGCAAATCGCGGCCGACGACTTCGTCAGAGGTGTAACTATCGCAACCAACAGCTTTTACGGTGCGCAGGGGCGTGAACTACGCCTGTCATTGGCAGATCCTGAACTCAACAAAAAGATAGAGGCCTATAACGATAATGGCAACCAGGTTACCAACTTTGAGATGGAAAGCGCTGCTCTGGCCAGCTTGGCCGCCATGATGGGACACCGGGCATTAACCGTTTGTTGCATCATCGCCGGACGGGTGAATAAGAACATGAATACGAATTACAAAGACTCCCTCTCTGATCTTATCGAGAAAGTACTGGAACGCATATAGGAAATAATCGTCGAAGGCTTTTCTCGGACTTTCGAAGGTTATTTTCTGACTTGCGGGGGTGCAGCATGAACTTGTGCTGCATCCCCGCAAAAAGAAATGGGCCATTATTTCCCTAATATTACGTGAGTTCGATATAACATCATATTCTTTCTCCAGTATCATAACGATGATGCGCTGTTTTGTTAACAATG
>JAJDIA010000089.1 GCA_030266465.1 Parabacteroides sp. OttesenSCG-928-G21 | reverse complement strand
TAGAAACTTTTCTGCTGCGCTTTCTTTTTCTTTCATAGTCACACCCCTCCTATCTTTTGCGTTTGGCGCTCTTGGCAAGTGTAAGATTGACCGATGCAATATGTTCCTGATGAGACTTAGTTTGACCATCTGCCCACAGGATGAGTTCTTTTCTTGAAAAGACGAGCTTGTTACCATACTTACGAAAAGGCATAGAGCCGGTAGAGGTAAGTTTGTAGATTTTTGCTTTGGAAGTAGGATATCCATACTCTTCAAGCACTTGGATAGCAGTATCCAATGTTATTGTATCGGGAAGCTCCTTTGGGGTAGATAGCACCGGAAAAGCCTTGGATACCTCTTCGCTGATGATCGCCCGAAGTTCCTCGGACGTAGTTAGAATAATGTTTGTCATAACTATGCTATTTATAAATGAATAATTAGCTGTCGTCACAGCGTTAATTATCAATTGATAGCACAAAGTAAAAACAGATATAAATAGTGATAAAATGAGAAATAACTTTACACAGGGTAGACAAACACTACAAATTCGATGCAAAATGCTACAACTCCAGAAGAGAGATAACATCGCTTTACATCAGTTGTCTGCGATTGTCTTACCGATGTAAAGTCAAAAGAAAAAAGGTGATTTTTTATTGTTTTTGTTTGCGAAGCTGTTCAATTACTTCGTCTATCTGGAAACAGTCAAAACTTGTTCCTGCAATACGGGAAGGCTTTATAAACCCATGTTCAAGCCATTTGTCAACGGTCGGGCGAGAAACCCTCAACATTTTGGCTAAATCTTTTTTGGATATTAACTGTTTGCCATTAAAGGTTTGAATAAATTGTTTATTGGCTGCATAATATTGTTGCAGGTTGGATATGGCTTTATCCGCATCTTTTATAGTAGGTTCAATTTTCTTCTTTATGATTATCTCTATGGATGACATATCATAGTCTGCCAGCTCCGGGTTCTTGGATAACTCTGATACGATTAACCGATAGACGGAGGTGTCTTTGGCTTTTATGGTTATTTTCTTACGGCGGGACATAACTAGCTATTCCGTGATAAGTGGAGATTTCATTTGAATAGGTCTGATTTTCTCCTTTATAAACGTCTGCAATTTTACAATAAGCTCGTTAAATGTTGGATATTTTCCATAAATGAAAGAAGATTCTAATTTTTCATAATCAGAGCGCCATTTGTCAATTTGTTCTGATGGAGGGCAAAAGTCTATTAGCGAAGGATGATGTCTGTTGTAATCAACGCTATTCAAATTGTAAAACTCTTTTCTATGTTTCACAATCTCCTCATAAAGAGTAGTATCTTCCAATGCTCGTTTTGCAAAATCAGTATTTATTATTTTTTCAATGTCATATAAATGACGAGCCATCCGTTCATGTCTAGGGTTATCCCGTTGAAACTCTTCGTTCAACAAGAACATTTTCTCTAAAAATGTACGCTCTGGTATAACCGTTGGAAATGTACATGATAACTCTTTGTCCACTTCTTCAAACTCGTGGTGGATAAAAGAATCTAAATCTACTTCTTCAAACGGGTCTTTCATCGCCATGCAACTAAACTCTATTTTGATTTCAGGCAGCACGAAATCTATAACTGTTTCCAAAATACTTTCATATTTCACATTGAGAACCGTTACCATAGCAGAACTATTATTGTTAGGATCCGGCTCTATTTCATAGCCAGTCACGCCCAATTCTCGTAACTGTTTATCAAGCTCATGGGTCAAAATGTCTTTTATGTAGTTATAAGTCAGTTTTCTTATAACTTTTCTCTGATGCTTTGTTTTGTCCGGTTTATTAAAGAACTGGCGATCCACAGCAAGATCTATATCTTCGGAGAAGCGTTCGATTAGATTCCATCCTTTACTTAAAGATGTTCCTCCCTTAAACAACAGAACCCCATTACCCCAAGAAGTATTTGATAAAGCTTTCAGAACAACCGTTACCCACCAGTCTTTCTCCACGGCTTGTTCAATGATACCTTTTTTCTCTGCTACCTGTTGTAGCATAACTGTTTTTTCGTCTTTATTATATTTTTGCCAAATCATATAGATACGTCATTTAGTAAGGGATATAGTAGTTCTTTTATCCATCTAGGAGACAAATTCAAGTCTTCTATCATAGAGTTTCTGTCTGTTATTTCGCTTTTCTTGATTAATGTTCTGATTTTTAATAGAATATCATTTGTTACACCTTGTTCTCCTAATTGTTTTAATGCAACGTTTAATAGGGTCATTAATCGGGTTTTAAATTGGAAATTCTTAGGCGCCACCCTTTTGAATAAAATATCTCTGTTCCCAACATGATAGATTCGCCTAGTACCATCAGTTAGGTATATTGCTTTCATAGGGACCTGTGTAGATAACCCTAGAATATTTAACGCAGTATCTCCTGTTGGCATAATTTTAACCCTTTCTTTTTCAGCGATTGAATGAGCTATATCGTCAAGGGGGGGGGGTTAGAATGCCAAATGCCGTAACTTTGGGAACTATGTATATACCATTGGCAAGTCGTTTAATTTTGTCTTCCTGAGTTAGTCGGGAAAGGGTTTTGCGAACAATATCATTTTCAGGGATATCGTCAAAGTCACGGATAGTGATAATCTCCCCTTGACCTTTCGCAAATACACGATTTTTCACCAACGTAGCAATACTTTCTGTCATGTTATTAACATATATTACGTCACAAATATAAGCAGTTTTTGTGACGTAAAGAAGTGATTTTATACTTACTTGCTGATGCAGACTGTCTTAATCCAAGAAAAAGCTTATAAAGTTATAGAATGATCTAAAGCCATTTTAAAGCCGGACATTGCGCATCTCCAATTTATTTCAAATATCGCCCCAACCCATCTAAAGCATTTTTTGCAATCTGCAATGATATTTCAGCGGCTTTTTCAGGAACAAATTTTTCTTTGTCATCTCTATGCTTTACTTCTTCTTCTTTTCTATCAAACTCAACTCTAAATTCAATAAATTCATTCATTATCCTCTCAAAGGACTCTTGAGCTTTAATCGGGTTCCGTTCAAGCTTATCTGTCACATTGTAATAACCTTCTAAAGCAATTTTAATAACAGAAAATTTTCTTGTGATTTCACGCAAACCAATTAGATGCCTTCTTATTTTATTGATTTCTACTACACAACCACAGATAAAACCTACTAAAATAAGTGAGGGAGAGATATATAATAACAAATCCGAATATTTCAAATCAGTTCTTATGGAATACTTGCTTATAACAAAGCACCATAAAAAAAGGAGTACCATTATTAGAGTTATTAACCCAAATAGAAATAGCCTATAAAGTATTCTGTGGCTCTTGATTTCTTTTTCAATTCCACTATTTGCACCTTCTAAAGATGAAAACGCCTGTGTCAAATTTGCCTGTATTTCCTCTCCCTTTTTGATTTTAGCATCTAACTCTAACTGGATACTCTCTATTTTCTTTTCATACTCATTTTTTATTGCTTCCGTAAGGTCCGTTTTATTTTTAAGTTCAGAATTAAGTCTATTAACTTCAAACTCAAGGTTCTTATATTTCTTTTTATCATACTCAGTTGGGTCGAATTCAGAATCAAACGTTGTTTTGTTGTCATACTTTGCCTGATTTTCAGCATCTATTCTTCTAACACCTGTACCATATAGAATGGTTCCGGACAAATTCGTATTTAACAAATTTGCTTTATATAAGGTAGCCCCTGTCAAATTCGCTTCAGATAAATCTGCTTCAGACAATTTTGCTCCAGATAAATTTGAGTTGGATAGATTTGCTTTAAATAGGTTCGCTTTGTTAAAAGAAGTGTTAGACAAATTTGAATTAACGACAATGGCATTGGAGAAAATAACATCATCTAATAGAGACCCTGATAGATTAGAATCTGCTAATAGCGCATTGGACAAATCCGTTTGAAAAAAAAGTGATCTAGAAATATTAGCAGATGCCATATTCGCACCCCAGAAATTGCCTTTCGTTAAAATAGTTCTAGACATATTCGACTCAAAGAGATTTGCTTTAGATAGATTTGCTCCAGAAAAATTAGCACTAACTAAATTAGCTCCAACTAAATCAGCTCCAACTAAATCAACTTCAGCCATATTGGCATTGTAAAGATCAGCATATCTAAAATTTTTACATTCTGTAAAGTCGATCTCTGAAAAATCCAAATTAGAAAAATCTGGTTTATGCTCCCGATTTTCTGAGGAGGATAACCATATTTGGTGTTCGTTGTATAGAGTCTCAAACTCCTCTTGCGATATTTTTATACGTTTAGTCATTTTGATAGAAGAATAATTTGTGCCATTTCTAGTTCGTACTGCAAGTTATATATTTTTTCATGGATCAGAGTTTTTTACCAATGATAAATGATACTTGTCTAAATCAGACTGTGTAAATTGCATTAGTAAAACAAAAGTTCCTTAGTATTATACCAGCCATGTCCATTGTGATAAAAACCACAATTTATCTATGAATCAAAGTTAGTTAATAATTTCGCATTCTTCTCCCTCTCTTCTTTTTCGAAGGATGCCAGATAGTTCTCAGTTGTTTTCAGGTCGTTATGGCCTAAACTTTCAGATATATAAGCAATGTTTGCACCAGAGCGTTTCAGAACCGTCGCATAGGAATGCCGTGCTGTATATGTGCTCAAGCCTTCAATCCCAATAGCCTTGCCTATTTTCTTCAGGTACTTATTGCAACGACTAATAACGTCTCTTGTCCGGCTCTTTATCTGCATCGGGGTCTCATCCCCTTTCAAAAATCCAAAGATATATGCATTCGGATCTTTATTAGGTACACCCCATCTGTCAATGATCGCTTGCATTTCAGGTGTAACAATTGCGCATATTTCTTTTTTTACCTTAGATGTGTACATTGTTTTTGCTCTGGTAAAATAGATATCTCCATTTTGTATGTCTGAATACTTTAGAGTAATAAGGTCTGCAAAGTTAATGCCATTGCATAAGTAAGAAAAGAACCATAAGTCCCGGTAATGCTCTGTTCCTTCAAAGCCATCTGTATATGTAACCAATGCCTTTATTTGAGGTAAAGTAAGAGCCAGCTTTCGTCCTTGGCCTGTCGGTATCTCATATTTCCCATGTCCGAAAGGATATTGGCTCTCTTTTATCAGATGCATCTCCAAAGCCGTATTCATGATAGTTCGAATGGCTCGCCCTCTCATCCCAATCGTTGTATAAGTTTTCCCTTCACCTAAGAGGAACTTTTCATATTTCTGCATCCATTCGGGAGTAATCAGTGACAGAGAAATTTGCTTTCCGGCAAATTCTTCCACACTCTTCAGCGTGTACGCATAATACTGGTGAGTGTTTATCTGATTATTCTCAAGCAGAGTGTCAATTTTGATCTGAAACAAAGCATTCAATGTCTCAAGAGAACTTTTCCCCAAATAGCTACTCAATGCAGTAAACGAGAATTTGTCCTCTCGCTCTAAAAGAATTACAGCATTCTTTACTTTATCAAAGGAGTACTGGACATCTGTACGAATAGAAATTTGCTTCTTACTCTTCGTTTCTGACAACTTATCCCACTCTTCTGCACTCAAATTCTTTCCGGTTGAGTAATATTTGCGCTCTCTTTTGAAAGTAACTCGTATCTTTATCGGATAGACACCGTCTTTCATTTCCCTGCGTTGATCAAGGATTGAAGACACTGTAATGCCATTATTCGCGTAGTTAAACATATGCTTCCTCTGTTTTGTGTGCAAGAAAATTTGCACACAATTTGCACACAAACATAGCGATTCAATCTAAATCAAGCAAATTGTCGACAATGTAAAATTGTATTAACATGCAGATTTACTGATTCTTGTCAAAATAGGCAAATGGATACAAAACAAAGAAAATACATCAAATTTGATTCATAATCATGAGGTCCCCGGTTCAATCCCGGGTCTCGCTACGAAAAAGGAAGCAGTTACTGAAAAGTGATTGCTTTTTTTGTGTATAAACCGGTCGCATTATCTTGATTTTCGCATCACTCTCCCCTTTAATGCCCCCCTCCACAAGACATTTCAGCTGACAATAAAATGATCACAAAACAGCTTTAACAAATCAAACGCAGAAAGAGACTATTGATAAAAATCGTGCACTGCCATAAACATTTATAACCCCTTATTTGTTAATCTTTTAAACCCAATGAATCATGTCTCCTTATAAAAATGGTTTGCTTGTAATGAGTACGAAGTCCGGTATAAATATCGGAGATTATATACAAGCGGTAGCCGCAAAGCAATTTTTTGATTCAATCGATCTCTTTTTAGAACGGGAAAGGCTTAATCAATATGAAGAAGATCCGGTGCGACTAATCATGAATGGTTGGTTTATGCATGAGCCACAGAATTGGCCTCCTTCTCCTGCAATACAGCCGATTTTTGTCTCTTTCCACATCAACAGTATCGCTTATGATCGCCTCCTGGCAAAGCAGAGTATTGATTACCTCAAACAACACGAACCTATTGGCTGCAGAGACATCAATACAATGGAACTTCTGCAGGCAAAGGGAGTCGACGCCTATTTCTCAGCCTGTCTGACGCTTACGCTTGATTATAAGTATAAGAGCGAGAAGAAAAGCAAGAAATGTTATTTTGTAGATCCCTATATGCCGGCCTCCCGGGTTAATATCTCCTGGTTGGTAAAGAATTGCTGGATA
>JAJDIA010000088.1 GCA_030266465.1 Parabacteroides sp. OttesenSCG-928-G21 | reverse complement strand
GAAAAACAGGATGGCCTTTTTGTTAAATTATTACCATAATTAAAATAATGGTAATAAATTGCTATAAAAAAGGCTCTTTTCTTCCCTTTTTGTGTTTTATTCCTATCTTTGCGAGAGCATAATCTAACTCAGTATAAACTGCATATTTAAACTACACACATGAACGATCAAATTAAGCAAATTGCGGAACGTTTGGCAGGTCTTCGTGAAGCCTTGGAACTATCATTGGAAGAAGTGGCGCAGGTGTGCCATCTGACTCCGGAACAATATTTGGAACTGGAAAGCGGCAGAGCGGATATCTCTGTAAGTGTTTTGCATCAGATTTCGCAGACGTATGGTGTTGATCTGACCACCTTAATGTTTGGTGATGATCCGAAAATGAGCTCTTATTTTGTGACGCGAAAGGGAAAAGGAATTGCCGTGGAGCGGACGAAAGCGTATAAATATCAGTCGTTGGCTGCCGGATTTTCCGGTCGCAAAGCGGATCCGTTTTTAGTGACGGTTCATCCCAAGGCGGATGATGAGCCGATTTATTTGAACTCGCACCCCGGGCAAGAATATAATATGGTTTTGAGTGGTCGTTTGTTGCTTAAAATCAATGATAAAGAAATGATCCTGGAGGAAGGCGACAGTATTTATTTTAATTCCGAATTGCCGCATGGAATGAAGGCATTGGACGGCCAGATTGTGAATTTTCTTGCAGTTATAGTATAAACCACTCACTCCAATTCAAGATGTTAGAACGTTTTTTATCTCAGACAAAATTTACGTCTCAAGAAGACTTTAAACAAAATTTCAAGGTAAATGTGCCTGAAAATTTTAATTACGGATATGATGTAGTGGATGCATGGGCTGCAAAGTCTCCGAACAAGCGTGCATTATGTTGGACAAATGACAGGGGAGAACACCTCGATTTCTCTTTTGAAGAAATTAAAAAGTATTCCGATCAGACAGCGGCTTATTTCCAGTCTTTAGGAATAGGTCGGGGGGATATGGTTATGTTGATACTGAAGCGGCGTTATGAGTTTTGGTTTTCTATCATAGCGTTACATAAGTTAGGTGCTGTGGCTATTCCGGCTACGCATTTATTGACAAAGAAAGATATTATATATCGTAATAACGCGGCGGATATAAAGATGATTGTTTGCGCCGGCGAGGAGAATATTCTCAAGCAGGTGAGTGACGCGCTGCCGGAATCTACGACAATCAAAAAACTGGTATCGATAGGCCCTGCTTTTGCAGAAGGGTTTGAGAATTTTTATGATGGATTGAATGCCAGTAAGCCGTTTGTACGTCCGGAACATGTAAATAAAAATGAGGATATTTCGTTGATGTATTTTACATCCGGAACTACGGGTAACCCGAAAATGGTGGCCCATGATTTTACCTATCCTTTGGCGCATATTTCGACGGGTAGCTATTGGCATAATCTGCATGAAGGGAGTCTTCATCTTACAATTGCCGATACAGGCTGGGGAAAGGCTGTTTGGGGGAAATTATATGGACAATGGATTGCCGGTGCTACGGTGTTTGTATATGATCATGAAAAGTTTATTCCTGCGGATATGCTTAAGATGATTCAGGATTTCAAGATCACGTCACTGTGTGCTCCTCCAACTATATTCCGTTTTCTGATCCGGGAAGATTTAACAAGATATAATCTGTCGTCTCTGCAATATTGTACGATAGCCGGTGAGGCTTTGAACCCTGCCGTATATGAGACGTTCTTAAAACTTACAGGGATTAAACTGAAAGAAGGCTTCGGACAGACGGAAACAACACTTACGGTTTGTACGCTTCCCTGGACGGAACCGAAGCCTGGTTCGATGGGACTTGCTAATCCGCAATATGAGGTCGACCTCCTGCGTCCGGACGGAACGCCTGCGGAGGATGGTGAGCAGGGAGAGATTGTTGTAAGATATGGTGAAAAGAGACCGTTAGGTTTGTTTAAAGAATATTACAGAGATCCGGAACTGACCGGTGCGACTTGTCATGATGGTGTTTATTATACCGGTGATGTGGCGTGGCGGGACGAAGATGGTTACTTCTGGTTTGTCGGTCGCACGGATGATGTGATTAAGAGTTCGGGCTACCGGATTGGTCCGTTTGAGGTGGAGAGTGCATTGATGACTCACCCGGCGGTTGTGGAATGTGCAATTACCGGTGTGCCGGACGAGATACGCGGACAAATAGTGAAAGCAACGATTATTCTGGCTAAAGAGTATAAGTCAAAAGCTGGTGAAGCGTTGGTGAAAGAGTTGCAGAATCATGTGAAAAAAGTAACAGCTCCCTATAAATATCCCCGGGTAATTGAGTTTGTTGAAGAACTTCCGAAAACAATTAGCGGAAAAATCCGTCGGGTTGAAATACGGGATAAAGATAAGAAATGACGATTAACGGGAAAGATTAATCAGAAGGTGAAACGTATAGCTGTAAAGATAGGGAGTAATGTACTGGCGCGTCGTGATGGTACGCTGGATATTACACGTATGTCGGCATTGGTGGATCAGGTGACTGAATTACATCGGTCGGGTGTCGAGGTGGTGCTGATCTCTTCCGGTGCGGTTGCTTCCGGGAGGAGTGAGATTAAAGTAGGCAAAAAACTGGATCCGGTCTCTGCTCGACAATTGTACTCGGCAGTGGGACAAGCCAAATTAATCAATCGTTATTATGAGTTATTCCGTGATCATGGCATACGTTGCGGGCAGGTATTGACTACAAAAGAGAACTTTAGCAGCCGGACGCATTACCTGAACCAGAAAAACTGTATGGAGGTGATGCTTGCCAATAAAGTGATTCCTATTGTTAATGAAAACGACACTATTTCAGTAACGGAGTTGATGTTTACGGATAACGATGAGTTGTCGGGGCTTATTGCAACGATGATGGGGATGGATGCGCTGATTATTCTCAGTAATGTGGATGGTATTTATGATGGCGATCCTAATGATCCGCAATCTGTCGTTATTAAAGAAATAGCAGCTGATCACGTTGATTTGAATGAATATATCCAATCCGATAAATCTTCGTTTGGGCGAGGAGGGATGCTGACGAAATCCCGTATTGCACGAAAGGTCGCCAAAGAAGGGATTATGGTGATTATTGCGAATGGGAAAACAGATAATATTTTACCTCAGTTATTGTCAAAAAAGAGCCAGATAGCTTGTACGCGTTTTCTTCCTTCTGAGAAACCTGTCAGTAGTGTAAAAAAATGGATTGCCCATTCTGAGGGATTTGCGAAAGGTGAGGTGCATATTAATAAATGTGCCGTAGATGTTTTGACCGGTCCGAAAGCCACGAGTCTTTTATTGGTAGGGGTTACAGAGATTGTTGGTGATTTTGAAAAAGGAGATATTGTACGGATTATAAATGATAAAGGGGTACAGATAGGCGTGGGTTGTGCGGATTATGCCAGTAAAGAGGCGATAGGTCTTTTGGGGCAACGCGATTTAAAGCCTCTGGTTCATTATGATTATTTATACTTGGATTAATTATGATTAAAGGATTAATACAGGAAGCTGTAATTGCTTCTCGTTCGTTGGTATCGGTAACAGATGAAATAATTAATGAAATTTTGTTGCAGACAGCTGATTTATTGTTGGAGGAACAAACCTGTATTCTGAACGCCAATGAGAAGGATTTAGCCCGTATGGAACCTTCTAATCCGAAGTATGATCGGCTTAAGTTGACGCCTGATCGGCTAAAAGGTATCGCAGATGATATGCGTAATGTCGCCTCATTACCTTCTCCTTTGGGAAAGGTTATCGATCAATGGGAACGCCCGAACGGGATGCGTATGAGAAAGGTGTCAGTGCCTTTCGGTGTGATCGGTATTATTTATGAGGCACGTCCTAATGTGACCTTTGATGTTTTTTCACTTTGCCTGAAAAGTGGTAATGCCTGTATTCTTAAAGGAGGTTCGGATGCTGATGACTCTAATAGAGCTTTGATTGCTGTTATCCATAAAGTGTTGAAGAAGTTTGCGGTAAATCCGGCTATTTGTACGTTGCTTCCTCCGGAACGTGAAGCTACGACTGTTTTGTTAAATGCCGTGGGTATGGTTGATTTGGTTATTCCTCGCGGAAGCAGCTCATTAATTAATTATGTGCGGGAGAATGCACGTGTACCTGTTATTGAAACAGGTGCGGGAATATGTCATACCTATTTTGATGAATCGGGTGATAAAGAAAAAGGACAAGCTATTATTACCAATGCGAAGACAAGAAGAGTTAGTGTTTGTAATTCTTTGGATTGCTTGTTGATTCATGAAAAACGATTGAACGATCTCCCTTTTCTTTGTGAAAAAATGAAAGCGTATAATGTCCTGATTTATGCCGATCAGAAAGCATTGGCGGCTTTGTCGGGGCAGTATCCTGAAGCATTACTTCAACCGGCAACAGAAGAGAGTTATGGTACGGAGTTTTTAGATTATAAAATGAGTATCAAAACTGTAAAATCAACAGAAGAGGCGATAGAACATATAGCGTTATATAGTTCAAAACATAGTGAATGCATCGTAAGCGAATCGGAGGAATCTATTCAGTTATTTGAAAGGACGGTGGATGCTGCTTGCGTATATGTCAATGTTTCAACTGCGTTTACGGATGGGGCACAGTTCGGGTTTGGTGCGGAAATCGGAATAAGCACTCAAAAGCTACATGCGCGTGGACCGATGGCTTTAGTGGAATTGACTACATATAAATATATTATCGAGGGAAACGGACAGGTAAGAAATAATTAAACTTGCTTTTTTGTATCTGTTTCCGATTAAAATAAAATTAGTATGAGATATTTTACTTGTGTACAGGATATAGGTGATTTAAGAAAAGCATTGGATGATGCTTTTGAAATCAAACAAGATCGGTTTAAATTTTCAGAACTGGGAAAGAATAAGACGTTGATGATGATATTCTTTAATTCCAGTCTTCGGACTCGATTGAGTACTCAGAAAGCGGCGATGAACTTAGGAATGAATACCATTGTATTAGATATCAATCAGGGTGCGTGGAAGCTGGAAACCGAACGTGGAGTCATTATGGATGGCGACAAACCGGAACATATTCTGGAAGCTATTCCGGTAATGGGCTGCTATTGCGATGTTATAGGTGTACGATCGTTTGCTCGATTTGAAAACAAAGAAGATGATTATACGGAGAAGATCTTAAACCAATTTATAAAGTATTCCGGTCGCCCTGTTTTCAGTATGGAAGCTGCCACAAGGCATCCGCTGCAAAGTTATGCGGATTTAATCACTATTGAAGAATATAAAAAGAAGGATAGACCGAAAGTTGTTATGACGTGGGCTCCTCATCCGAAAGCTTTACCGCAAGCTGTTCCGAATAGTTTTGCCGAATGGATGAATGCGGCGGATTATGAGTTTGTGATAACCCATCCGGAAGGATATGAACTTGATCCTTCATTTGTTGGTAATGCCCGTGTAGAGTACGATCAGAAAAAAGCTTTTGAAGGGGCCGATTTTGTTTATGCTAAAAACTGGGCGGCTTATACCGATCCGCATTATGGAGAGGTTTTAAGTAAAGATAGAAGCTGGACGGTAGATGCGGAAAAGATGGCACTAACCAACAATGCTTATTTTATGCATTGCTTGCCGGTGCGAAGAAACATGATCGTATCAGATGATGTGATTGAAAGCCCTCAAAGTATAGTTATACCTGAAGCGGCGAACCGGGAAATCTCTGCGCAAGCTGTTTTGAAACGAATGTTATTAGCTCTGTAAAGATATCAGGCTTCTCCTGGCATTCCTCCGATTGGTGGTATGAAATCATTTATGTCGGAGGATATTTCTTTTTTGTTTTGTTCCTCAAACTTTGAGATGTTTTCTTGCAAAGCATGCAGGAGGCGCTTCGCATTATCCGGTGTCATAATTACCCGGCTTTGTACTTTTGCTTTGGGAACGCCTGGAACAATGCGGATAAAATCAAGGATAAATTCTGAGGATGAATGTGCTATTATTGCTAAATTAGCATAAGTGCCTTGTGCCATTTCTTCAGAAAGTTCTACCTGAATTTCATTGGCGTTTTTCTTGTTGTCCATAACGATATATTTTTGAGCTTTGATACGGATGCAAATATACAGATATTCCGGTTCACTTTGAATTCTTACGGAGCGTTTTAGGTTTTGTTAGAGAAGTAAAGGAATTGAATGTTTGGCATTGACAAAACGTCAGAATCTGCATTCAACTATCATAATGTCAAATCAGACCCTCGTAGAGTCGCTTCGTTGGAGGTAAGTAGGAGTCTATTAAAAAAAACGTCTGTTTTCACGGGTTAAGAAAACACACAGTGTCAGGCAAACCAATAATTCGCTGATAAAATGATAGTCGGAATGTCAAATCATGGCAATGATTTTTAAGCGAGTGTTGCAAGTGGTGGTGAATAGCCTTCAAAAAGTCAATTCATTTTCATCCAAAAAATTCGATGAAAAAACGACAAAATCCGACAATCCCGGAGAATTTTGGCTCGTTTTTTACCTTTTTTCGTCGTTTCCCCGGAAATGATTGTGATGAATTTTCAAAATCATCACAATGATTTACCAAAAACACTGCAATGAATTCCAAAAATCATCGCAATGATTTGGTCGGAAAAGGTTGATTTTGCTGTCTCGACATGACGAAAACGTCAAAAAATGACTGTTTTTCATCAATTTTTTACTAAGTACGCGTTAGCAAAAATGGCCGATTTTTGAAAAAATATCACAGAAAAGGCTGAATAGCTATCAAAATGTATTTCCGAAAAAAGAGA
>JAJDIA010000087.1 GCA_030266465.1 Parabacteroides sp. OttesenSCG-928-G21 | reverse complement strand
ATGATTACAACAGACCAACTACATGACGTGTTGGAGCGCGAGAATGCGCTAAGGGGGTACCTTTGACATCGATGGTAAAACAATTCGATTAGAAGAAGAAGAACTACGTACACAAGACCCTGCATTCTGGGAAGATGCCAAACGTGCGGAAGCCCAAATGAAAATAGTAAAAGAGCTGAAGAAGTGGATCGAACTGTATAATGAGGTGCATAATGCGGCCGAAGAACTACAGTTGGCCTATGAATATGCGAAAGAAGGTATTATTTCCGAAGAAGAGATAGACGAAGCCTATGCTAAGGCGCTGAGTTCAGTAGAGAATTTAGAATTCCGTAATATGTTGCGTCAGGAAGCCGACCAAATGGGCTGTGTCCTGAAAATCAATTCCGGAGCCGGTGGAACAGAAAGCCAGGATTGGTCTTCCATGCTTATGCGTATGTATATGCGTTGGGCAGAATCCAATAATTATAAGATCACGGTTAATAACCTGCAGGAAGGTGATGAAGCCGGAATAAAATCCGTTACGATGCAAATCGAGGGAGATTATGCCTATGGCTATCTGAAAGGAGAAAATGGCGTACATCGTTTGGTGCGTGTATCTCCCTATAATGCCCAAGGTAAACGCATGACCTCTTTCGCTTCGGTATTTGTTTCACCCTTAGTGGACGACTCGATTGAAATTGAAATCAATCCGGCCGATTATACCTGGGATACTTTCCGTTCAGGAGGTGCCGGCGGACAGAATGTAAACAAGGTGGAAACCGGTGTCCGTTTACGTTATAATTATAAAGATCCGGATACCGGTGAAACGCGGGAAATTCTGATAGAAAATACTGAAAGCCGTTCACAATTAGGCAACCGTGAGAATGCCATGCGCTTGCTGCGTTCTACGTTGTACGATATTGCCTTGCAAAAGCGTATGGCCGAACAACAAAAGATTGAAGCAGGTAAAAAGAAAATCGAATGGGGTTCACAAATTCGCAGTTATGTTTTTGATGATCGTCGTGTAAAAGATCACCGTACCAACTACCAGACTTCGGATGTAGGCGGTGTTATGGATGGAAAAATCGATGGTTTTATTAAAGCATATCTGATGGAATTTGCGGCGGAAGAAGCGGCTGAAAAATAAATGCGAATTCTTCTTATTCTCTGATTATAAATCCTATAACCATATAATATCCCCGGTTAGTTTATGCTTTCCGGGGATGTTTTTTTATAAACGGTTTTCTTCTCCTGAATATTTTCATTACCAACCTGTTCAAGAGATAATGCAATGAAAAATCAACTTTATTGCGATGTCTTTTCCGGCTTATTATATGGAGAAATTGTTTAGACCCGGGTATAAATCAGATTACACCCGGGTCTAATTTTATTTAGACCCGGGTCAAAATAAATTTATACCCGGGTCTAAACAAAAACACACCCGCGTATAACCTATTTTTCTATTTGATGAGCGACTAAAAACATTGTAAATAAATTGGCTTTTCAATACAACTAATAGAATCTGTGGGTAGTACGCCTCTTTTTTTCTCTTATTTTTCTATATTTGAACATTGAACTGTCAAAAGTCATTATTCAAGTAAAAGATACATCAATGCTGGAAAAGATATTGGACTATGAAAGGGAACTTTTTTTCCTGATAAACAGCTCGCATTCTCCCTTTTTGGATCAGGTAATGTGGTTGTATTCGGGGATTTATGTTTGGATACCATTCATCCTTTTTCTGGTATTTGTATTGGTATATAAGAAAGAAACACGGGAATGGCTTCCTGCGTTGACCTTCTTTGTTGTCGCTGTTGCTTTATGTATATTGTTTTCTGTCTATATAACCAAACCTTTCTTTGCCCGTCTGCGTCCTGTCTTTCATCCCTCTTTTATGGATGAGGTTCGTACGCTGTATGAAACGGTTAAGGATCCTTACGGTTTTATTTCGGGGCACTCGGCCATTTCTTTTGGGATCGCAACATTTACGGCGATGCTGTTTCGCAACCGGCTATATTCATGTGTCATTTTTCTTTGGGCGCTGATTATGACTTATTCGCGGGTTTATCTGGGGGTGCATTTTATTTCGGATATTGTAGCTGGATCTTTAGCTGGATCAGTTATTGCTTATCTGGTTTATCGTTGTTATGAGTCTTATATCAGGCGGTATAATTCCAGAAAAAGACGAGCGATCAAGGCTGGTTATCCTTCGTTTCTCGGGGGTGTTTTGGCCGTTACCTTAGTCTTTTATATCGCTCTATTTGCTACTTTCAGTGGTTATCTGATTAAGTTTTTAGGATAATCTATCCAACTCAAACAAATTCCGTATTTTTGTATGCCTTAATGAAGGTATAATTCAATCTAAATAAAAACGTATGTTAGTAATAAACAATTTTAAAGAATTCGAGGCATTGCTCGGAAAAGAATTGGGCGTATCGGAGTACCTGACTGTTACACAGGATCAAATCAACTTATTTGCTGATGCAACGATTGACCATCAATGGATACATGTTGATGTGGAAAGAGCAAAAAAAGAGAGTCCGTTTAAAAACACGATTGCACATGGCTATCTGACTTTGTCCTTATTGCCTCATCTGTGGGGACAAATAGCAGAGGTGAATAATATTAAATCATTGATTAACTATGGTATTGAAAAATTGAAATTCAATCAGCCGGTAGTTGTAGGCAATGAGATACGTTTGCGGGCTTCTCTGCAATCCATTGTTAATCTCCGTGGCATTGCAAAGATGGAAATTAAAGCTACGATGGAAATTAAAGATTCCAAGAAAAGTGCTTTTGATGCCGTAGTGGTATTTCTGTATAATTTTGAAGAAGGGGCTATTTAATCCTATAGCTTTGACCGTGTAAAAAAATAAAACCCGCTATTGCACGGGTCAAGAATAATTCCTAAGTTTGCACACGATTTGGAGAAACCTTCTCCGATCAGGTCCCATAGCTCAGTTGGTTAGAGCACCTGACTCATAATCAGGGAGTCCTTGGTTCAAGCCCAAGTGGGACCACCGCCTAAAAATAAAGCACTTACAGAAGAATCTGTAGGTGCTTTTTGTTTTGGTTTGCATGCAATTTGCACACAAATTGTTTTGGGTTAACGACAAAAGCCGGTGGAACATTCTTTAGATACACTCACAAGAGAAGATCTATACTTCCGACAAGGCATCTTTGTGGTTTAGTTTCCTTTTACTTGGTAAAAACCCAAATTATACCTTGCATTAAAGTTGGTATGGCAGTTTCCATATGACCTAAGTTTGAATATACTATTGATCTGTTTCTTAAACCATTAAACTTATTTTGCGTAAATAGTTTTTCAAGTTTTGCTACAGTCAATTCCACCTTTTCCATTTCCGGGTCGGGGCTTTCATTTTCCATCTCTCCAAAAGTGGTAAAAATACTGGTCTTTGAGAGCAGGGCAGGGTTTACTTGCCCTAAATTCTCCATCGCGTTCAGGAGGTAATATTTATTATAGTTGAGCATAGGGCTGGCAGCAATATAGTTTTGAAACACTTCATCATTGTTTTTTAAATTCTCGGTAAATGCATATTCAACAAAATAAGCACTTAGTGAATGGCCAAATAGAACCCGATTAGATTTGTCGGTACGGTATTTTTTGTCTAAATCAGGCAAAAGTTCTTTGTTTAAGAAAGTCAGAAATTTATCTCCTCCACCGCTCATATTCAGTCCGTATCTTTCATCGGCGACAGGATATGTATAATCTCTGCTACGAAGCATAGCCAATTCAGGTATATTCTTGTAGCCAATTCCTACTAATATTACTTCAAGAGGCCATCCTGTTTGAGTGTATACATTTACCATACTCCTGAAAATATCAAAATAAAGATTCCCGTCAAGAATGTATACAACAGGGTACGTTTTTGTATCACTTTCATAATAACTTGCCGGGAGAGAAACAGAAATCGACATAGTGTCGTTGACGGATTCTGAGAATATTCTGCTAACTAATAATGTGGGATTTTCATCAGCCGGTATGGACTTTGCTAATACATTGTTACAACTGAAAAAGCTGATAGCCACCAGGATTAAAGCCATTTCAAATAAATTCTTTTTTTTCATAAGGATAACTTTTTAATGTTTATGTGATAGAATCAATTAATATGTGTTTAAATAATTTTATTTTTCTGCACTTATTCTGTTTTTATACTATCCACCGGATTAGCATTTGCTACCCGCCAGCTTTGAAAGGTTACAGTTGCAGAAGTTAATGCGGCAACCAATAAGAAGGTAACAGCAAAAACCCACCAATACATCGGAGTTTTATACGCAAAATTTTGCAACCACTGATTTACACCATAGTAAGCCAAAGGAGCGGCTATGATGAAGCAAATAATCAATAAATAGACGTATTGTTTATTCAACATCTCAAGAATCTCTTGAGTTGTAGAGCCGAAAACTTTACGTATTCCTATCTCCCTCCGCTTGTACTCGCCCTCAAAAATAACCAGTCCGAAGACCCCAATCATAGAAAGTAGAATAGCCAAAAAGCTGAAGAGAGTGATAAGCATCATAATATTCTTTTCGTACTCATATGAATTATTCGACAAATCATCTAATGAACGGATCTCAAAGGGGAAACCGGGTGATAAAGCTTGCAATTCCTTTTCTATCTCCTGCATGGCGGAGTATATATTTGCACCTTCTTTGGTTCGAACATACGCAAAACGCCGGGTGGGATCAAGGAGAAACCCCATCGGCTCAATCTCTTTACGAAGCGAGGTATAGTTAATGTCAGGGATAAAGCCAACAATAGTGACCATTCCATCGACCTTATCTCCCACTTGCAAATCATATTCTTTGCGAGCGCTCTCGTTGAGGATGGCAAATAGTCCTCCTTCTGCCTGTGTGTCCGATTGGGTAAAGTCTCTACCTTCAAGAATAGGAATATCCATAGCTTGCAAGAAGTTTACATCAGCACGTACGGTGTTGAGTACAATAGGTGATTCTTTTACTGTCCCCTGATAGACCTCAAAATGATCTCTGCCGGCTAATAAGGCTTCCGAATAGCCAACAGCATCAATGGAAGGCAAAGAATTAAGTTTTTCTGCGAAAAGCTCATGTTGATTAGCAAATTGCTTATTTGTTGTAACAACGATCATTTTACTTCTGTCATAACCGGGATTTTGATGCTGCATATACTTTGTTTGTATAAACATAAATAATGCGGCAATAATCAATACAAACGAGGCGACATATTGAATGCCCACAAGCGTGCTACGCAATCGGCGTCCACTAGATGACAAACCGAAACTACCCTTTAGTACCACAACAGGTGTAAATGAAGTGGAATATAAAGCCGGATATATGCCTGCGAATAAGCCTGTCAGTAAAGCTATTCCCCCTACAATAAATAATAAAGGAATGTTTTCTTGCAAAATCAATTCACTCGAGAGCAAGTTTGTAATCGAAGTGAAAGACAATAAGTGCACCAAAAACAAGGCAATCCCAAAAGAAGCCAAGCAAACTAATACTGCTTCTATAGTCAGTGAAGTGCGGAGTTTTGTCTCGCCTGCCCCTAATACTTTTTGTGTATTAAGGCTTCTGACACGCAAAGGTGCCAAAGCAATACTATAATTCGTGAAATTGATCGCGGCAATCAACAAAATAACCAAAGCGATGCCTATGAGTATCCAAAGCTGTGTTTTGGACGTTTTCGCAACAGTATCAAACCCAATAGCCGTTTCAAAATGTAATGTCTTAACCGGAGAAAGAAAAAATTCCACATTGTTAAAGCCAATACTTTCCAACATGGGCTTAATCGTTGATATATATTCACTAAAGAGAGCCTTTGCATCTTGGAAAGAATCAATGGAGACGTAAGTTTCATAATTTAGCGCCCAATGCTCATATTTGTCCATCTGCCAAAGGATAAAATTATGAGCGGAACTATTTTTTGGAAAGTCTTTATATACACCACCCACAGTCCAGACAAAGTCTTCGCCACGAAGAATTTGTCCAATCGCAGACTTTCCTTTGAATAGACGTTCCGACATGCTTTGGGGAATCAATACCTTATCAGGCTCCAGTAATGCATGTGCATCGCCTTCCAGCATTTCGGGCTGAAAAATATCAATATAACCCGAAGTTGTTTCCATCATCTTCTCTGCGTAGGTCTGCTGTTGGCTGGAAGAATTATCAGGATCTATCGTAAAATACCTATCGAATACCGTTGCATACATTGCATTGTTTATCGCAACCGCTTTTACATGAGGAGAATAGGCTGCAAAACCATCACCCACAGGACGGGGTGTTGCTGCTATAGGCGAACCTTCATGGATTAAATTTATTCTGTAAACATGATCCGCATCAGGTATGGAAGAGTTGAACTGAAGATCATAATTTACCTGAATCATGATTACGATAAAAACAGAAAAGGCAACAGACAGCCCTAACAGATTTAACAAAGTAGCCATCTTGAAACGACGAAGTGTACTAATGAAATTTCGAGTGATTGTTTTCATCTATGTTTTATTTCGTTAGCATAAAACAGACAAAAATCATGCCATCTTGTGTAATTTGCTAACAACGAGCATGTTGAAAACTATCTCCTTCTTCCCGTTGTCTAATTACTTGACAGGGCTGTCCATTTATTTGACAAAAAATGGTCTCATACTTTTTCTGAAAGGATGAAATTCTTGCTCTTATATTTTGTGTGAAATAACACGTTTTATAGATGAAAAAATGTGTGTGTTGAGGTAATGGCGATTATACTGAAAAATTAATCAAATGATTTCAAATAGAGGGCGGTATATTAATGACGAGAACTGTTCTAATTTACAGTCCTCGCCATTAAAACTTATTTCATTCCGTCTTCACCACCTCCGCAGGATTACTGC
>JAJDIA010000086.1 GCA_030266465.1 Parabacteroides sp. OttesenSCG-928-G21 | reverse complement strand
CAACAAACAAGCGGGCAACCCCACATTCTCCTATCTCCTATCTCCTTCTTTCCGCTTCGCGGAATAGATTCTCCCTCACCTTCTCGTAGAATTGGCTGAGGTGGTAGCCGTCGACGAAGGCATGGTTGACGGTTATGGCGATGGGGAGGTATTCTTTTCCTTCGCGGAGGGTCATTTTGCCGATCAGCGAAAGGGGATAGCTCTCCATAGAGCCGCGCTGTGCGAAGTTGACGCCGGTGAAGCTCAGTGTGGGGACGGCGCTGATGAGGAGGAGGTCTTGCCGGTCGTTGTCGAGGGTTTCCTGTTCGTTGCTGAAGGGATCGTCGGCAGCTTCCAGGCGGTCGATGCGCTGCTGGGCCTCGGTGGCGAAGGTCAATAGGTCGTCGTGGTAAGGCAGGAAGAGGGTGTTGTATTTTCCCTCGTTGCCGGTGGTGATGATGGCCAGGGCGTGGATCTCGTCATAGAGATAGATCTCCTTTCCTCCGGCGCCGACGCGGTATTTGAACTCTTTGATGGCATTGGTTGCCTTCAGCATGGCGTGGGTGTAGTAGAGGAAGAAGGAGATGCCCTGTTGCTTGGCGCGCTGACGGGCTCCGGTACATTCTACTTCGGAGGTGAGGGTGACAAAGGGCACAGCGAATGTGCTGAAGAAATCGACGGAGTGTTTCCGCTCGAATTTATCCAGGTCTATTTTATGTTTCATGTCGGTTTGTTGTATTTATTTGAAGCGGACGGCGGTTCCGGCGGCAGTAACCATGAGCATGCTGTTGGCTGAGCCTACGGTTTCGTAGTCCAGGTCGACTGCGATAACAGCATTGGCTCCCAACCGGGCGGCCTGCTCGCTCATCTCCTTGAGCGCGACTTCTTTGGCCTGGCGTAGAACATCTTCATAAGCGCCTGCGCGTCCGCCTACGACGTCGCGTATGCCGGCGAAGATATCTTTCACAATGTTCGCGCCGATAATGGTTTCTCCCGTAACGATACCGAAGTATTGGATGATCTCTTTCCCTTCCAGGGAGTTTGTGGTAGTTAGTAACATGGCATTCCGAATTAATTATAGCTGCAAATATATTAATTCGCCGGACAAAAACGCTTTTATCCGGAGGAAAAAGGGGGCGGGATGTGAACCGGGGTGTTTTTTTACGGTTACAGGAACTCCGCTGCGGGGTGGAATACGCTCCGGAAGGCGTTATTAATTAATGCAGGTTCGGTACGGGATTGCACGGGGAAGGGTTTCTGGTGTGAGTAGGGGAAGGGGAAGTCCAGTTCCTTCAGAATCTTACCGGAAGCTTTGCCGAGGGCTTTGATGATACCTTGGGTGGGCATGACGACGTCTTGCCGGAGGGAGATGGTGCGTACGCGGTCGCAGGCGCGCTGAAAGAAGTTCTCGCGGAAGGCGGGCATCTCTTCGGGGCAGATCATGGCTTTGAAGGCTTTCTCGAGGGTGTCGGCGGGGAAGGTTTCGGGGACGTTTTTGCGGGCGAGGAAGTCGGTCGTGAAGTATTGCAGGATGCTGTCGTAGGCCTCTTTGTCGAGAATGTCGCGGGCATTGCCGTTCATGTGGTTAAAGATGGATCCTCCGCAGAACATGAAGAGGCGGGAGTGGGTGAATAGCTTGCCCGGGTTGGCGAGCAGCAGCACTTGCGAGAGCAGGGCGCCGATGGAGTAGGCGAAGAGGTTGACGGAGACGTCCTCGGCGAAGAGCGGGTGCTGGCCTTGCTTCATCTCCTGCACGAGTTGGCAGATATTGTAGACGGATTCTCGTCCGGAGGCGTAGAAGCGCAACGGATGGCCGGAGAGGCGGCTGCTCAGGGCGAGGTTGACGAAGGTGGAGTTGGTGCTGTCTTTGCTGTTTTCCTTGCGTTGGTGTACCCAGGGCTGTATCTCGCGGGGGTTGGTCCAGAAGCCGGGCGTCCGGTTCATGTGGAAGGCGATGGGGAAGAGGATGACGGGCTTGCCTGTGGAGGTGGCGAGGTATTCTGCCCAGGGGAGGTATTTCTCCCAGCTTCGTTCGTTGAGGCCGTGCAATAGGATGATGGCCTGGTCGTGGCGTTTGTTTTTATCGGGCGTAAAGATGGGATAGGTGAAGGTTTTATTCTCCTGGATGCGGTTGTCGGTAACGGGACAGAAGGAGGCGGTGAGCAGTTCGCCCTGAAAGGCCTCGATTTCCTGTGCGCCTCCGGTTTGTGTGAAGGGGAAGGGGATGATCTCCAGTTTGCTGTCTTCCAGGACGACGTGTTTCTCTAAGGAAAAGACTCGTCCTAATACTTGTGAACGCAGGGATATATTCATGTCAGTCTTTATTTGGTGACAAAAAAAGGGGAGAATCAGGTTTTGTGCAAATAAAAGGTTCGGGCGGGGTTGTTTAGGGACAAAAAGGGCTATTGAGGGGTGAAAAAGGGCTATGGGTGGTGAAGTTAGAAGGAAAGAATCGCTATTTTTGTTCGCGTCTAAACAGTAAAACGTTGGTCATGGATTTTTTTTCACAGAAAATACCTCGTTATATGTTGGAGAAGGGGAATATTGTAAGGTTAATCTTACTGACTGCCTTGTTCGCGTTGGTATTTATTAATCTCTACAAGCCGTTTAGTTCGTCGAGCTGGTATGAGGTTTCGGAATTCAAATTCTTTGTCTTTTCCAGTTTGATTATTCTTACGGGGGTGCTGGTGGTGGTTCTCAGCCGGATTATTATGTATCACCGGGGGAAGCGGCACGATATCAGCTATGGGGCTTATGCGGCGTGGATCTTGATCGAAATATTCTGCATGTCGTTGATCTATACGATTTATACGTTGTCGATGAATCCCGGGCGTGAGTATCTTTCGGCCTTCAAGGAGTCGACGATCAATACGAGTCTTGTGTTGTTGTTGCCTTACTTTACGCTTCATCTGGTGTTTGCTTATCAGGATAAGGAGAAGCAGTTGCGCGTGTTTGAAGAAAGTCATGCGGAGAATGGCAACAAGCTGGGACAGGTGATCTCTTTTTATGATGAGAAGGAGGAGTTGAGGCTGTCGGTAAAGCGGAGTAATCTGCTGTATCTGGAGGCGGCGGATAATTATGTTTGTATCTGGTATCTGAATAAAGGGCTATTGACTAAATTCATGCTTCGGAATACGCTGAAGACGCTGGAGGATAGTCTGGCGGAGATGAATGTGTTGCGCTGTCATCGTTCTTTTATGGTTAATTTTGATCAGGTGAAGGTATTACGGCGCGGTAAGGATGGGATGTATTTAGAGCTGGGGCTCGAGAAGGTTCCGGATATTCCGATATCTAAAACGTATAGCGAAAAAGTGACGCATTGGTTTATGACTTATTCTTCTTAAGACAAAAAAACAGGGATTTTATGAGGGAAATATAAATATATTGATAATTTTGCCCTACATATAACTACTATTATGATTTTTATTGTTAATTAATTTATATCTCACATGAAAAAAGTCACATTATTATTGGGCCTGTTCCTTTGTTCTACGTTCGTATGGGCTCAGCAACCACAGCAACAGCAACAAGCTCAGCAACAACGTACTCAGCCGGACAGAACGACGAAGGCTGTTCCGCCTGAAACTGCACCGGAGACGCCGGGATGGGATCCGAGAAGCACAGAATGGTATTATCCCGTGCCACCGAAAGTTACTCCGGGGAAAGGAACAGCGGCTCCTTCTGATGCCATTATATTATTCGATGGAAAGGATGCGTCAAAATGGGAATCAGCTGCCCGCCAAACGGCAGGGGAACCGATTAAGTGGAAGGTTGAGAATGGTGAGTTGATCATTACGCCCCGGACCGGAGCGATTCGTACAAAAGAGTTTTTCGGAGACTGTCAGCTTCACGTCGAATTCAAATCTCCTCCTCCAGGAGAACATAACGGACAGAACCGTGGCAACAGCGGTATTTTCCTTCAAAGCGCTTACGAAGTACAGGTGTTGGATGGAGACAATAACCCAACTTATGTGAACGGAATGGTGGGAAGTATCTACAAACAGGTGGCTCCACTGGTGAATGCGTATACCAAAAACGGGGAATGGCAGGTTTATGATATTTATTGGAAGGCTCCGCGCTTTACGACGAATGGCGCTTTGGAATCTCCGGCAATCATTACGGTTGTCCTCAACGGTATTGTTATTCAAAACAACTATATCGTGAAGGGAACTACTCCTTACACAGGCATGCCTAACTATCAGGCACATGGCATGTTACCTATACAATTGCAGGATCATGGCACGGAAGTGGCATTCCGAAATATCTGGATTCGCCATCTCTAAAAGAGAGGATAAAGCATATTCAGGAGGGCTGTCCTCTTTCCTTGAGACAGCCCTTCTTTCTTATAAATTCACGTTAGCAGTATAATTTTTATTGAATAAACAAACAGGAATCTATCGATTTTAATATTTATTGACATAATGAATGGAGTTTTTTTATTCTATAACAATTATCTTTGCTCAGGGACAAACCAATCCCTAAAGGTAAAGACGGTAGGTGAGAAATGTTTTTATATTTTAGTTAGAAGGCAATTTGTGTTGAGTTGTCCTCTTTTTTATTGTGTTGCATAAAGTGTGTGCAGTAAAAGGGACTTAATTTTTTAGACAAATGTTTTATAATTTAATACCTGAAAGATGAATACAGAGACTTATTCTAAGTCGCAAATATCATGGTTAATGATATTGCGTTTGTTTATTGGTTGGCATTTCATGTTCGAAGGGATCACTAAGATCATTAATCCGAGCTGGACTGCCTTACCTTATTTATTGGATTCACAGGGTCCGTTCTCATCATGGTTTATTTCCATGACCCAGAATCCCGGTCTGATGTCCTTTGTGGACTTAGCCAATCAGTGGGGCCTACTCCTTATCGGACTGGCTTTAACTCTTGGCGTGTTCTTCCGCCTGGCAAGCTATGGCGGCATTCTTCTTCTGATTATGTACACGATGTCTCATCCAGCACTACTTAGTGTAAACTACATGATGGCATTTGAAGGAACCTATCTGTTTATCGACAAAAACGTTGTCGAGATAGCTGCATTGGGCGTATTATGCGTATTCCCAACTTCTCGTGTAATAGGATTCGACAGTCTGCTGGCACGTTGGTGTCCGGCATTAGTTAAATATAAATTAATCTAATAAGCGCTATGTCAGAAGAAATAAAGAACACCCCGGAAAACCAAGAGGCTCCGGATCAGGGTCGCCGCGATGCATTAAAAGCTTTGGCCACCGTTCCCGTACTGGGAGCTTTGGCATATGGTGCCTATAGAAAACGTAAAGAAGCCGTAACCGGCCGTAACATATCCGATGTATTTACACTCAGTAACCGTCAGGCCACTTATCTTGAGCCGTTAGCAGGCGGAGAAAAAATCCGTGTAGGTATAATCGGTTTTGGAATCCGTGGGAAACAACTCCTCAGGGCAGCAGGTTTTGCTGAACCTTCCTGGATTGATACCCGTATCGCGGATGCAAAAGCAAACAAAAACGACAATCGCTATCAGGAATATCTGGAACAGGACGACCTGAATATAGAAATTACAGGCGTATGCGACATCTTTGATGTGTATGGAGATGCTGCTGTAGTTGCCGGTTCAAACATTTACCGTGAAGGCAGCAATGGTAAGTTCGGAACACCTCCGAAACGCTATCGTCATTACAAAGAACTGCTGGCTGCTTCTGATATCGATGCAGTAATCATTGCCGCTCCCGACCACTGGCACGGACAAATGGCTATGGACGCTGCCCGCGCAGGCAAGCACGTTTATGTAGAGAAACCTCTTTCATGGACTGTTCCTGAAACTTATATGATTCGTGACGTAATCAAGGAAACCGGCGTAGTTATGCAGCTGGGACACCAAGGTCGTCAGACCGACTGCTACCAGAAAGCAGAAGAGATCATGAACAACGGATTGTTGGGTAATGTAAACCTTATCGAAGTATGTACAAACCGTAATACGCCAAACGGCGCATGGGTATATGACATCATCGAAGGTTCTAACCCAACCACCATCGACTGGAAACAGTTCGAAGGACCGGAAGAAAGAGTAAAAGAATACACAGACTACATGATGAAATATAATCTGGAACGCTACGTAGGTCCGGAAGAAAGAAGCCAGTTCAGTCTGGAACGCTTCTTCCGCTGGCGTTGCTGGTGGGATTACAGTACAGGACTTTCAGGAGACTTGCTGACTCACGAGTATGACGCGGTTAACCAGATGATGCATGTGGGAATACCTCACTCGGCTACTTCATCGGGTGGAGTTTACTTCTTCAAAGATGGTCGTACCGTTCCTGATGTATTACAGACTACATTTGAATTCCCTGACAGAGATATGACCATGCTGTACAGTGCTACACAAGCTAGCTCACGCAGCCGTGGTAAGGTATTTATGGGAACAGAAGCGTCAATGGAAGTATCCAATATTTTGGAGATCACCGTAGACCGTAACTCAAAACGTTATGCCGACAAGATCGCTCAGGGAGTAATCACGACAGACGACCCATTCTTCACCTATGTGCCGGGACAAAGTAGTACAGACACAGTAACTTCTCCTACGGAGTTGTACTTTGCAAAACGCGGTCTGCTTTATACTTATGTAAACGGAAAACGTTACGATACAACTCACCTTCACATTCGTGAATGGCTGGAATGTATCCGTCAGAAGAAAACTCCAAGCTGTAATATTGACCAGGCTTTCGAAGAAGCAATGACAGCCCACATGGGAACAAGAGCTTATCTCGAAGGACGGACAATGTACTGGGATAGAGATAAAGAAGAAATCGTCAGAGGCGAAATAGCTTTATAAATTCGACAAACTGAAGGATTCGCAAACACGTACCTTCTATATATAAAAAGCATCTGGGAATACTATTTCTCAGATGCTTTTGTTTTCTTCTTATTCCCTATTTGGGAGCACCCCGGATTCTTGGAGA
>JAJDIA010000085.1 GCA_030266465.1 Parabacteroides sp. OttesenSCG-928-G21 | reverse complement strand
TCATTAAATATTCTAAAACGAATTTATAAAAATTCAAGAGCCATTTAATTATCTG
Source organism: Parabacteroides sp. OttesenSCG-928-G21 (assembly GCA_030266465.1). Lineage (GTDB taxonomy): Bacteria > Bacteroidota > Bacteroidia > Bacteroidales > Tannerellaceae > JAJDIA01. The sequence goes on along the minus strand of JAJDIA010000085.1, from coordinate 6,889 downwards.
TTTCGCATTAGTTATTTTTAACAATTAATCTTTCCTTATTAATTACATTTCTTTACATTTGTCGATAATTGCCTCTTAATTAGTATTAATTTTTCAATTTATTCTATTATGAAGAAAAAAATTTCATTAAAAACTTCGGCAGTTGTATTAACGGAAAAAGAAATGATGAAGGTACTTGGAGGGGGTAGTTGCTTAGTTCAATGCAGTGGTGAATCACCACAGATAATCTATTGTTTAGGCACTTCACATTGCATAGACAAGTGTTGGGAGAAATGTGGTATCGCCGGTTGGATGACGAATTGTTATTAATTTAATCTTCACTCTGACGGACGGATAAAACTGTCCGTCAGAGGATAAAACAGTGTAGCATGAAACTTTATTACAACACTATAATCATCGGATTACTACTTATATCATGCGGTCAGGAAAAACAGAGTGAATTGCCTGAATTTCCGGTTGACATCAATCAGAATATATCTTTGTCGCTATCAGAGATCGCAGAGGAAATTACATCAGTAGAACTCGAGCTTACTGATGAAAGTATGATAAATTCTGACAATTTCATGCGTGTTATTATTACAGAAAACAATATTATTCTGGCGGAGATAGGAGGTCTTTTCACGACAAGACCGGTACTTGTTTTTAATAGAGACGGAAAATTTGTTCGATCAGTTGGTTCCAACGGACAGGGACCGGGAGAATATAGCAATATTCTTAACGTGGCTTTCGATGAGAAAAACAGTCGTTTGTTTATTCTTTCAAACAACCCCGATAGAATTATTTGTTATCAGTCGGATGGGACGTTTTTAAAAGAAGCGCGCCTAAATCTAAATAGCTTTGATTATGATATACTTTACAACAACAATGAATTATTTTTTGTATGTATGGGAATCATTGATCGTCATAATACAAAAAAATCCGTGTATCGTATGAATGAAAATCTTCAGGTTAAAGACAGTATTATCTGTTTTGAAAGTTACTTTGAGGATAGCGCGAATGAAGGGCCCTTTGCTTCTGATTATATAATAAAAAACCAGACATCCATTTATATATACTCCAAAGAAGTGTATTCAAAATGGGACCCACCCACCGTAAAAGTTTCACGAGACACCTTGTATCGTTTAGAGGAGAATAAACTTATTCCGGAATTGAAATTGAAATTTGCCAATAACGGATTTGACAGATATGGCGACAAGATCATAGACTTATTTAACTTTTACCGAAGTTCCCGCTATATTTTTGCAAACTATAAATATAATCCGAATAACAGAGAAAGAAACACTGAGTTTCCGAAAATGTCTTATTTTTGCTACGACACAAAAACCGGAAAAGGATATAATATGCTGGAAGGATATACGGATGATATCAACCGGATAGAAGAACGGGTAATTATCCATCCTCTGACCACCAATTCCGAATATTTTTATTACTGGCACACAAACATGCATCCTAACGACCTCCAGGAACCGAACCCTACGCTTTATATCGGCAAGTTGAAAAAATAGAATTTTAAGCTGTTTTTTACTGTTTCTAAGATATATTCCTTACATTTGTGGGTATACATTCTATTTTTAGAATAAACCTAAATTAATAAATAATTACAAAATGAATTTACTGACAATTTTACTTCAGGCAGATGCAGGGGGAGCAAGTCCTTATTCCGGTCTATTAATGATGGTTGTTATCATTGCCATTTTTTATTTTTTCATGATTCGTCCACAACAAAAACGTCAGAAAGATATCCAAAAGGCTCGCGAAGCGTTGAAGGTTGGTGACAAAGTGATCACAGCCGGAGGCATCTACGGGAAAATCAAAGAAATAGGTGATATATATATGCAAATAGAAATATCCGACGGTATACGTATACGGGTAGACAAATCTTCTGTTTTTGCTTCAACAGAAGACGCGAAACAACAACGATAATTAAAAACAAATACACATGTCAGTACTTGAGAAAAAACACAACTCATTCAAGTCTGGCTTGAATAAGATTAAGGCTTTTTTGCAACGTCAAAGTTGGAAAGAAACCTTAATCTTTTTGGCTTTTGTACTTCTTTCTTTTGGTTTTTGGTTGTTGCAAAGCTTACAACAAGACTATGAGATGGAAGTGTTTATCCCCATAAAATACAAAAATATTCCCCCTGATATCTCTTTCATTGAACAAGCCCCGGAGCAGGTTGCGGTAAAACTCAGAGATAAAGGAACCGTATTGATGAATTATTCTTTCGGAAGAAAATTCGCACCCATTGAGTTCAACTTCAGTAACCGGGAAGACTTTACCGACCAGGGAACAATAACCATACAGGCAAAAGAAATTGAGTCTGACATTTTAAAAAATCTAATTGCGACGACGTCGTTGATTAGTGTTACTCCTTATCAGATTGAAATTAAATATAGTAAGCGGGTAAATAAAGAAGTTCCCATTATTTTTGACGGAGAAATACTATTGGAACCAGGCTATCAGCTATCAGGCGAAATCACATTTAATCCGCCGGTTATTAACGTCTATGCTGCAGATGCCGTATTGGATACGTTAAAGCAAGTTAGTACCGTATTCAGCTCTTTCAAAAAGACGAAAAACACTATTTCAAAAACTATACAGATAAAGAAGATTCCGGGCGTAGCTTTTGAAACAGAATCGGTGGTACTGACTATCCCCGTTGAAGAATTCACAGAAAAAACCGTGGAAATACCTATTCAGTGTACAGATATACCGGAGCAATTTACTGTTCGCCTTCTGCCTCACACGGTCAAAGTAAGTTGTAATATTCCGATGTCACGTTTTCGGGATTTAACAGCAGACCAATTCGCTATTACTATACCTTTTGAAGAACTGGAAGATAATATCTCCGGTGTTATGTCGATCGAACTGACGGAAAAACCGGAATGGATCAGATCTGCAACCTTATCTCCTAATAAAATCGAATTTATTATCGAGCAAAACCGAAGAGAAGAATGATAAAGGTCGGATTAACCGGAGGACTGGGTAGTGGTAAAACTATTGTAACTTCTTTATTCCAGGTACTGAACATTCCTGTCTACATAGCCGATGAAGAGAGTAAAAAACTGACTGATTCTTCATCTACAATCCGGCAGAAATTAATCCGGCTTTTCGGAGAATCTATTTACACTGACCAAGGTTTGGACCGGCCATTACTTGCCTCGCATATTTTTAATGATGCCAAAAAGCTGCACCAAGTCAATGAAATCATACATCCTGAGGTAAACCGTCATTTTTTAGCATGGACAAAACATTTGCCCGGGGAAATATGCGTGATCGAATCAGCTATACTGTTTGAATCAGGATTCAACCATATTGTCGATGTTAGTTTAATGGTATATGCCCCCATGCCATTACGAATTGAACGGGCATTAGAACGCGATCCAGCCATTGCACGTAAAGCTGTTATCCAACGTATTAACAGCCAAATGTCTGACGAAGAGAAAAAGGATCTCTCTGACTTTCTCATTATTAATGACAACAGGCATGCCATCATTCCACAGGTACATTCCTTCTTAAAAAGCATATTTCCGGCAGATTGATTCTGTTTTTCCAATGACTTATGTTACATTTGCGGCTGAAAAGTTAAACTTATTAGAAACGAAAGATTATGTTGAAGACTATTTTGTCTATTTCCGGAAAACCCGGATTATTTAAATTAATCTCCCAGGGGAAAAATATGTTAATCGTTGAATCTTTGAGTGACAAAAAGAGAATACCTGTTTATACCAGAGACAGGGTGGTTTCGTTAGGAGATATTGCGATCTACACCTATGACGATGAAATACCTCTCCACCAAGTGCTGACAAGCATAAAAGAAAAAGAGGATAGCAAACCTCTATCTTTCAAAGCATCAGATTTGAAACCGGAAGAACTAAACACTTATCTTGCGGAAGTATTACCGGATTTTGACCGTGACCGTGTCTATGCAAAAGACATCAAAAAGCTGTTGAACTGGTATAATTTACTAATCAATGAAGGTATTACCGACTTCAATCCGAAGGAAAATGCGGAGGAAGAAGGAGAAGACCAGGAAAGCTAAAACAAAACGCATCGATATAACAAAAAAACAGTTGAGTGTTCCTCAACTGTTTTTTTATTTTAAGACATCAGACAATCAAAATAAAGAACCACCCACTTTCTCCTTCAACAGAGCAATATTTATGACTTGCTGGATATCATTCACATAATGGAATGTCAAGCCTTTAAGGTATTCTTCATTGATCTCTTCAATATCTTTCTTATTCTCACTACAAAGAATTATTTCTTTAATTCCGGCCCTTTTAGCCGCCAATATTTTTTCCCGGATACCACCAACCGGAAGAACCTTACCACGTAAAGTCATTTCCCCGGTCATCGCTATATTTTTCTTCACCTTTCGTTGAGTAAAAGCAGAGACCAAAGAGGTTACCATAGTAATACCGGCACTCGGACCATCTTTAGGAATAGCACCTTCCGGAACATGCACATGTACGTTCCAGTTCTCAAACATCTCTTCCGGGATTGCAAACAGTTGCGCATGAGCATGGATATATTCAAGTGCCAACATAGCCGATTCTTTCATCACGTCGCCTAAGTTCCCTGTTAACGTCAGCTTCTGTCCTTTTCCTTTACTTAAACTGGATTCTACAAAAAGAATATCTCCACCTACAGAAGTCCAAGCCAAACCTGTTACAACGCCGGCATATTCATTCCCCTGGTATTTATCGCGCGTATATTCCACTGCACCCAGGTATTCCTGCAAATCTTCCGGCAACAGTTTGGATGGAACAGGTTCGTCGGATGCAATCTTACGTGCAACCTTACGCATTATTTTAGCAATCTTCTTATCCAATTCACGAACACCACTTTCACGCGTATAAGACTCCACTATTTTTTGCAGCGTCTTTTTCGGGAATTTTATCGTGTCCTTAGGAATGCCATGAGCTTCCAATTGTTTTGGAATCAAATGACGAACACAGATTTCCACCTTCTCCTCCATGATATAACCGCTGACCTCTATCAACTCCATACGGTCAAGTAGTGGTTGGGATATCGTATTCAAATTATTGGCTGTTGCGATGAACATAACTTTGCTCAAGTCATAATCAACATCCAGGTAATTATCATGAAAAGCGAAGTTTTGTTCCGGGTCAAGCACCTCCAACAAAGCAGAAGCCGGATCCCCTTTAAAATCACTGGAAACCTTATCTATCTCATCCAGAATAAAGACAGGATTTGATGTCCCCGCCTTATTAACTCCCTGAATAATACGACCGCTCATGGCACCGATATAAGTCCGTCGATGTCCGCGAATCTCCGCTTCATCATGCAAACCACCCAAAGCCACACGTACATATTTACGGTTTAAAGCTTCGGCAACAGACTTACCTAAAGATGTTTTCCCTACTCCCGGAGGACCATACAAACAGATAATCGGCGACTTCATATCACCCTTCAACTTCAAAACAGCCAAATGTTCTATAATACGTTCTTTCACCTTGTCCAATCCGTAGTGATCCTTATCCAGAACCCGTTGGGCATGTTTCAAATTGAAATTATCTTTACTATACTCATTCCAGGGTAAACCTACGATAGTCTGCACATATTGTGTCTGAATAGAATAATCAGGAGATTGCGGATGCAGCCTTTCCAGCTTTTTTATCTCTTTTTCAAAGACTTCCGCAACAGCATTCGACCATTTTTTCTTGGCAGCCCTTTTGCGAAGTTCCTTTACCTCTATATCATTGATACTACCACCCAGCTCTTCTTGTATGGTTTTAATCTGTTGCTGCAGAAAATATTCTTTTTGCTGTTTATTGATATCCTCCTGGGTTTTCATCTGAATAGCCGCTTTCATTTCAATAAGCTGGTATTCACGATTTAAGATAAACAACAACCGGAAGGCCCTGTCTTTTAGACCGTCAACCATCAATAGCTGCTGTTTTTCAGCCGCAGAATTCGGGATATTACTACTTGAGAAATTAATCAGGTAAAGAACATTTTTATTACTTTTCAGCGAATAGATCAAATCCCGTGGAGGATCCGAAAGAGATGCTAACATCTTAATAGTAAGATCTTTTATAGAAGACACCAAAGCTTCAAACTCGCGATCTGATTTCTCCGGCATTTTATCTTCCAGCATTCTGATTTTACCGGTAAGATAAGGCTCTGTGGAAACTAATTCTTCTAAAGAGAATCGTTTTTTCCCTTGCAGAATAACAGTCGTATTTCCATCCGGAAGCTCCAGCACCCGTACGATGTCAGCAATCACACCCGTCGTATAAACGTCATTGATTCCCGGCTCTTCTGTCTCAATCATTCGCTGGCAAACAACCCCAATCATCTCCTTATTCTTTACGGCATCCTTAATAAGCCGCATAGACTTCACCCGGCCAATAATTACCGGCATAGCAACACCCGGGAATAACACCATATTTCTTAAAGGAAGGATCGGAACAACATTTCCAACTTTTTCCACGCCTTCTGTAAAATCTTCATCAACATCACATTCGGTTAAAATAGGCATCATAATGCCTAAATTCTCATCCAAATCACTGAATGTCTGCGGATAATTTCTTTTTGTTCTAAGTTTCATATCAGAGCCCTACTATTTGTATTTCTGCCATTGAGCGTGCCAAAGTTACATTTTTCCGACAAAACAACCTATTTTTGCGCACAACAATATAAATTAATGTGAATCCGAGAAAAGACGAATGTGATTTCTTTACAAGAAGTATACAGTGAGTCAAAGCATTCATTACAATCTTGTTTGCGTTTGACTCCTGTGAAAAAGCTTTTTGACTGCAGTGAAAAAGTTTTTTCACAACTGTACTAAAGCTTTTCGACTCCTGTCAAAAGCAAAAAGCATTGTTAGTAAAATTGACAATCATTGTTATAATACTGGCA
>JAJDIA010000084.1 GCA_030266465.1 Parabacteroides sp. OttesenSCG-928-G21 | reverse complement strand
GTTTCAAAAATAATTTGCAGGTTTTTTTACGAAAAATCAGTCAATTTTATGTGTGATTGACTTTTTGAGTGATTTTACGCATAGGAAAATATCATTTCTGGAAGCTTTAAAATCATATTTTTTAGCCTCGGATTTTATTTATATAGATACATTTGTAGTTGTTAATCTAATTTCAAACGCCATGAAAGTCTATTTACTTATTCTGATAAGCTTTTTTTCTATTTATTCTGCACATACACAGTCTGCCGGTTTATGTATTCCTGAATATCTTTCCTGCGATCATCTTATTGACCCGATAGGGATTGATAACCCGAATCCCCGATTGTCGTGGAGACTGAATGATGCGCGTACCGGTGCAAAACAGACTGCCTATCAGTTGTTTGTTGATACGGACTCTCTGGCGGTAGTAGGCGGAAGAGGAAACGTATGGAATACGCAAAAGGTAACTTCCGACAAGATGCTACTGACCTATGCGGGAGAAGATTTAATACCCTTTACCCGCTATTACTGGAAAATAAGCGTGTGGGATAAGGATGGGAGAGAGACCTCCTCGTCGGTGGCCTCTTTTGAAACAGGCATGATGGCGATCGAAAACTGGCAGGGTGCCTGGATAGCCGACCGGAATGACATCCATTATGAGCCGGCGCCCTATTTCCGAAAGGAATTCAAGGCAAAGAAAACGATTCGGTCGGCGCGCGCCTATATCGCCGTGGCCGGACTGTATGAACTGTATATCAATGGCGAGAAGATAGGGAATCATCGGTTGGATCCGATGTACACGCGCTTCGACCGGAGGAATCTGTATGTAACGTACGACGTTACTGCTCAGTTGCAAAATGGTGAAAATGCCGTCGGTGTATTGCTGGGCAACGGGTGGTATAATCATCAATCGATGGCGGTGTGGGATTTTCATCGCGCGCCGTGGCGTAATCGTCCGGCATTTTGTCTGGATCTCCGGATTACCTACACGGATGGGAGCGTGGAGACGGTTAGTACGGATCAGAGTTGGAAAACATCTTCGGGGGCGTTGACCTTTAACAGTATCTATACGGCAGAACATTATGATGCCCGTCTGGAGCAGGAGGGATGGAACCGCGTCTCTTTTGATGATTCGAAATGGGGTGGAGTGATCTACCGTTCTGTGCCTTCCGGCATTGTTGCGGCACAACAGGTGCATCCGATACGGAATGTGGAGGAATTTCCGGCGCAAAGCGTGAAGAAGTTGAATGATACGACCTATCTGTATGACTTCGGGCAGAATATGTCGGGTGTAACGCGGATCAAAGCATCGGGGAAAGCAGGCACGGAGCTTAGAATAAAGCATGGCGAGCGGTTGCAGGCAAACGGGCATATCGATCTGGCGAATATTGATGTCTATTACAGGGGCGATAAGGAGAAAGACCCTTTTCAGACGGATATATTGATCCTGAGTGGAAAGGAAGACGAGTTTATGGCGCGGTTTAATTACAAGGGATTTCGCTACGTGGAGGTTACGTGTAGCGAGCCGGTGGATCTGAATGTGCTTAGCCTGACGGCCTACTTTATGCATAGTGACGTTCCGGCGGTTGGCGGGATTAAAACCTCTAATCCGCTCATCGATAAGTTATGGTGGGCTACCAACAATGCTTATCTATCGAACCTGATGGGTTATCCGACCGATTGTCCGCAGCGCGAGAAGAACGGATGGACGGGTGACGGACATTTCGCGATAGAGACGGGGCTGTATAATTTTGATGGGATTACTATTTATGAAAAGTGGTTGGCCGATCATCGGGACGAGCAGCAGCCTAACGGTGTGTTGCCCGACATTATCCCGACAGGCGGCTGGGGATATGGCACGGAAAACGGCTTGGACTGGACAAGCACGATTGCGATTATCCCTTGGGAGGTGTATCAGTTTTATGGCGACAGTAAACTGCTGGCCGACTGTTATGAAAATATCAAAAGGTATGTCAACTATGTAGAGCGGACAAGTACGGGCTATCTAACCTCCTGGGGACGCGGGGACTGGGTGCCGGTGAAATCCCGATCGAACAAGGAACTGACCTCGTCGGTCTATTTCTATGTGGATACGAAGATTCTGGCGCAGGCGGCAAAGCTGTTTGGCAGGCAGGCGGACTATGTGTATTACTCGGCATTGGCGGAAAAGATTAAAAGCGCGGTTAATACGAAATATCTGAATAGAGCGACGGGCATTTACGCGGATGGAACGCAGACGGAATTGAGCGTGCCTTTGCAATGGGGGATTGTCCCGGATGATATGATGCAGAAAGTGGCGGACAACTTGGCGAAAAGGGTAGAGGAGGCTGGCTTTCATCTGGATGTGGGGGTGTTGGGTGCGAAAGCGTTGCTGAATGCGTTGACAAAGTATGGGCATGTGGAGACGGCGTATAAGGTTGCGGTGCAAGACAAGTATCCCTCCTGGGGTTGGTGGATCGTGAATGGCGCAACGACGTTGCTGGAGAACTGGGATTTGGACGCTCCGCGGGATATCTCGGATAATCACATGATGTTCGGAGAGATTGGCGGTTGGTTCTTTAAAGGGCTTGGCGGGATCTATCCGGATCCGGAGCAACCGGGGTTTAAGAATATCCTTCTGCGTCCGAATTTTGTAGACGGCTTGGAGGAATTTGAGGCTACGCATGCGTCTCCTTACGGGCTGATTGTTTCGAAATGGAAGCGCGAGCGGAGGTATGTGAATTATAGTGTGGAAGTGCCGCCGAATAGTACGGCTGTACTTTATCTGCCTGCGAATGTCAAAGCTGCCGGTGAACGTGTGATGAGGCTGGAGGCCGGAAGGCATACGTTCAGGTTGGAATACAACAGGTAGCGATGGCGTTTTACGCAGAAAGCGTCAGAAGATTTCATTGCGATAGCGATAGAGGACGGCGCTGTCGTTTAAATTTTCTTCGAACATTTTCATGAAGGTCTCGACGGTCTTTTTCTGGTAGCTGCCTTTTTTCCAATAGACGGCGGCGATCATTCCGGTGTTTTCTTCGGAGAGTTTTATGGCTTTTATCCGGTGGTCTTTTTGTATGGATTGGGGCATGATGGATATCCAGTGCTTGGTGCAAACTAATTGGTAGAGGATATTGACGTCGTTTAGCTCTAATTGCATATTGAGCGCCTGTATTTTATCCGGGAATCTTTCTTCCAGGATGTCCCTGACGTGCATACCTCTCTCGGGAAGGACTAACGGATAACCGACTAAGTCGTCAAAAGTGATCTGATCCTGTTTCGCAATCGGATGCTCTTTATGTGCGATGACGGCAAGTGGGGAACCGAATAATTCGATCTGATCCAGACGATGATCTTTGACGGGAGATTCGAAAGTGAGAACGAAATCGAGCTCGTTGGCATGCAGCATTTCAAACAAGCGCCTTCCTGATTTACAAACAATCTTGACATGGATGTGCGGGTATTTTATGGAGAAGGGAACTAAGGTGTCGGTCAGCAATGAGCATAGGCTGAAGACGCCGCCGATGCGCAGGGAACCGCTCCGCATTTCGTTGATATCCTGTACGGCTGTCTCGGCCTCTTTCATGTTGGCTATGACGAGCCTGGCGTAGGGCAGGAGTTTTTTTCCGGCTTCGGAAAGTTCCACGCGCTTCTTCTCTCTTACGAATAGGTTCACGCCGAGTTCTGTTTCTAACTGCTTAATCTGTACCGACAGTGAACTTTCAGCGATGCAAAGGGCCTTGGATGCTTTGGTGAAGTTTTGAAACTCAGCGGCTTTTATGAAGTATTTTAATTGTCTTATTTCCATATCCGTTGTTTTCGGCAAAGGTATTGATTATTTAAATGATTGCCCGGTTAATAGGAGAAAACTATTAATCGATAGTTAATTGTCAATGATAAATATTAACTAAGTCGTTTGGTAGGCTTAGCTTTGCCTCCTTAATCCAAATAAAACGAAAATGGCGGGATATTTAGTGGAAGATACTCGCAAGGTGACTACGTTGCGCTTGCAGGAAATGAAGGAAAAGGGAGAGAAAATAGCGATGCTAACAGTCTATGATTATACAATGGCGCGGATATTGGATGATGCGGGACTGGATGCTGTATTGATAGGCGATTCGGCGGCTAATGTGATGGCTGGTTATACAACGACTTTACCGATGACGATTGATCACATGATTTATCATGCCAGTTCGGTGGTCCGTGGTGTAAAACGGGCGTTGGTGGTCTGTGATATGCCTTTCGGTACTTATCAAGTGAACCCGACGGAGGGTGTAAAGAATGCTATTCGCATTATGCAGGAGAGCGGATGCGATGCGCTGAAGCTGGAAGGGGGGATCGAGATCATAGAGATTGTAAAAAGGATTATTGAGGCGGGAATTCCGGTAATGGGACATCTGGGACTTACGCCTCAGTCTATTAACAAATTCGGAACTTTTGGTGTACGGGCCAAAGATGAAGCCGAAGCGAAAAAGCTGCTAAGTGATGCCCATGCCTTGGAAGAGGCCGGCTGTTTTGCGATTACTTTAGAGAAGATTCCGGCGAAATTAGCGGGGAAGGTGAGTGAGGAGCTTCGTATCCCTATTATCGGTATCGGTGCAGGTAGCGAAGTGGATGGGCAGGTGTTGGTTGTACAGGACATGCTTGGGATGACCAAAGGTTTTAATCCTAAATTCCTCCGTAAATATGAAGATCTTTATGGCCGGATAGTGGATGGCGTGGGCAATTATATTACAGATGTCAAGCAGGTGACATTCCCCAGTAAGGATGAAGGGTATTAAAGGGAGATCAGAGGGACGAATCCCTCTGATTTCAATACTATTATCTATCCGATTCATCGTCGCGCCAATGTTCCGGTTTGTTTAATTCATCACAACACCGGATCTTTCCTTTGCTGACTTCAAATCCCTTCGGACTGATGGCCTGGACCATCCAGTAGTCACTAAATTCTTCCGCAATCGGGTAGGGTGTCGGATAGCCTAACTTGGCTGCATCCGGCAAGAAGCCGTACTTCGGGTAATACTCCTTATGTCCCAATACAAATACCAGGCTTGACCCCTTTTCCTGCAACTTCTCTATACCCGCCTGTATCAGCATTCCACCAATACCTTGCCGTTGATATTCCGGTTTGACGGCCAAAGGGGCAAGTATGTGCATCATCGGCTGCGTCTCCTGATTATCCAAGTAGGCTCTGGTAAACAGGATATGCCCGACTGCCTCATCCTGATAAAAAGCGAGTAAGGAAACCAGCGGTTCTGCGGTGGTATCAGCCAATAGGTCGGCTACTAATTGGGCTTCTTTGTCATAGCCAAAGGCCTGTTTCTCGACAGTCATTATGTCATCGAAGTCGTTCGTGTTTGTTTCTCTGATCTGTATGTCTTTTGAATGTTTCATTTCTTATAAGATTGTTATGTAAATAATTAAATTTTCTTTCCGATATAGAACACGTAACCATAAAAGGCTTTGTACTTATTGTACAGTAACTCTTCGCGGCGTTGGTTGTAAATCAGGCTCTCTACTGTTTTGTTTCCGGGGTACTTTTTCAGAAAATCTTCCTGCGCCTTGTGGCATGGAGCGAAATAATGCTCCGTCCAGCACGTTTCCGGAATAACAAATGTAGCAACAGGAATATATCCTGCTTTCTGCATTTGGGCAACCTTGTTGGGGATTGTATCTATCTCCGGATAGCTTGCCATCCAGAAATCGTTGATCTCATCGGGGCGCTCGTCGGTAAACCATGTGGCTTCCGATACGGCTATGTAGGCACCTGTTTTCAGGTATTGTCGCCATTCGTTCAGTCCACGTTCAAAGCCGATGTTGTAGATAGCGCCTTCCGACCAAAGCAGGTCAAGCGATTCTTTTTCAAAAGGAAGAGCATCGGTCATTGAACCGACGATGCCTTTCATTCGGTTCTGTAAACCCAGTTGCTTGGCATTCCGATTGAAGATTTGAATAAAGTCGGGGAACAGATCAAGTGCGGTGATCTCTCCCGGTACATGTTGTGCCAAGGTGACTGTCTGTCCACCCGTGCCGCAGCCAATGTCGGCAATGTGGGAATCCTCAGTCAGGTTGTCGATAAAATCTAATGCTTTACGTGTTGTTTCGGGACTTCCCGGCCCTTGACGTTCTACTTGTGCGAAGTATTCACAGATTAAACTAAAGTCGAAATCGTATATTGTTTTATTTTCGTTACTCATGATTGTTTCATGTTATTGTTATGAGATTTGGATAGGGATATAATACGCCTATCGCAAGTCATAAGTTGTTATTATATAGATATGAAAATAACTCCGGCAAGAACATGCCTGAGTGTTACACTAAGGGATAAGTTCGACAGGACGTCAGAACTTATTTACTACACCAAATCCTTCTTAGTTGTTGTCATAGGGTGGCAAAGATAATCAAGAATTATATTCGGCCCAAACAAATTATAAAAAACCACCGCAGTGGTTCGACATACGGCTGGAGGTATAAAGCCTCCAAAGAGTTTGTAGTTCAATTCTCGTTTTCGACTGATTGTTAATTGGCTACAAAAGTATTAAGAAGGAATGTTTGGTAGGTTAAATGGTTATACATATCTTTATCAGCAACTAATCTCTTAAATAATATGCTAAGATTAAAAGAAGTAGGAGTGAAACTGATAAGTTTGGCTTGCATGATGACGGTAGTTTTGTTTTCCGCGTGTTCAGGTGATGACGACGAACCCGACTATAAATCGGGTACGGAAGCGATTGCTGCCTTTCGTAGCTTTTTTTACCGGAATGGTGAAATTAACGCTTTGAAACATGAAGATTTCCTGGATACGGAATGGGCTATTCCTATCGGTAAACCTGAAAACGCCTGTGTGTTATTCAACCGGATAACAGGAATGGATGTAGAACTGACGGATACCTATAATTATTCGTATAAGTCTACGGATGGGAAATGTGCGATTCGGATAGAAGGGCGGAGAGTCCCGGAAAATTTCATTTACGGTACGATGTATATAAATATTCCTGAATGTCCGGAAATCACGAAGATCATCCTGGCTAAACCGGAATATTTTGA
>JAJDIA010000083.1 GCA_030266465.1 Parabacteroides sp. OttesenSCG-928-G21 | reverse complement strand
TGGTTGGGCAATGACACTGTTAGGCGGAAAAGAATGGGGTGATGGTTATGTGCAAGGAACAGAGTTCGAAGGATATAAATATTTCCTGAATATAGCGAAACGTTTTAATGACGCACACCAATTGTCGTTGACAGTCTTCGGCGCTCCGCAGGTACACAACCAACGCGGTTCGTATGACGGCTTGACGATCCAGAACTGGCAGGGCGTAAAACAATATATGGAGCCGGGCGAGGAATACAAGTACAACGCAACGTATGGCTTCGGTAAAAACGGGGAACGCAAGACTTCGGCAAAAAATAAATACCATAAACCGCAGATCTCCTTGAACCATATGTGGCAGATTGATGAGAAATCGTCATTAAGTACGGCCCTGTATGCTTCGATTGGTAATGGATATGGGTATAGCGGACAGAGTACGTCTGCTTATAGCAGCTCCTGGTATGGTGTCTCTAACGGCGTATTGAATATGCAGTTCAGAAATGCGGACGGAACGTTTGCCTACGATCAGATTCAGGAGATGAACGAGCAGAGCGAGAATGGTTCTCAGATGATTATGTCGGTAGCGAAGAATAACCACAGATGGTTTGGTTTGGTTTCTACTTACAATCGCCAACTCAATGAACAATTTAACTTCTATGGTGGTATCGACGGACGTTATTATGTTGGTATTCACACGAATGAGATTATCGACCTATATAATGGTGCCTATTATGTAGACCGCAACAGAGCTACTGTTGATCCAATAAATAATGCGGCGGCAGCCAATCCTGGTTTTGCTACGGAAAAGCTGACGGTGGGCGACGTGGTGTATCGTGATTACGACGGTAATGTGGTGCAGGAAGGCGCTTTCGGGCAGTTGGAGTATGACAATGGCGGATTGAGCGCGTTTGTTGCCGGTTCTATTAATAACACGAGCCAGTGGCGTTATGACCGTTTTTATTATGACAAGGCGCATGCTAAATCGGAAGTGGTAAACACGATTGGATTTACGGCTAAAGGTGGTGCGAATTATAACATCAATGATTATCATAATGTGTTTGCGAATATTGGTGTGATCAGCCGTGCTCCGTTCTTGTCGAATGGTATCTTTATGAATTCGGCGAATAGTCATGCGTTGAATACAGACCGCAGGAATGAGAAGATCTTTAGTTTTGAGATCGGTTATGGTTTCCGTTCGGATTACTTTAGCTTAAATGTCAACGCTTATCACACACAATGGAATGATAAGACATTATATCGTCCACCGTTTGATTATTATACTCCGGAAGGCGATAAAGAACGTGCAACGATTAGTATGCAGGGCGTGGATGCAACGCACCAGGGGATTGAAATCGATTTGACGGCAGATCCTTTTACCTGGTTGGAGTTGTCCGGTATGTTGTCGATTGGGGACTGGCGTTGGTCGAATACGGCTTCGGGTTATTTCTATAATAGTAATACCGGTCAGCCTATTGCTACCGACGGAGGCGTTGCTTCCGGTATTGGTGCCGCCGACCATGCAAAGATGGAGTTGGAACTGAATGGTGTTAAAGTGGGTGGTTCTGCACAGACAACGGCTGCTTTAGGCGCTAAATTCAAACCGACGAAAGATATTAAGGTAGGGATTGACTGGACTTTCTTTGGCCGGAACTATGCGGAGTGGGCTTTCTCTTCCAATGACTTGCAAATGGGTGGACATAAGAAGCTGGATCAACCTTGGCGCGTACCGTCGTCAAGTACGTTTGATTTGTTTGCCAGTTATTCATTTAACTTAGGTCCTTTCCCGGCAACTGTATCGGGAAATATTTCGAACCTGTTTGATCAGGAATATATTTCAAGTGCTTATGATGGCGGTAATCATGATTGGCAGAGCGCTTATCGCGTATTCTACGGATTCGGACGTCAGTTATCGATGGGACTTGTAGTTAATTTCTAATCCTTTAAAAGTAAAACGAATATGAAAAAGATAAGTATATTTAGTTTGTTGTTTGCCGTTTTATTTATGGCAGGTTGTGACTACAATGACAAATATTTTGATGGATTTGATGATATTGATATTACGAATTTAGTCAATTATGAAGGAGAATATACCGGAAAGTATACGGACGGAAATTACTTTTTGGTAAAGGATAGTGTTGAGTCGAGAGTAAACGCTATGCTTAAGGGAATGTTTTTATATTGTGACGAAGGGTCAACGGCTAAGGTGTCTGTGAATTTCGGGACAATTCTTCCGGGTTTTGAAACTATGCGATATACGCTTGCTACGGAAGATTATGATTCAATGGGCGAAGAGGCCGGTCAGCCGGGTAAGTATAATAACTTTGACAATTCAATGGATGTGGATGCTTACCTGACAGCGTTCTGTGACGCGAAATTCCCGGATGCTGCTAATTGGACAACGTTAAACATTACGTATAAGTATTACAAAGAAGATAATCCTCGTACCAGCACGTATGAGAAGGGCAGGAACGGATGGACTCCGTATAACTTTGTTAAGAAAGAATATACGTTGGTTGCAGAAGATTACCGCCTGATGGACAGGAAGTATGATGATTTTAATGGCGAGGTGGATGCTATATTCACGGCGTTCTTGAAAATCAAATTCCCTTTTGCCGCAAAATGGTCGGCTTATAGTTTGACATATAATTACTTTAGCGGTGGAGTTACCGCGCCTACAACAAGCACCTATTGGTTTGATGGTACGGACTGGACGCTGTTTGATATCAAAACTTCTCCATACGTTCAGGAGGTAGAGGTGAATACAGTAATTGCCGATATGAAGTATGACGGTAAAAACTGGAAACTATTACGTATGTTAGGAGGAACGGAAAGATATACGTTGACTACAGCTGATTATAAATTACTGACTGATTGGGTGAATACAAATAAAAAGGAATATATGAAGGATGCGACGAATGAGTTTTATTTTGGTGCTTCTTCAAATTACAATAATATAAATAATCAGTATTCAAATTGGAAGTCTTTTGACCCGAATAACGAATATCAGATCGCAGATAAAGATCTTCAGGTATTGATGAATGAAAGACTCTCGGCAGGTATTGCCGATATCGTTCTTGCAGAGAGATACCCTGATCCTGATTCCGGTTTGGTTTATGAGGTAACTTATAAAGTTTATCAAGGAGCAACGAGCGATTACGTGATGTCTTTCATGTATGATGAAGAAAAAGGAAAATATGGCCTTATTTCCGGTCCTGATAAGAAGTAAGAGATATTTAATATGAGAATAAGGAGGCTGTTCAAATTGAACAGCCTTTTTAGTTTTTACCTTTTCCTTCCCTCAGCTCATCGGCAATATCCGAATGCTTTTGTGCTAACTGCTCTTCTCCAAGGTGTTTATAGGCTTCAGCCAGGTATTCATGTGCGGCGGCATGTTTTGGTTTGATCGTAACCGCTTTATACAGGTCGTTCATGGCTTCCTCCCAATGCTTTAACTTCAAAAAACATTTGCCTCTATTGTAGCGGGCTTTAAAGGAGCGGGGACTTAATTTGATGGCGGTGTTAAAGCAAACCTGTGCGTCATAATTTTCTTCCATATCCATTAGTGTGACTCCCTTGCGAATCCAAGCATCCACAAAGGAAGCATCTAAAGCCAACGCTTTATCGAAATTACGTATAGCGGCGCGTGGATCATGGGCGGATGTAATACATTCATTGCCCATCAGATAATATTCGCGAGCGAATTCTTTTTGTTTTTCACGGATAGCGTAGATTTCATTTTGTAAAGAGTTGATTTTCTCTTTCTGAGCATTCAGTCGTTCCAGTTTAATACGTAAAAGACGCTGAACTTCCGGTTTGGAGAGCTCATTTCGTTTGGATATAGCAGCAGAAAAAGCCTCGACAGCCTCTTTCATATTTCCCTTGTCGTATTGAAATGCCGCGCGTGCATAATTTAGTTCAGCTTCATTGTTTTCAATACTTTTCTGAATAAGTGCCTGGTTATTAAAATCCTTACTGAAAGCAACGATTTCTTTACGGATAAAAATATCATAAGGAGATATACGGCTTTTTAAAACCAATCCTTCCAGAGACGTACAACGGCTAAGCGCAACGTATGTTTGCCCTCCGGCGAAAGTCCCTTTGCTCAGATCAACAACAACCCGGCTGAAAGTTAATCCCTGGCTTTTATGTATGGTGATAGCCCAGGCCAGACGGATAGGGAGTTGTTCGAAGGTTCCGATAATCTCTTCTTCGATGCGCTTTTCTTTTTCATTGTATTTATACCGGTAATTTCGCCAGGAGGTCATTTCTACCAAATGTTCAACCCCGGACTCTAACGTGATATATACGCCACCCTCTTCATCAATACCGGAAACCATACCTATTGTTCCGTTTACCCAACGACGCTCCGGATCATTGTCGATAAAAATAACTTGTGCCTGCTCCTTGATGGCTAACTCCAATTGGGTCGGCAGGGATGATTCCGGAAATTCTCCGGAAATTACCCCTTTTGATATAAATTCTTCGCCTGATAATTCGGCCAGTTTTTTATCGTTGATATAATCTACCTGATCACGTCGTGTCGCCAAAGTAATATACATATCTTCATTGCGAGGCTCGAAATCCGGGAAATAGCGCTCATTTATTTGGTCTAACTCATTTTTTGTCGCGCTGTTTGTCCGGATTTTATCTAAAACATGTATAAAGGTCTTATCAGTTTGTCGATATACTTTTTGTAGTTCTATCGGAACAAGGTCTATATCCTTGAATACTTTGGCAGAGAAGAAAAACGGACTGGAGTAAAACAGATTTAAAATTTCCCGCTGATCGGTAGGAACAACCGGCTCCAACTGAAAAATATCTCCAACGAAAAGTAACTGCTTGCCACCGAAAGGCAGGCGGTTGTTACCGGAGTAAACACGTAGTATTTTGTCGATACAGTCAATCGTATCTGCTCTGACCATTGATATTTCGTCAATGATAATCAACTCAACCTCTTCGATGATTTTCCGGTGTTTCTTCTTGTACTTAAAGAATTCGAAAATACGTCCGTTATGTGTACTTAGATCGGGATCATCGGGCAACATCGGGCGAAAAGGTAGTTTGAAGAAAGAATGTAAAGTTACTCCTCCTGCATTGATAGCTGCAATTCCGGTCGGAGCAAGTACAACATGCTTCTTTTTCGTATGGGAACAGATATATTTAAGGAAAGTAGACTTGCCCGTTCCTGCTTTGCCGGTCAGGAAGACAGACTGTCGTGTTTTTGTAATCAGTTGCAGGGCATCCTGAAATTCTTTATTGTCGGTATCCAGATGAAAGTCAATCGGATTATTCATCTAATGGTGTAGATCGGATCGTTAACGTGAGATAAACAACCAGGCAGTCTGGTATTTTTCATTTTGCCGTACAGTGGCAAGGTATGTTTCAGCCTCTTCACGATTGTCGAAAGCCTGTGTATATACACGATGCTTATTGTCACGTACTACTGTGTTTACATCCCTGAAGATTGTCTGGTCAACGTCGGCAATAAATAAGTTAGCCTGTTGTTCGTTCGGAAAACTCCCGATAATGATGTAGTAAAGTTTAGGCTTTAGGGTTGATTGTGGTGCAGAAGTGTTTACTGTAGCCTCAGCTACTGTTGGAATATTATTGCTTTCTGAATCTGCAATTGTATGATTCGCAGTGTTATCCGCAGGAGAAAGAATACTCCGTTCCGTAGGAATAAAACTGGCCGTATAGGCTGAATTGTTAATCTCTTTTACTGGGGTCGAAAGCAGTAAAAATAACCCTAATGCGGCCGCTGTGGCAGCTACTCCTCTTATGAATTTGCGATGAATAGGAACATAGAATACATCCGAATCATTTGCTCTTTTAACAGATTCATCCACCATTGTTGATTGTGGAAGAACCGGGAAATAAAAGGTCGGCAATCCGTAATGAAGTGCATCGACAGAGGCGGTTTTTCCCGGTGAAAAAATCAGTTGTCCGGATTCGCCCGAATGTAGGGAACCGATTACTCCTAATGATGCTTTTTTATAGCTATTGAGGGATTTCTTGATTTCGTCTACATCTTCCTCTATCATCAGTTGCGCTTTTTTAAAGCTTACCTTGTAGGCCTGTATATAAGATGTCGCCAGTAGTCCATCCGAATGTGTAAGTGATGCGTTAAAAGAGATCTCACTATGCGGAGGCTTGAAACCATGTTCTTTAAGGATATAAACGGCCGGAATTTTTTGTGCAACAAAACCGCCTAATTGCGGTACAACTACACAGTCGTGTATAGTTAGTAGACGTTCAATATGGGCTATAATTCTTTGCATATGGACAAAGATACACAAAAGAAGATAAATCAAGAGTAATGAAAAGAGAAAAATAGTGAAGAAAAAATGAAATTTTTGGAACAAATTCTTTAGGATGTTTGTTAAATTGTTGATTTATTGCAGATGATATCTCTAGGTCTTATTATTAACCAAATATTATTTATGGCGGAAAAATATGAATTATTAGAAAAAGCGTTGGAATCAGTACCGGATACGATTCTGATTGTGGATGATCAACTTAAAATTGTGAAAGTAATACCTAACGATGAGAGTGTAGGAATCACTGTGGCAGCCGAAAATCATCGGGTGGACGCGATACCTGATCTTAATTATCCGGGTAATGTGGCGGAACAGATTATTGATACGATACGGTCTTGTATGAAGGGTGATGTAGCGGTTGACTATGATTTCCCGGTATTAATGCGAGATGGTATGTATGTGTATCTGAAAGCCAGAATGACCCCACTGGATCATAAGTTTGTGATTCTGTACGTGCGTAATCAGACGGATGTCGTGGAAAGAGTGAAGGGAGAGCATCATGCCGACCGTCATTATATGTTGGAATTGGCTTTGAAAAAGAGTAAAACGTCAGCTTTCTCATTTAGTTTTGATCGATTTAATAGTTGCGATCGCGTAAATTGTAACCGATGTTTTCAATTTTACGGTTCAACGAATGAATTGCTGAATCGCAATATGCATATATGTAGAGCTTTACCTTTCTTAAGTCATCCCAAAGACCGGAAAGATTTCTTTTTCTTGTTTAACAACCTGAAAGGGCAGAAAATGGACGAAGCGAATGTCTCTTTCCGCTTAAAAGATGATGATGGCGAATATCGTCATTATAAGGTTTATGGTAAGGTCGACGGATATGATGAGAATGGTGAGGCTGACTTGATCATTGGAAGTATTATTGATGTTCAGGAACATCATGAATATGAGAAATTAAAAAAGAAGGTAGAAGAAAATAATGTTGCTGATGTAAATACGCCTGATTTGTAAAAAACAGGTATATTTTGTCGGGTAAAGAGGCTGTCTAAAAGTAAATTAGACAGCCTTTTTTTTAGTTTCACCCGGAGATGTTCTAAAGTTTTTTCCTGTATTCATCACGTTGTTTTAGCGTATTCATCATAGGCTAAAATATGAT
>JAJDIA010000082.1 GCA_030266465.1 Parabacteroides sp. OttesenSCG-928-G21 | reverse complement strand
GGATTCTCTCTGTCTCAAACAATATGATTCGTAAATAACTTTGGGTAATCGCTGTCTGAAAGTTATCCGCAGCCTGTTTGAGTTCTTCATTTAATAACAACAGCAAGCTCTCCATTAATTGTCTGTCCGGACTGACTGTTTTATTCAGGCTGACCGGATTGAGAATTTCAGCGGTATACAGAAACGTTGAATCCAACTCGCTAACAGTGAAAAAAGATTCCGTGAATAAAATCATTTTGCCGGAGTAATCGGAAGTAATGTCAAACTCACATACCTGGCCTGCCGATATGATTAGTAGTTCATTTTTCCGGATGGTAATTTCCCGGAAATCTATTTTGAAGGTAGCTTCCCCTTCGGTAATCCATATTAGTTGATAAAAAGCGGCTTTATGAGGTTCGCCTAATAATTTAGGGAGTTCCCGGACAAACTTCAAATCCTTTAGCTCAATCTCAATGAGTGAAGGTTTAAATCCGAATGTTCTGATATTTGCTTTCATGGTTGATATGTTACAAAAATAGAGATAATACACTAATTCTGATCTCTTTTAAAAAAAATGTTTTTACTTTGTACGATATACAGTATTAGACGTTAAAATTAAAATTATAATTACATGAAAAACTACTTGTTATGGGGACTATTCCTCCTGTTCTTGACATCTTCCTGTGCGGAGGATAATTCCAATCCTGTGTTTAAGCCCGAAGTTATTAAAGCGACTATGAATAAAGCGGCAGCGTGGCAGATTGAACATCCCAAGCATTTACAGAATGACTGGACCAACGGAGCGTTTTATGCCGGTATGTTTGCAGCGTGGCAAACAACGCAATCGCAAACTATTTATGATGCCATGATGGCTATGGGTAATGATTCTACGCAATGGCGTCCGAATCGTCGGTGGTATCATGCAGATGATATTGTTATTGGTCAGACCTACCTGGATTTATACCGGATAGAGAAACAGCAAAAAATGATACAACCGACTATTGATACGTTGGAGGTCTTTTTAAATAATCCTTATCCTTACAGAGGGATAGAGGTCATTAAATGGTGGTGGTGTGATGCCCTGTTTATGGCTCCGCCCGTACTGGCGAAATTAGCCAATATCACTGGCGATAAGAAATATACGGATGCCAATGATCTTTATTTTCAGGAATGTTATGATTTGCTGTATAATAAAGAGGAGCGGTTGTTTGCCCGTGATCTCGGTTATGTAATCAAGGGTGATAGTACAGATCGCCGGGAAGCAAATGGAGAGCGGATCTTCTGGTCTCGGGGGAATGGTTGGGTAATGGGCGGTTTAGCACGAGTATTGCAAGAACTGCCGGCTGATTACCCCAAACGTCCTTTCTATGAACAATTATTTAAAGATATGGCCGGTCGTATTCTTTCCCTTCAGCAGGAAGATGGATTATGGCGTGCAAGTTTACTTGATCCCGCCTCTTATCCCGGAGGTGAAGTCAGTGGTTCCGGTTTTTTCTGTTATGCATTCGCATGGGGTGTAAATAATGGTTTATTGGATAGTAAAGTATTTAAACCTGCCATAGAAAAGTGCTGGATAGGATTAAATAACTGTGTCAATGAAGAGGGACGCGTAGGCTGGGTACAGCCCATCGGAGCTGATCCGCGAAAAAACTTCAACGAGGATAGCTGGGAAGTCTATGGTACGGGTGCTTTCCTTCTTGCTGGTAGTGAGGTGATAAAACTTAAATAGATAACTACTTTTAGAACATCTTCAGTAAGGTTAAAAAGAGACTGCCCAAAAGTAAAATTGGGCAGTCTCTTTTTTATTAAGAGCGATTGTTAGAATAACTATTTATTGATCCTTACTGTTATATAAATGGGAATTCATTTCCCTGATTTAACAATGTGGCAACATTCCTTGATGAAATGAGAAAAACTAAAACAACCAATGTTTTTATATCTTCTATCCTCACGAACCGATAGATGAAGGATAACAAAGAACCTTGTATTAACCGTTCGAAAAAAATAGGTTTTGATTATGTAGTATCTCTTAGTATTCTTTTCCTATTTCCTTCGCTTATTCTGTTTATTCATTCGAAGCAATAGAGCCTCTTTGGGTTCGTCCAAGAAGAAGTTCGGCACCTCGCCCAGCGAGTACAAATAGCATCTCCGTTCTAACACAACACGAAGGGGATTGACCGCATGGATACTTTATCAGAGATTCTCCCAGTCTATACTGAAAATATATGCCGGTTCATCTTCGTCTGCCCCTTCCTGATATTCGAGTTTGAGTGAATATGGGTATTTCTCCGTGAAAAACGTAAGATAATTCCTCACCGTAGAGATCGTTTCGCCATCTTTTATCCAGGAGTGAAAACGTAAGTTGGCAAGCAGAATATGGGTTACTCCGGCTTCTTTTAATTGGGAGAGTAGATAATCGGCCAGATAGATCGAACAAGGCGTATCACTGAGAACTTTCAACAAAGCTTCCGGCGTACGGATAAGATTATCTTCCCATAAAACGGGCGGGATATCGCTTTCCTGTTCATACCGGGCTATGAAATAACCGCCTGTATCGAAATTTATTACGCCTTCATAGTTAGACAGAATCAGATCAAGGTGTTGTTCTGTATTCTCTCTGCCCTTGTCATATAAGACATAACAGAAAGAACTTGTTTTCCATTGTTGGATAAATTCATCCAATGGGGTTGAGGGGACTGAATAAATACCATGAAATGGCTTCCCGTTTGCATAGATTGTTGAGATCTCGGGCTTCCGGCATGCTACCAGCACAGACGGATCATTCAGCTTATCTCCCACCCAACGGCTTGCTTTCGTATAGTTCCGCCAGTCAGGGGTCAGGCCATCAAATTCGGTTTTAATTTTACGGGCTGCAACGACTTGCTCCTTTGCATCCGATACTCCTGCAAAAAACAGAACAATAACGGGCAACAGAAAGACGAATTGCCAAGATCGTGTCTTCTTTAGTTCCAGCAAATAATAACAGGCACCCAACAACAGGAAGAGAATATATGGATAAACAGGTATGATCAGTCGTTGCTGATTCCAGCTTGCCTGGAGAATAATAAAGGTGGTAAAAAGGAACAACCCCGTCACCAGCGTAGCAAAGAAGATATACCGGTTTTTTTTGTAAGAAAAAACAAGCGTCACTATTGCCATCAGATAAGTCAGCAACATCAACGGATAACTTAACACACTCACCTCTACCAATCCCATTGCGTTATATAAATTGCCGGAAAGATACTGCCTTGAGTTTGTTACAAAACGAATAAGAAGTCCAGCCGCATCTTCTTTCCCCAATTCAGGTCTGTAGAAATCTTTATTCAACAAGCTTCCTCCTTGCGAAGAGGGTATAATCTCTCCTTCCCAGATTGCCGTTGTTATACCTGCATACAATACAAACAAAAGAGCAAAGCCTGTTAGGAAAAGCCCCAGATTCTTCCATTGCCGATAGCAGACGAAATAGCCGGCAACGGCTATCATTATCGAATATCCCACACTACGAGTCAATGCCAACATCAGAACTACGAGTGCCAACAGTAAATGCCGTTTTATATCCTGGGGTAAACGTACCGCTTCCTCCCTCCCCTCTTTCCCGATAAAGGCAGAAAAGAAAATCAAAAGTACCAGGGACTGCATAAACATGTAGAACGCTTCACTAAACGTCTGACTTCCATAATACAACAAATGAGCATTGATAGAAACCAATATCAGAACAGAGAATATCAGAAGAGTGGGAACCCTGTTACGAAACGCCCGCCAGGTGAAATAAAGGAATCCCAGAATAGCAGCCAAAGAGAATAGCTTAAGCGGCATCAGGTTAAAACCAAAAACAAGCAACACAATACTCAAAGCCAAAGGATACAGAGGCCCTTGATAAGAGGGGTATATAAACTTCTGCAGAAAATCATCTGCCCGTAATATATAAGAAGAGTCATCTCCCGCCAGACTCACGCGTGGATCATAAAGTAATAACCCCGTTAAGAGTGTGATACCAAAAATCACCCAAAAGAGAACTGTTTGTCGCTTATCTAACCAGTTGTTGAGATTCTCAAATAAAGAGAGCTTTGCTGTCTTTTTTTTCTTCGCCATAGGTAAATACATTGATGGGGGAAGTAAAAATAGATATTTATTTCATAAAATGCGTTTATATTTGTGTTCAATATAGCACAACAGGCATATGACAAAGGAAACTATCAGGGATTTCTATCGCAAGACAGCATCTCAAAGAGAGAAATGGAATAAACGGAACAGGTTTTATCACAAACTGCTCGAAAAGTATTTCTCATTTATCATTCCTGCCGGAAAACGTGTGCTGGAGGTTGGGTGTGGATCCGGCGATTTGCTTTGCGCGGTTAAACCGTCTTATGGAGTAGGGATTGATTATGCACCTGAGGTGATCAAGATTGCCAAAGAGAAATATCCGGGTCTTCATTTCCTGGCTAATGATGCCGAAGACCCCCGGCTGGACGAAACCTTCGATTATATTATTGTAAGCGATACGTTAGGATGCCTGTGGGATGCACAAAAAGTGGTACACAACCTGCATCGGTTGTGCCACCCGCAAACCCGTATTGTGATCTCCCAGTATAATTTCCTGTGGGAAGCATTCATTAAACTGCTTGAATTCCTTCACCTCAAACAGAAACAGCCTCAACAAAACTGGTTTAGTAATAAAGATGTAGAGAGCCTGCTCAAACTGGAGAACTTTGAAGTGGTGAAGACGGAAAGAAAGATTTGGCTTCCGATGTATATCCCGATCCTGAATTTCCTGTTCAACCGTATCCTGGCGAACCTTCCGGGATTCCGACTGCTTGATCTGGTCAGTTTTATAGTAGCTCGTCCGTTATTGCAAGAAGTCAACCAAGCAAGTGTCACGATCGTTGTTCCGGCCCTCAATGAACAGAAAAACATTGAAAATGCAATCAAGCGGACTCCTCTCTTCAGTACCGCCCAGGAATTTATCTTTATCGAAGGCCATTCTTCCGACAATACGTATGAAGAAATGGAACGGGTACAGACGGCCTATCCCGACAAAAACATTCGTATTATAAAGCAAACGGGCAAAGGAAAAGGCAACGCCGTGCGCGAAGCATTCGATGCTGCCACAGGCGATATATTGATGATTCTCGATGCCGATCTTACCATGCCGCCCGAAGAGCTACCTAAGTTCTACAATGCCTTGTGTGAAAACAAAGGAGAGTTTATCAACGGCTGCCGCTTAGTCTATCCGATGGAAAAGAATGCCATGCGCTTTCTCAACCTGTTAGGAAATAAATTCTTCGGATGGTTCTTCTCATACCTGTTGAATCAAGATCTGAAAGATACGCTCTGCGGGACTAAAGTACTCTATCGCAAGGATTATGAAACAATAAAAGCAAACCGGACATACTTCGGTGATTTCGATCCTTTTGGTGACTTCGATCTCCTTTTCGGTGCAGCCAAGCAGAACCTAAAAATCACCGAAGTGATCATTCGCTATAAAGATCGTGAGTATGGCAGCACTCAGATCAGCCGCTTCCGGCATGGTATCCTACTTCTCCAGATGAGTCTCTTTGCAGCCAGAAAGATTAAATTTATCTGAGCCACTACTGCTTTAATGCACTTTTAATTAGCAATAAGACAGTTATCCCATAATATCAAACACTTCCGCCTCATTGACTTTACGTATGGCTATCTCCTTGCGGCGTTGTTCACACGTAAGGCTCGTCAGAGAATAAACCCCGAAAATGGCAATCAGGATACAAACAATGGACATCACAGACAAAAGCGAAAGTAACTTTGAGGTGATTATCTTTATTCAGGTTGTTTTGCTTCCTAATCTGGCCAATTAAAAAGGCAGTACTTAGGTAGCAAATCTTTCGCTTAACTGCTCTATATTCTTCCATTTAGCCTACCAGAAGAATATAGCGATGCAACGCCGAACAATTCTAATTACCAAACACTTACTCTATTCTTCCTGATTTTGCCTATCTTTGCGAGATTCTCACTATTTTTGCATAATAAATAGTTTACAGTAAGATGGAAAGTAATTCAATAGGATATGTCAATGCTCCTATCCCTAAAGAGGTCGATTTAAAGGCAGAAATTAACAGGATGCGGAAAGAAAAAAATGCAATTATTCTTTCGCATTATTATCAAACCGGAGCTATTCAGGATATTGCAGATTTTGTAGGAGATAGTCTTGCCTTAGCACAATGGGCAACGAAAACAAAAGCGGATATTATTGTGCTCTGCGGAGTGCATTTTATGGGTGAAACGGCGAAAATTCTGTCACCGGATAAAAAAGTGTTAGTGCCTGATCTGAATGCTGGTTGTTCGTTGGCAGACAGTTGTCCCGCCCCTGAATTCGAGGCTTTTGTAAAAGCCCATCCCGGGCACACAGTTATTTCTTATGTAAATACAACTGCTGCGGTAAAAGCAGTAACAGATATTGTAGTTACTTCAACGAATGCCAAGCAAATAGTTGAGAGTTTGCCGAAAGATGAAAAAATCATTTTTGGTCCTGACCGGAATTTAGGGAATTATATCAATAGCATTACCGGACGAAATATGTTGTTATGGGATGGCGCTTGTCATGTGCATGAACTGTTTTCTTTGGAAAAAATACTGGAACTGAAAAAACAATATCCGGAAGCAGAACTGATTGCACATCCGGAATGTAAGCAACCGATATTAACCATTGCAGATTTTGTAGGTTCAACAGCCGCCTTAATTAAACATACGACACAGTCCGCCAAAAAGCAGTTTATTGTTGCCACAGAAAGCGGTGTCATTCATGATATGCGAAAGAAAAGCCCGGATAAAGAATTTATCCCTGCCCCGCCGAATGATAGTACCTGCGCTTGTAACGAATGTAATTTTATGCGGTTAAATACCATGGAGAAACTCTACAACTGTCTCAAGTTTGAATTACCGGAGATACATGTAGATGAAAATGTTCGTAAAAAAGCGGTTCGTCCTATTCTGAAAATGCTTGAAATATCAGAAAAATTAGGATTATAATATGATCAAAAAAGGGTTGTCAAAAATGGCAACCCTTTTCCTTTATTAAGACTATATCTTTAGAATTTCTTTTTCATTGTATGTATTTCAAGATCTGCTTTCCCGTCTAAAATCTGAGCAAATTTCTTGAAGTGGGCACTGTTGTTATGTGCATCAATCGCTGCTTGTGATTTCCATACTTCAACAAAAGTGAATTTTAATGGGTTATCCGCATGCTCATATAAAACATAAGAGACATTCCCCGCTTCTTTGCGTGTACCTTCAACCACATCTTTAAAAGCTGCTGTCATCGCATCTTTATATTGTGCTTTAACTGTTACATGGGCAACAATAATCAATTCCTCTTCTTGTGCAACTTCTGCCGCTGATGCGGTAAACGAACCTAAAAAGAGACTAACCAGCATTGCGCTTAAAAATAAACCTGTTTTTGCAATCTTTTTCATATTCAAATTGTTTAATGAATTGTTTTGCAAATTTACGTAAATAACGTGAGTTCGATATAAAATTAATGCGATTTCTGTGTAATAACTATACAACGAATCCAGATAGGCATCGCCATTT
>JAJDIA010000081.1 GCA_030266465.1 Parabacteroides sp. OttesenSCG-928-G21 | reverse complement strand
TTTGTCAAAAAAATGTGAAAATAATACATATAACATGCATTCCGTATAAGAAATATACAAAAAAAAGAGATTGCTCATTTTAAGCAATCTCTCTTTATCAGCTATTATTCTTAAGGATTTTACGCTCCAAAATCATCAAAATGTAACATTTCACGCGGCACTCCCAAACTATCCAACATGCCTTCTACCGCTTTTGCCATAGGGCCAGGACCACACATGTAGTATTCGATATCTTCCGGATCATCATGGCCTTTCAGGTAATTTTCATAGATCACCTGGTGGATAAATCCTACAGGACCCGTCCAGTTATCTTCAGGACGTGGCTCTGACAATGCAATATGGAATTTGAAATTAGGGAATTCTTTTTCTATCGCACGGAAATCTTCTTCATAGAAAATCTCCGCTTTAGAACGGGCACCATACCAGTAAGAAACTGTACGATCAGTAGTCTTCAACGTTTTAAACAAGTGCAATAAGTGAGCACGCAACGGCGCCATACCTGCACCACCACCGATATACAACATTTCACGTTTGGTATCTAAGATATGGAAGTCGCCATAAGGACCCGACATGGTTACTTTGTCACCCGGTTTCAGATTAAAGATATAAGAAGAACCAATACCTGGTTTTACACCTGCCATCCAACCACCTGTACTCCGATCAAACGGAGGTGTTGCAATACGCACATTCAATGTAATAATATTACCCTCTGCCGGATAGTTGGCCATTGAATAAGCACGTGTCGTTTCTTCATCATTCTTACAAGCCAAATCCCACATTTTAAATTTATCCCATTCCGGTCTGAAACGCTCTTCAACATCGAACTCAGTAAATTTCAAATTGTATTTAGGAATTTGTATCTGTGCATAGCTACCCGGTTGGAAATTCATAGCTTCACCTTCCGGCAGGCGTACTGTAAATTCTTTGATGAAAGAAGCAACATTGCGGTTGGAGACAACCGTACACTCCCACTCTTTTACGCCAAACACCTCTTCGGGTACTACTATTTTCATATCCTCTTTCACTTTTGTCTGACATCCCAGTCTCCAGTGATCCTGAATTTGCTTTCTTGAAAAGAAACCTACCTCTGTCGGAAGAATATTACCTCCACCTTCAACTACCTGGCAACGACACTGGCCACAACTACCACCACCGCCACAAGCTGAAGAAAGAAAAATCCCCTGGCTTTGTAACGTGTTCAATACGGTTCCACCCATCGGTGCCTCAAACTCTTTTTCATCATTTACTACCATCTTCACATTTCCGGATGGTATTAATTTTGCTTTAGCGAACAATAAAGCGCCTACTAATATCAGCGTTATTATCAAAAAGATAACAGCTCCTGATACAATAGTAAGTCCGCCTGACATTAATATAATCATTTTTATACTGTTGTTATGCGTTAATACTATATTTTCAGACCGGAGAAGCACATAAAACCAATACCCATCAGGCCGGTAATAATAAAGGCCATCCCCAATCCTTTCAATGGTTTCGGAATTTCTGAATAAGCCAGTTTTTCACGAATAGCAGCCATACCGATGATAGCTAACAGCCATCCGATACCTGACCCCAAACCATAGACAGTAGCTTCTCCTACATTTAAGAATGCTTTTTGTTGCATAAACAACGAACCTCCTAAAATAGCACAGTTCACAGCTATCAGAGGTAAAAAGATTCCTAATGATGAATACAGAGCAGGTGCATATTTCTCTACTATCATTTCTACTAATTGCACAAAGGAAGCAATTATCGCAATGAAAATAATTAAAGAAAGGAAACTCAGGTTTACTTCTGCGTATTGCGGTCCTAACCAGGTCAACGCACCTTCTTTTAACACATAATTCTCCAACATATAGTTAATCGGCAACGTGCATACTAAAATGAACGTTACGGCGACACCCAATCCTAATGCAGTTTTCACGTTCTTAGAAACAGCCAGATAAGAACACATACCTAAGTAGTATGCGAAGATCATGTTTTCCACAAAGATCGAACGTGCAAATATGCTTAACATTTCTCCCATTTTTCAGTCGTTTAATCGTTTGACATTAATCTTCTTGAAGTTCTTTGTTCCTCGAACGGTGAACCCATATTATCACAGCTACAACAATAAGCGCCATTGGAGGCAAAATCATCAACCCATTATTGACATAGCCTAAATCATAGAATATCTGAGGAATAACCTGAATACCTAACAGTGTTCCGGAACCGAGTAACTCACGGAAAAATCCGATAATAATCAATATCAGGCCATAACCCAATCCATTCCCGACTCCGTCCAAAAACGATTCCCACGGTCCATTCCCCAAGGCAAAGGCCTCTAAACGTCCCATTAGAATACAGTTCGTGATAATCAGTCCCACAAATACAGATAATTGCTTATTTACATCATAAGCAAAAGCTTTTAATACTTCACTCACAATTGTTACGAGTGCCGCAACAACCACAAGTTGTACAATAATACGAATTCGATTCGGTATTGTATTCCGCAACAAAGAGATGATCACATTTGCAAAGGCAACTACTGCAGTCACTGAAATAGCCATAACAATCGATGGTTCCAGTTTTGAAGTAACAGCTAATGCAGAACAGACACCAAGCATCTGAACAATCACAGGATTATTCTTGCTTAATGGATCTACTAAGATCGCTTTATTTTTATTTGATAATAGTCCCATCTTCTCTACTTATTTTGCAGTTAAAAAATTGACATAGCTATTCAAGCTATCAAATAGCATTAAATCTACACCCTGACTGGTAATTGTACCTCCGGAAATACCATCAACATAATCCTGTCCGATAGCGCTTTTTCCAGGTTTAACCACAGCTATAGATTTATAATCATTCCCTTGAAATACTTTCTTACCGGCAAATTGACCACTGAACTCTGTTCGCGTAATTTCAGCACCTAATCCCGGTGTTTCACCAGAGTGACTGAAGTCAGCACCGTAAACCGTATTTTTATCATCATTCAAGGCGATATATCCCCAAAGTGGTCCCCAAAGACCGGCACCATATAATGCCATAATATATTTGGTCTGACCATCTACTTTTGCAATAAAAACAGGATATTTCTTTTCATTGAACATTTTTGCAGCATCAGCAGCAAAAGCGTCTCCATCTACCTTTTGGCCGTTTTCATTTACCAAAAAGGCATCTTCAATCAACTCATTATATTTAGTTTCTGCAACATCTGCTTTTACGTCTACATTGATAGAACGAAGTATTTGTTGTCTTTTGTCATTATCTTCATTTTTCTTCTGAAAACTACGAAGTGATTGAGAAGTGAAAGCCAAAAGGACAGCTACTAAAAGCACCATCACAGAAGCATAAACTACTGTATATACATTACTATCTCTATTCATAATTCATTCCTATTATAACGTTAACGGATAGCTCTTTTTAAACGACGTTTGATGTTGCTGTCAACAACATAGTAGTCAATTAACGGAGCGAATGTATTCATCAGCAGGATAGCAAGCATCATACCTTCCGGATATCCGGGATTCAACACGCGAATAATAATTGCCATCGCACCGACAAGAAAACCATAAATATATTTTCCTGTTTCTGTGCGGGCAGAAGTCACCGGATCTGTTGCCATAAAGACGGCTCCGAATGCAAAACCACCTAAAAGCAAATGTTCTATTGGAGTTACTGTCATTGGAACTGTAGAGCCAATTAAATTAAACAGCAATGCAGTGATAGCCCCTCCTACGAATACAGAAACCATCGTTTTCCAACTGGCTATTCCCGTAACTAATAGAATAACAGCCCCTAACAGAATAGCTAACACAGAGGTCTCTCCTATTGATCCGGGAATCAATCCTAAAAACATATCCCAATTAGTCAATGGATTACCCAATGTATCAACCATGTGAAAAGAACCAACCATATCATTCGTTGCAATACTTACCTGACCTAAAGGCGTTGCGCCCGAAAACGCATCAACAACCTGTCCGCCTCCAATACCAAAAGTGCTATCTGTACGAACAAAAACCTGATCTCCGGACATAGCCGCCGGATAGGCAAAGAATAAGAATGCACGCGTCACTAATGCAACGTTAAATATATTATATCCTGTTCCTCCAAATACCTCTTTTGCAAAAACAACGGCAAAGGCTGTAGCTAAAGCGATCATCCATAATGGAGTATCAATAGGAACAATCATCGGTATAAGCATACCGGAAACCAAAAATCCTTCTTGAATTTCCTCTTTCTTGAATTGAGCAATTGTAAACTCAATACCTAACCCAACCACATACGAAACTATGATTTTAGGCAACACCGCCAAAAAACCGTAGATAAAAGTCATCCAGAAGCCTGGATCAGCACCAATCGCCAGATTATGTTGATATCCGGTATTATACATACCGAAAAGCAAAGCCGGTATCAAAGCAATAATAACAACAGTCATCGTACGCTTTGAATCTACACTATCGTGTATATGTACGCCTGATTTTGAAGTAGTATTCGGAACATACAAGAATGTCTCGAAACCATCAAAAACAGAACGGAACATCGCCAGCTTCCCACCTTCTTCAAAGTTGGGCTTAATCTTGTCGAGATAATTCCTTAACGCTTTCAATGTTTTATATTTTTAATGTTATTAATTCGTTTAATTCATCTCTTTGTAGAGTAAATCCAGACCATTACGAACAATTTTCTGTATTTCTATCTTAGAAGTATCAACAAATTCGCATAGCGCAAAATCTTCGGGAGCGACTTCATAAATACCCAAATTCTCCATTTTGTCAATATCAAATGCTATAATGGCTTTAAGCAAATATTCCGGTAAAATATCCATCGGGAAAACCTTGTCGTACTCATTCGACATAATCATGGCACGCTTTCCTCCACGGATACGGGCATCTATCGTATATTCCTTGTTTTTCCCTTCCAGCCATGTTAAATAGGTATGACTCACACTGTATTTCCCAAAACCGGGAACAGCCCATCCTACAAATTCATGTACATCATCTCCCTCAGGAATAACAGTTATTTGATCATCATAGCCCATTAAATAATCATCCAAACCTATTTTTGTTCCCGTCAATACATTTCCACTGATTATACGCAGGTGCTTCATGCCAACAAAACCGTTAATAAAACCCGGTTCTTCTATCTGTCCTTTCAGAATACTTCTTACTCGGCAACCGGAAATAACTTTCATATAGCCGGTCTTCGCGACTTCCGAACCTGTTACAGCCACTAAACGGGTAAAATCAGCAACACCATTATTAAACATACGACCGATAAGAATAACATCATGCGGATTAACAACCCAGACTGTTTCTCCCTTGTTGATAGGTTTAATGTGATTAATCTGAACGCCTACGTTCGCTGCCGGATGAGGGCCTTCAACTTCCACAATCTCTACTCCGGCAGGATTGAGTTTTGAGCCTTTTCGGATATTCAGGTATACTTTCCCGGCTGTTAATTTCCCCAACGCTTCCAATCCTGTCTGAAAGTCTTTTTCCTGTCCACTCAGGATAAATTCAAAATTGGGAGCTAACGGTGCACTATAAAATGCTGAAACAAAAATATCACGAGGAGTATCACCGGGAGAGGCTATTATATCATACGGACGTTGTTTAACAAACGGCCACATCCCTGCATCTAAAATTGCATTCTTAACCTCTTCTGTACTTAAAGACGAAACCTTTTTCTTACCGAACTCTACATATTCGATATCTTCGTCAGGTCTTACTTCGATATTCAATACCTTACGTTTCAACCCGCGATTTACCGCTATTACTTCACCGCTTACTGGTGAAACAAATTTGATTTCCGGGCGATTCTTGTCAATCATTAATACCGAGCCGGCTTGGACTTTATCACCTACTTTGGCAATAACTTTCGGGTATATACCGTTATAAGAATCGGGAACAATAGCATATAAATCGCTTTTATTCCCGCCCAGTATTGTATCCGAAGGTTTACCCTTTAGATTTATGTCTAAACCTTTTTTAATCTTAATCACATTTGCCATGATGATATAACTAAAATTGATTTTTTAATTTGCCGCAAAAGTACATATTATTTTTATGCTCAAAAGCATAAATGACGAAATAATTACGGAAAAAAATCTTTAATTTTGCAAAATGATAAAATCTCCGCTTCAAATGAGAATAATATACATTCTATGTCTGTTTTTTAGTCTGATAATATTCCCGCTTTCTGCACAAACTTATCAAACTGATATTAAGGACAAACTGATTAAAACACTTCAGGTGAAATCGTCTGATCCCGACATGCAGGTTCCTGTTATCCCGCTGGATCAAAGCGAACAAATCAGTATAAATTTCGATGTACTGCACGAAAGCTTCAAGTATTATAGCTATTCGATTATTCATTGCGATGCTAACTGGCAACAATCAGCCCTTTCCCCTATTGAATACATGGACGGATTTCAAGGATTACCTATTGAGGATTTTTCCAATTCAAAGGCGACCACGACTTCATACACCCACTATCAACTGACTATTCCCAACAAAGACATACAACTGAAGGTATCCGGCAATTATGCCGTACGTGTATATGATGATAACAACCCTTCTCAAGCAGTACTTATCGCTTGCTTCTCTGTATACGAACCGCAAGTCACACTCATGAGTACCATAAGTGGCAATACGGATATCGATACAAACCAGGCGCATCAACAATTAAGTTTTACGATCAATCATACCAACTTCCCTATCCACTATCCGCATACGGATTTAAAAATAAATGTACAGCAAAACAATAGGCGTGATAATATGGTTACAGGCATCCAACCAAGAAATATTCTAAATAGACAACTGGAATACACGCATATTCAGGAACTCATTTTTGAAGCGGGAAATGAATACCGGCGGATGGAGTTTTTAAGCAATACATACAACGGTATGCATGTTGATGCTATCTCCTTCCATAACCCCTATTATCATGTAGAATTAATACCGGATCTTGTTCGGCGAAACAGGACTTATCAATATGATCAGGATCAAAATGGCAGAAGTTATACGAATTGTAGCGGATGCAATGATCCTGACACGGAAGCGGATTACTACGTAGTTCATTTTTCACTCAATACCGATTTGTTGGCAAACGGACAATTATACCTGTTGAGTGATATATATAATAATGTGTTAGATGAAAAAAGCCGGATGGGGTATAATACTCAAACCGGACAATATGAAAAATCCCTGCAAATAAAACAGGGACATCATAACTACCAATACATCTTCATACCTGACAGGCAAACAAAAGGAAGCACCTTACCCATAGAAGGGAATTATTCTCAAACAGAAAACGAATATTCTATATATGTCTATTTCAGACCGATGAGTGAACGTTTTGACAGATTAATCGGATACACAACCATTCGTTCTGCCATGACGATTTTTTAAGCTAAAAAACAAACTTCTCTCGAAAAACAACTATACTGTTGTTGGTTTTAGTTCATAAAAACAGCCATTTGAGCCACTTTACTTTTTTTCTGGAAAGCTTGGAGTTTTTGGAAATTAATACAAAGTTGATACGAATAGCTGTGCTGTCCGTTTAATTGACCAAAAGACAATTGATAAGAGGTTTGTTTCTGCAACGGTCTGCTCGGGATCAACAGATTAGGTTCAATTCTGTTTTCGTGAACCTCATCCCGTAACTGATAAGCTTGTAAATCTTGAAGGTGTTTTTTAGTTTTCATATCTCTTTAATAAAACGGTGTATTTTACATTTCAGCATATTAACAAAGATGTTGTTAGAAATGTTCTGAATTCCTACAAAAAATAACATTTTAACCTAAACAAATCTTTTTACCTCTTTACTTTTTCTACAAACATCTTTGAACAGCTAATTCTATATTATACAAAAACCATGCCATTTTAACAAAACAGCCAGCTTTCTTCGTGAAACACACCCAAAACAACAACCTGTTTTTCAGGGAAATAAAAAGCATAAGCTCGATAAAACATCACATTCTTTTCCCTAAATCATACTAATGATTATCTGTTTTGTCAACAATGCTTTATACTTTTGACAGAAGTCA
>JAJDIA010000080.1 GCA_030266465.1 Parabacteroides sp. OttesenSCG-928-G21 | reverse complement strand
AACGTTTTTCAAAAATTGGTTCTAATCCTACTCCTGTTCCGGTAAATATAGCTGCCGCACTTTCTCAGGCTTTGGATTATATGAAGATTCGTATATCTTCTAAAGTCGAAATAATAGCAACCATTCCACAGGAACCGATTTTTGTGGCTATAAATGATTCTTTATTTGCATGGGTAGTCGAAAATTTAATTAAAAATGCAGTAGACGCTATGGATGGTTATGGTAAAATATCATTTTCTGTTTATGAATATGGGAAATATGTACGGATAGATATTTCTGACACCGGAAAAGGTATTCCAAAGTCTAAGTTTAAAACTATTTTTAATCCAGGTTATACAACTAAAGAAAGAGGCTGGGGATTAGGTCTATCCCTTGTTAAGCGTATAATTGAATCATATCATAAAGGACGAATATTTGTTAAAAACTCAGAAATAGGAAAGGGTACAACTTTTCGGATTGAATTTAGAAAGTATAAAGGATAGATCTTGAATAAAAAATAAACGCCACTTATTGCAAATGTATATTGTTTTTTCGTACCTTTGCAAGGTTTTTACATTAATGGACTTTGGGGAAATTTGATTTATATAAAATTGATTTGAAAAACCTCGCTTCAGGAACGCATAATTATGATTTTTTCCTGGAGAACAAGTTTTTTATGGATATTGATGGGGACGAGGTACAGAAAGGGAAAGTGAAAGTTTCTCTGATGTTGAAGCGTATGTCTCAAATGTTTGAAATGGATTTTCAATTACAAGGTTTTGTAATGGTCCCTTGTGATAGATGTCTTGATGATGTAGAGATACCCATTGACACCCAAAACCGTTTAGTCGTAAAATTTGGCAAAGAGTATGCTGAAGAAAGCGATGAAGTTGTGGTTATTCCGGAAGACGAAAGCTCAATAAACCTAGCTTGGTTTCTTTATGAATTTGTAGCATTGGCAGTTCCAATGAAACATATTCATCCACCGGGAAAATGTAATAAAACCATGTCTTCTAAACTTAAAAAACACTCAGCCGGTAGCTCTGATTCGGACGATGAATATGGTGACGATACATCTTCCGATGATTTCAATGTAGATGACAATACGAGTGGTGATATTGATCCTCGTTGGGATACATTGAAAGGAATAATAGATAATGATAATAACTAAATAAATTTAAAATGGCACATCCTAAAAGAAGACAAGGAAAATCAAGAACAGCCAAGAGAAGAACTCATGACAAGGCTGTTGCTCCTACAATGGCTATTTGCCCGAACTGTGGAGCTTGGCATGTTTACCATACTGTATGTGGTGAATGTGGCTATTACAGAGGAAAGTTAGCAATTGAAAAAGAAGCTGCTGTGTAATATTTGTCAAACTCTCCTTAATTGGGATTGATAAATGTAAGAAATTGCCCTAAACGATAATTTAGGGCTTTTTTTCTTTAAAAAGAGGACTATTCTACATGATAAAAACTATTGTATGGGAAAATTAAATGCAGTAATAACAGGTGTTGGTGGCTATGTACCAGAAGACGTAATTACCAATGCTGACATTGAGAAGTTAGTTGAGACATCAGACGAGTGGATTACGACTCGTGTAGGTATTAAAGAACGCAGAGTACTTAAGGGTGAAGGTAAAGGGCTTTCTTTCATGGGAATTCGTGCAGTAAATGAGTTGTTCGAAAAGACAAATACTAAGCCTGAAGATGTTGATGCAATAATCTGTGCTACAACTACGCCTGATTATACATTTCCGACAGCAGCCTCTCTTATCGCCAGTGCTGCAGGTTGTATAAATGCGCTTGCTTTTGATATGCAAGCTGCTTGTTCTGGTTTTATTTATGGCTTGGAAACAGCTGCAAATTTTATCCGTTCAGGAGGGTATAAGAAAGTTGTTCTTGTTGCCGGTGATAAGATGACGGCTATTACTGATTATACGGACAGAAACACGGCTCCTTTGTTTGGAGATGGTTGTGGTGCTTTAATGTTGGAACCTACTACGGAAGAATATGGATTAATAGATAGTATTCTTCGTACGGATGGTGTAGGTATTGAACATTTGCATATGAAAGGTGGCGGTTCGGCTTATCCATCTAGTCATGAGACAGTAGACAAGCACATGCACTATGTTTATCAGGAAGGACGTTTTGTATTTAAGTATGCAGTCTCTTACATGGCAGATGTCGCTGCAGAACTGGTAGCACGTAATGGGCTTACAAATAAAGATATAGACTGGGTAGTTCCTCATCAAGCCAATATGCGGATTATTGATGCTGCTGCTCGTCGCCTTGGCTTGGATGACAATGCGAAAGTAATGATTAATATTCAAAAATACGGAAATACCAGTGCAGGCTCTATTCCTCTTTGTTTGTGGGAATGGGAGAATAAACTTAAGAAGGGAGATAATCTTATTCTTGCTGCTTTTGGTGCCGGTTTTACGTATGGTGCCGTTTATATAAAATGGGGATATGACGGAAAAAAAGCATAAATCCGGATTTGTAAATATCGTTGGGAATCCAAATGTTGGTAAGTCTACATTGATGAATAAATTGGTTGGTGAACGTATATCAATCATTACATCGAAAGCGCAGACTACCCGACATCGTATTATGGGTATTGTAAATACTGACGATATGCAAATAGTGTATTCAGATACACCCGGAATTCTGCGACCAAACTATAAGTTGCAAGAATCTATGCTTACTTTTTCAACATCAGCACTGGGAGATGCTGATGTATTATTATATGTGACAGATGTTATTGAGACAATGGATAAAAATGAGGAATTTCTAACTCGTGTACAAAAAGTTGACTTTCCTGTATTATTATTAATCAATAAGATTGACCAAACAAATCAAGTTGATTTAGAAAAACTTGTTTCACATTGGCATAGCATACTCCCCAATGCGGAGATTATACCTATTTCTGCATTGAATAACTTCAACATCGATCGCGTAAAAAAGCGGGTAGAAGAATTAATGCCTGACTCTCCTCCTTATTTTGAAAAAGATGCATTAACAGATAAACCTGCCCGTTTCTTTGTAACGGAGATTATCCGTGAAAAAATACTACTTTACTACCAAAAAGAGATTCCTTATTCAGTGGAAGTGGTAGTTGAGTTGTTTAAGGAAGATGAAAAACTAATACATATCAAGGCGCTTATTATAGCAGAGCGTGATTCACAGAAAGGTATTCTTATCGGTCATAAAGGTGCTGCATTAAAGAAAGTTGGCGCAATGGCTCGTAAGGATATCGAACGTTTCTTTGGCAAAAAAATCTTTTTGGAGATGTTTGTTAAAGTTGAAAAAGACTGGCGGAATCGTGACAATCTGCTAAAGAGTTTTGGTTATCAGCTGGATTGAAATTCAGCGAAAAATAAAAAAATATGGGAAATCTTGTTGCAATTGTTGGTAGACCCAATGTAGGAAAATCAACTTTATTCAATCGACTGACGGGAAGTCGTCAAGCTATTGTAAATGAAGAGGCAGGTACTACTCGTGACCGCCAATATGGAAAAGTCGAATGGACAGGAAAAGAATTCTCGATTGTTGATACGGGTGGTTGGGTTATTAATTCGGAAGATGTCTTTGAAGGTGAAATTAACAAGCAAGTTCAGATCGCTATAGAAGAAGCTGATGTTATTTTGTTTGTTGTAGATGTTCTTAACGGAATTACCGATTTGGATTTAGAGGTAGCAGGTATACTGCGTCGTTCTAAAAAACCAATTGTCGTTGTCGCAAATAAAGCAGATACTTTTGAAATGCATACGCAATCTGCAGAATTTTATTCTTTAGGATTAGGGGATCCTTTTTGTGTCTCTGCGATTAACGGCTCGTGTACAGGAGATTTATTAGATAAAATAGTCGAGCTTCTACCGGAAGAAAAAGTGGAAATACTGGAAGAAGACCTTCCCCGTATTGCCGTAGTAGGACGTCCGAATGCAGGAAAATCCTCTTTAATTAATGCTTTTATAGGTGAAGAACGCCATATCGTAACAGATATTGCCGGAACTACCCGTGATTCAATATATACGAAATACAACAAATTCGGATTACAATTTTATTTGGTAGATACCGCCGGAATCCGGAAAAAAAGTAAAGTGAATGAAGATCTTGAATACTATTCCGTAATTCGCTCTATTCGTGCGATTGAAAATTCAGATGTGTGTGTCCTTATGGTTGATGCTACACGTGGTATTGAAAGCCAGGACTTAAATATTTTCTCATTAATACAGAAGAATAGAAAAGGCTTAGTCGTTTGTGTTAACAAGTGGGATTTGATAGAAGAAAAAGACCAGAAAGTTATTAATTCGTATACCACAGCTATTCGTGAACGACTTGCCCCATTCAAGGATTTCCCTATTATCTTTATTTCGGCATTGACGAAACAGCGTATTTTGAAGGTTCTGGAGGTCGCGAAAGAGGTGTATGATAACCGACAAAAGCGTGTGCCAACGGCTAAGCTTAACGAAGTGATGTTGCCTATCATTGAGAACTATCCTCCTCCGGCATGGAAAGGAAAATATATTAAAATTAAATATATCACTCAATTACCGGCAGGTGCCGTACCTTCATTTGTCTTTTTCTGTAATCTGCCACAGTGGATTAAAGAGCCTTATAGACGCTTTTTGGAAAATAAACTACGGGAAAATTGGGATTTCACTGGTACACCAATAAACATTTTTATCCGGGAGAAATAAAATATAGAAGAAAACATAAAGTAGAAGGGCTGTCCGATTGGGCAGCCCTTTTTGTTTTTTATTGAAAGAAGCAACGATGCAGATGACTACTTTGGGAACGCCTTAAAATGAATTTAAAACTCTGCGTCCTTCATTGACCATCTCAGCTGCATTTTCCGGTGTTAGATTTTCCCGAATAAAACGAGCAACAACTTGATTCAAGCGATTTAGCTTATTGTTCTCTTTTTTTGCAGTAAATTCTTCCCGTAGGAGACGAATCTTTTCTGCATCTTGAATCCCTTTAGCCAAACGCTCATAACGAATACTGCTCCGATTGCCGGGATAAACCTGGAAGCAATCTCCGGCAGCCCAACTCCGGAAACGTGTATCTTGTAAGGGATTCTGTGTCCAGGCTATAAATGACCAGCGCAGATAACCATCATAATTACCCGCCATAGCATGCCATATCGTCCAGGTTGCCTCTGCCGGAGGAGAGAAAGTGAATATGTTAGGCAGCGCTTCCGCACAACAGGTATAAACCGTACTTATTTTCCCTTCCCGCTCTCTTCTTTCTTTTACTTCAGGAGGGAAATTTTGTCCATAAGCCAGACAATAATTATAAAGATCGCCTTCGATTTCCGGATGATAATTCCCGGCAAGCGATATTTTGAATTCCGGATCTGCTTTCCGGATCACCCGGATGGCTTCCTGCATAGACGACAGACTGCGTTCATCCATAGCAATTGTAGTTCGCTCAAACCAACCTTTCTCTTTCAAATGTGTGGCGAAATCTTTCAGGAAAGTAAGCCAATAATTTTCATATGCCTCGTCACCGGGTTTTGCCTCTACGAATAGGATTCTGTTAGTAGCCTGGTCAAAATAATCAAAGCTTAACGCCCAAGGCACTAAAGTGTAGCAGTTAATCAGTTGGTCAATACCAATATCATTGATCATGTACTCTACCCACTTATCAAAAACCGTATAATCATATTCCCAGCTTCCGTCTAATTTTTTAATTCGAGAAACCATACTGTCAAAGTGATCTTCGGTTTGTCCATTCCAGGGTTTATGCATAATGCTGGTAGTGATTACTTTTTGTCCGACATCTGCCAGCATTTTCATATAAGGGCGCATCACGTCAAAATGTTCTTTACTCCAAAGAGGGACTTGATAATAACGTGCAACGGCATAAGGATTCTGCCACCAGTCCAGGAAAAACTTCCATTCTTTTGGTTCCGGCAATGTTCTGTTCATCACCTCTACCTCTATCTGCAAATTCATGGAAGATAAATTACTGCCTTGTACTGTAAGCGTCCCTTTGTATTTCCCGGCTTTGATATCTCTTGGCACTTGTATCTTCACCCATACCGGTTGTGCGGTATTGGCTAATACATCATGAACTTTAATAACATCCAGCATATCCGCAACCATGGAAGAGTCCCAATCAGCCGTATTCTCACGGTGTCCACACCCTGTCGTCCCATCTTTACTCAATTCATCCGTCATGACGTAACGAACAAAGTGGGCAGAAGTTTCAGCAGCCGGAATAATAGCAGAACCATTTTTCAGGTCGCTGACAGAAAGCGTTACATCCTTTAAATCAGCTTTAGTCCATATTAATGCCTGCGCATTTACACGTTCCCCCTTCCAGGCTT
Source organism: Parabacteroides sp. OttesenSCG-928-G21 (assembly GCA_030266465.1). Classification (GTDB taxonomy): domain Bacteria; phylum Bacteroidota; class Bacteroidia; order Bacteroidales; family Tannerellaceae; genus JAJDIA01. The sequence continues at coordinate 1,829 of JAJDIA010000080.1, read as the reverse complement.
TAGTCTGCCAACGGTTGGTTTGTGTTATTGTCGGGACATTGCGTTTAGGGTAACGAATATCCGTACTTCCCCAACTAAGATAAGTCGATTTGTTTAACTTATTCCATACTTCGGGACCATCGAAAGGTTTCGTATCGGTAAGTTCTTCGAAATCACCTAACGGGTACTTCTCATTTTGTTGTGCTGTTAATGAAAAGCATAAAGCACAAAACATGCATAACAAGATTAAGGATAGTTTTTTCATGTGTTTTTAAATTTAGATTGATACTTGTGTTTATAGTTATTTCTGATTGATTTTTTCATTGTAAACGCTTATAATGACAGAATAATAATTCTTCGTTGTCATTATAAAGATGCATCCCGTTCCCTTCACAATAACGATACATCTCACAATTGGAGCATTGCCCTTTTTTCGTCCATGACCGATTACGGAAAGGTTTAAATTCTTCGTTCCAGATATCCATAAATTTATCTTTGTAGATATTCCCCTGATGAAAATTAGAACGAATGCTCGGACAACCGGAAATCGAACCGTCAGCCAAAACGGACGCAGTTGAAATCCCGGCATTGCAGTGAAAGATAGAATCTCTAACCTCCCCCTCATAATTCCCCAAAAAACCCTCACAGCCATAGGAGGCATGAATGCGTCCTTCCTGCCGGCAAAAACGGATGAAATTCATCAATTGAGTAAACTGTACGTCAGATAATTGTAGATCGGAATTATCCGCAGCACGGCCAACAGGAAAAACAGTAAACAACCGCCATCGTTTAACTCCCATTTCAATCAGAAACTCTTTGAACAGTTGAAGTTTGTCGAAATTGCGTTGATTTACACAGGTAACCACATCCCATACAATCTCTTTCTCTTCTGCCAGATAACAAATAGCGTTCAGCGCATTTTCAAAACTTTTAGGATGGCCACGCATCCAGTTGTGTGCATCTTCAAAACCATCCAGACTTATAGTAATAGAGTGCATTCCTGCAGCCAATAGGGCGTCCAGACGTTCTTTGGTCAACAGCAATCCATTAGTCACCATCCCCCAGGCAAATCCGCGACAGTAAAGTTCCAACCCGCATTTTTCAATATCTTTGCGCATTAGCGGTTCACCGCCGGTAAAGGTAATCATCACACGATCCGGTTGGACATGTGGAGTTATATCATCAATCACACCAAGGAAATCTTCCATCGGCATATCCGGCTGCTCCGCAGACACATGACAATCGCTACCACAGTGTTGGCATGACAAATTACACCTGAGTGTACATTCCCAAAACAGTGTGCGTAGTTCATGCAGTTTCGCTCGGTTACTGCGGATACCTCTGAATAATTCTAAAGCAATACGTTTGCGCCAGCCTGGGCGTTTCTCCATTTTCTTCCTCCTTTGCGCTATAAAATAGCCGAAGCGCATCCTATATGATACAAATATAATGAAAAAACGTTCGTGAGGTATTTTGTGAGAAATAAATAACGTGTAGATGAGATGCTCTGCTATAAATTATAAAATTGTCAAAATCTCCCCTCAACCAATGATGCATTCCCCTCAACTATCATTTTGTCAATCTATCCCCTCGTAGAATCGCATATTCGGAGCTATGTACGAGCCTATTCAATTAGAATCGTTAAAATGAGGGTTAAGAAAAATCCGAATGTCAGGCAGAATTATAATTCTCTGACAAAATGAAAAGGCAAGCAAAAATCATCGCAATGATTTTCAAAAGTTGTCAAAAACCCGGAACAGAATCCGACAAAACGTCAAATCCATTTCATCCGGAATTTTGATCCAATGAGTAGTTAAATACGGTTAATCCGTAGATTCGAGACAGGTTTT
>JAJDIA010000008.1 GCA_030266465.1 Parabacteroides sp. OttesenSCG-928-G21 | reverse complement strand
TCTCCAGTGGAGATAGTACTTCACCGAGTCCGCTTAAAGTAATCTTTTTTCTGTTCATAATAAAAAAAATTAGACGTTAATAAAATAGTATGCAAATCTCATTTGTTGCTTTTTGCAATAATTGATCAGATTATTGCTCCTTACTCTTTCGCAAGCAACAGCAAGGATTATTTAACGTTAACATTAAATTCCGTGAAATGCCTTAAATCCTCGATTTTATAGTTGCCCGGCAATTTATACCCATTAACTATTATCGTAGGTGTTGACCGTAACTTCGTCTTCTCTTTCCAGGATTCATGCCGTTGAAATTCGTCTTCAATCTCCGGATCAGTCATATCCAATTGCAAACCATCGAAAAAAGACTCTTTCAACTCCTTCCCCTTTTCAAACCAGTCAGTATACAGTTGTATGGCCGTAGCCCTGTCTTTTTCCAGATACACCGCAATCAGATATTTGTTAGCATACTCCAGGCTTTCGTTGAAGGAAGAAAAGATATATTGAACACATATATTTTCTTTGGTCTCTTTCAACAGATTCTCCACTCTTTTGTGCATCTTCGAACAGGGATTACAAAAGGGATTGGTAAGAATCGAAATTCTCAACTGTGCATCCGGATTTCCGAAGACAATGTGCGAATCGGATTCGCTTACTTCATAATAGGGCTGTTGAGTGAGCAAAGTATTGAATAGCTCTTCATTAGCTTTGATGCTGTTGATTTCCTGCCGTAACTGTTCAACCTGATTCCCTTCGCTGAGTTTGGGAAGTAAGAGATTAAGCGTCACTACCGGAATAATATACAAGCTTCCTGTAAACGCTAAATCCCACAGGCTGTTCCAATCCAATGCCGGCATCCGTATATACCCGAACAGACAACAGAGGATAAATATACTCCATAGCAAACACAAGACCATCAGGCAAAGGGGACACCATTGGCGGGCTTTTGTTTTCTGATACCATACACTCCAGAAGGTATAAGGAAGCGTGAATAGATTTAAAAGAGACAGAAAAGGAATCAGGTGAGGCAGGAACAGCAGGATCAATACATTGGCAGAGAAATATCCCAACCCGATCTCGCTCCATCCGAAAATACCCCATAGTTTGGCAGCTTCCGATTCCAATACATTATTACAGTCGCTTTTACTGAACAGTGAACAGATCTTGTCGGCATATTGGCTGTTGATGTGCATCTGTTTCAGCACCAGTATATAGCTGATATAAACACCAATAAGATTAACCACTAAAAGGGGGCTGATAGCCGGATGCGTAAACAGGGAGTGCGTGAAAAAGGCTATCCCGGCAATCAGGATGACGGCCAAGGCCAGTATTGATTGTTGTATAACATCGGCCAACTCTTTCTTCCGATGCTCCTTATAATCCGGTTCACCGGACTCCGGTGTGGTTTCTGCTAAAAGGGTTGCACCCGACCAGGTTTGGATAAATTCGGGAACAGGTATGCTGATTTTTTTTCCGTCTCGGAAGAAATGTACTTTGTCGGGTTCTATTTTATATACAGCCACGAAATCCCCGCCTGTATGGGCAATAAACGGTGTCTCGATATTAAAAATGTTGTTTTCCTTGTCTGTGATCCGTACTCCGGCATTTTGAATCCCATAGCCGGTCAACATTTCAGAAAAGCCGAACAGATTATTTTTATGTGGATGTTCATTAAAATATTTGTTGGAAAATGATTGTGTATATTTAATATGCAGTTTATCCAACAATCCGACAAATGTGTTTTGCGGTTTTCTTCGTTTTAATTTAAAAATAGACATATCGTTTGTGTTTTTACCCTGATAGTATAGATTTGATAATTGTTCAACCGTTTTTTGAAATTAGCAATACGAATTAATAAAATAAAATGAATATTTAGTTGTTTTTATTTTATGTTATACGGCATGTTTTAAGCTATTTAACAAAATTTATTTTATTAAATATTTCGATTTTTGTCTTGAATGTAAGTCGTAATGTAGGTAAATGCTCTGTTTTAGGCCAGGATTTACGCATTTTAAGCAATGTGTTGATATTCTGCTAAGCAGGATGAAGTCACTTGTATCTTTGTCTGAATTTACATGTTCATCACTGGAATTATTCTATAAAATCAAAAGGGTTTCTAATATATGATGTTAAATTCCCTTTGATGTCCGAAGAATCGATCATAGTCAAGATATGAACAGAATGGTAGGAGAATACATTAATAGAAGTCTATCGACTTTCTGTTAGGTGATTGTAAGCTGAAAGTTTTTGTCAATCTTTTGATGGATTATCAATACACTTGTAGGCATCCGCACAATTGCAGCACCACCATCCATCAGGACCGGCAGCTGTTTCTGCCTCTGTTGGGCTAGCTGCACAGATAATAGTATCCGATGACCAATGCGTACTATAAGCACATTGATTTTCTTTCGAGATGTTTTTCATCTCATTTTTATTGAGAACCGTTCCCTGATTCTTCAATAAGATCTCATCTATTTTTCTCATTTGAATGAATAATTAGAAATGAATATTGTGATTGGAATATTATGTGCAATATACAAAATATAATTTGTACGAATGTTAGGGATCTTTTTTATGCCTGAAAATAAAACATAGAGTTGCTTTATAGGGGGAAATAATTTTTACTACCTGATAACTGTACCGATACCTAAATCTTGTTAGAAAGGCATAGTTTCGATAGAGCCGATTCATAACCGCTTACTAAACTTTGTATGATATCTTCCGCACTTTCCTCTTGATGAAAGAGAGAAGCTATCTGGCCAATCTCAAGTTCTCCCTCCTCCAGATCGCCTTCGAAGATTCCTTTTTTAGCCCGGCCTCTGCCTAATAATGTGCGAAGTTCTTCAATGGTTGCTCCTCTGCTTTCCGCGGCTTCGACAGCAGTGGCAAACGAACTTTTTACTAATCGGGTAGGGGAAAGTTTTTTCAAAAGCAACTTGGTGTCACCTTCGTTCAGATTCCGGCAAAGTTGTTTGAATGATTCATGTGCGGAACTTTCTTTACTCAGGGCAAAACGAGTGCCGATTTGAACACCTTCAGCGCCTAATGCCTGCACCGCCAATATAGCTTCACCTGTACCTATACCACCTGCCGCAATTAAAGGAAGATTCGTGGCTTGCCGGGCAGAAGGAATAAGGCATAGTGTCGTAGTCTCCTCTCTGCCGTTATGTCCTCCGGCCTCAAATCCTTCGGCAACAATGGCGTCGACGCCGGCCTCTTCACATTTTACAGCGAATTTCGAGCTACTCACCACATGGGCAACTTTCACACCCTCGTTTTTCAGAAAAGGGGTCCATGTTTTAGGATTTCCGGCCGAAGTGAAAACGATTTTAACCCCTTCATCAATAATAATATGCATCAGCGTTTCTATATCCGGATACATCAGTGGAATATTGACGCCAAACGGTTTGTCGGTGTTTGCCTTGCATTTTTGTATGTGTTCACGCAAAACTTCCGGATACATAGAACCGGCACCTAACAGGCCAAGTCCTCCGGCATTACTGACGGCAGAAGCCAGTCGCCATCCACTACACCAAACCATACCACCTTGTATAATAGGATATTTTATGCCGAAAAGAGATGTTATTCTGTTCATGTTTAATGTATTGATTTATGTTGTATTTATTCATGTAGTAATATCACTCAAAGGTAATATATTTATCGTTACACCATTTCATGTGCCGAATTCTCTTTTCAGGAAAAAATAACCCTTTTATCGTTGATTTTTAATCTTTTGATTACGACGGATTAATGCGGCCATTGTAATTATTTAATCGTTCCACCCGGGTGGAACGGTTGACTCACCTGGGTGGGACGATCGACTCACCCAGGTGGAACGCTCGTCTCACCCGGGTGGAACGATTAGATCATTGCAATGAATGGCTTATAGCATTACAATGAAAAGTATATAAAATGCAGAAGAAAGGGCAATAATAAACGGATGTATCGGTTTTATCTCTATATTTGTTTATTGTTTTTTTACAGGGTGTGGCAGAGAAATGTTGCAACCTTCGTTTGATTTGAAATGTTATTTATGAAAAAGATTGTGAATCCGTGGAATGGATTGGAGGGCTATAAATGTTTTGGTTGCGCTCCGGAAAATCCGTTAGGTTTAAAGTTAGAATTTTATGAAGATGGGGATGATATCGTTGCTATCTGGAAACCGATAGAATGGTATCAGGGTTGGTTGGATACGCTTCACGGAGGGATTCTAGCCACATTGATGGATGAATTGGGCGGTTGGCTGGTTCTCCGGAAGTTGCAGACCACCGGAGTGACATCAAGGCTTGATACGCGTTTTTTGAAAAGTATTTCTACGAAAAACAAACAACTGACAATTCGGGGACGTATCAAAGAGCAAAAACGGAATGCTGTATTTATCGAATCGGAAATAAGCGATGAAAATGAGGAGGTTTGCGCAAAAGCGGATATGGTTTACTTTGTTGTGACACCGGAAAAAGCGCGCGAACAATTTCATTTCTGCGGATGTAAAACGGAAGAGGAATAAGAGAGATTAAAGGAGTCAAAGAAGTTATCAGTTGCATGGCTGCAACTTAGAAGTAAGAAGGAAAAAGAATATTCTTAACTTCTTAACTTCCAAATAAGCGAAGCGAGTGATAACTTCTTTAACTACTGTATTAAATAATAAATTATAAACAAAATGGAAAAGAATAATGGTAATGTCGTGGCCGCCGGTTTTTTAATCGCGTTAGGGCTGTTTTTACTCGGCTATATGTTGAAGTCGGGTATTGAGAATTTTAAAGATAAGGAACGTGTTGTTTCTGTAAAGGGATTGGCCGAAAAAGAGGTTCCGGCTGATCGTGTTATCTGGCCGTTAATGTACAAAGAGGTTGGGAATAATCTGGTTGACTTATATTCAACTATGGAGCGGAAAAATGCGATTATTGTTGATTTTCTGACAAAAAACGGATTGAGTCAGGACGAAATAACGCTTTCGGCACCGGAAATTATTGATATGCAGGCGGAACGCTATGGAAATGACCGCATACAATACCGGTATAATGTGACGGCGGTCTTGACGGTAACCTCTTCAAAGGTTGAATTAGTCAGAAACCTGATTGGCTCTCAAAGCGACCTGTTGAAGCAGGGTATAGCGATTAGTGGAGGTGATTATCGTTATCAGACGCAGTTTTTGTTTACGGCATTAAATGACATAAAGCCTGAAATGATTGAGGAGGCCACCAAGAATGCCCGCGCAACGGCCAGTAAATTTGCCGAAGACTCGAATAGTAAATTAGGAAAAATACGTACCGCTTATCAGGGACAGTTCTCTATTTCCGACCGGGATGCCAATACGCCTTATATTAAGAATGTGCGTGTTGTGACTACGGTAGATTATTATTTAAATGATTGATCGATGAAGTTTATAGGCGCACATGTGAGTGCATCGGGTGGTGTAGAAAATGCTCCCGTTAATGCACACGAAATAGGGGCGAAGGCTTTCGCCCTTTTTACACGTAATCAACGTCAGTGGGTGTCAGCGCCTCTGACAGAAAAAAGTATATCGCTGTTTAAAGAACGATGCAAAGAGTATGGCTATGAAGCGAAACATATTCTTCCGCATGATAGTTACCTGATTAATTTAGGACATCCGGAAGAGGAGGGTTTAACAAAATCCCGGAAGGCTTTTCTGGATGAAATGCAACGGTGTGAACAGTTAGGATTGGATCGACTGAACTTTCATCCGGGCAGCCATTTGAATCAGTTGACAGAAGAGGAATGCCTGAGCCGCATAGCCGAATCAATCAATTGGACACTGGATCAAACACAGGGGGTAACGGCTGTAATAGAAAATACCGCCGGACAAGGAACCAATTTAGGGTATCGATTTGAACACCTGGCTTTTATTATTGACAAGGTGGAAGACAAAAGTCGCGTAGGAGTTTGTTTGGATACGCAACATATGTTAGCTTCCGGCTATGAAATACGTACGGAAAAGGCTTTTGAGGATACCTTTGCCGAATTTGAGCGGATTGTTGGTTTCAAGTATCTTCGGGGAATGCATCTGAATGATTCAAAGAAAGAGGTGGCTACACGTGTTGACCGGCATGATAGTCTGGGAAAAGGGGTATTGGGTTTTTCTCCATTCAAATACCTTATGTATGATAGTCGTTTTGATGATCTTCCGTTGATATTGGAAACACCGGACGAATCCTTATGGAGCGAAGAGATAAAAGCGCTTTATAGCCTGTAAATAAAAGACAAAAAGGACTACTTTCACAAGCAGTCCCCTTCAACATTTAACCAAAACCTTAACTATGAAAGTACAAAAATAATAAACCTTTTCGATTTTTGCAAATAAAAAGGCATAAAGTTTTATTTTCTTACAAAAAGAATTCATTGCCGGGAAAAGTCTTACTTTTGCAACAAGCAATTTTAACAAAACACATCTATATTTGTGTTTGTTTTAATGCCAATGGTCTTTGTCTTAGGTGTTTTGAGAATAATACCGGTTCTGTTTTCAGGGCTTTTCCGGATGCCGGATAGAGTTGTGTTTTCGGGTAGCGGTCTATTGTTATTTCCCAAAACAGTAAAAAGAGATTTTTTAACGAATATTTATATGTTGAATTAAAGAACAAGTATTATGAAGAGATTTTTTTTAGTATTAGTAATGGCGGTTTTGTGTTTAAGCGGATATGCACAGGTACGACAAGGACAATCTTCTTTTGGCGCGCGGATTGGCTATGGTTTTGATAGGGAAAATGCTACTTTAGGGGTGGACTATCGTTATTCTATTACGGATGAGTTTCGTTTAGGTCCTTCTTTGACTTATTATGTAAAGAATAATCGTCTTAGTGCCTGGACTATAGATATGGACGCGCATTATGTTTTTCCGTTGAGTGATATGTTTGGTTTTTATCCGTTAGGCGGACTTGCCCTTTCGTTTTGGAGTTGGGATGGCGGTAATTTCTCTGTTAATGAGACTCGTCTGGGTGCCAACCTTGGTTTGGGTGGAGAACTTTATGCAACCGATCAGATTTCAGTTGGATTAGAGGTCAAATATCAGATCCTGAAAGATTTCAGCCAACCGATGTTTGCCGTAAGAGTAGGATATAATTTTTAATCAGACACAATGAATAGTGAAAAGCAGTTTCAATAAAATGAAACTGCTTTTTTGTTTTGTTATCTTTGCAGCGTGGACAGAGTAAAATAAATGGATAAAGATAATAATTTAGGCAGGCTGTTAGTACTGTTATTTTTTGTGTTAGCCTTAAGCTTAGCGATGTATGCTTTGCCGGATGAATTATTAGGCTATCGCATTAAAAAAGTTGACATGCTTTCTGATATCCGGGTAAAAACCAAGCCTCTGTTACGTGATTCTCTTAGGCAATTATTAAACCAGCCGGAAATAATAACTATAGATACAATTGTAGCATCTCATCCAGAAGTAACCACTATTGATTCGGCTGCTATCCTGCAAAAGAGAGAGGAATTGTATCGGGATATGTATGCTGATCAGATCGCAGATTCTTCCATTATATTTATTGATGACTACTCGCCGGGGCATGTTGCTTTGAGGCGTTTTTTTTATGCGTTGAATAAGCGGGATGAGATGGACAGGCCTGTACGAATTGCTTTTCTGGGGGACTCATTTATCGAAGGGGATATTTTGGTATCCGACTTCCGCTCAGGATTGCAAAAGCAATTTGGCGGCAGAGGGGTGGGGTTTGTTCCGATCTCTTCAGTGACGGCAGAGTATCGCCCGACCATCGAACAGCAGGCGGAAGGTTGGAAAACATTATCGCTGTTGAATGATAGTCTTCATCAATATCAATATACGTTGTCTTGTGAATTGTTTGAACCGGAAGCGGATATCGTGCAGCTAAGGTTTAAGAATACAAACCGCTATGCGGAACTCCCGGTTGTCTCGACAATAAAATTATTGTATGAGCAGAATAAGCATACGCGTATGCAGTTGGTTTTGAATGAAGGAGAAGATCAGATAAAACGTACTTTACCGGCAACTGATAAGATAACCCAGAATATTCATACAGGAGAGATAAGGGAGGCTTCTTATAGGTTTACACAGACAGATGGTTTTCGTGCGTTAGGTGTTGCTTTAGAAGATGACACGGGTGTGATCGTAGATAATTTTGCCATACGTGGAAATTCCGGATTGATTCTGGAACAGTTGGATGAACAGCGTAGCAAAGAATTACAGCGTATTCGCCCGTATGATTTGATCGTTTTACAATATGGGTTGAATACCGTTCATGAAGAAATGCTGGATTACGGTTGGTATGGTGTACGAATGCAACGTGTTATTCGGCATTTGCGAAAATGTTTTCCGGAGACAGATATATTATTGCTGAGTGTTTCGGACAGAGGGGCTCAGGAAGAGGATGGTATCGAAACAATGCCGGCTGTGTTTGCCATGTTATATACACAACGCCAGATCGCGCAAAAGACCGGAGTAGCTTTTTGGAATATGTTTGAAGCAATGGGCGGAGAAAACAGCATCGTTGATTATGTAGAAAAAGGTTGGGCCGGAAAGGATTATACACACATGAGTTTCAGTGGCGGACGTGAAATAGCGAAAGCTTTGTTGGAAGCCCTGCAAAAAGAAAAAGAATTTTATGATAAAGCAGAAGAAAGCATACACTAATGTCCTTTTGATGAGCTTTCTCTGTTTATGGACGGTTTTTTCTCCGTTCACCATATCCGGAGAGGAAGTTCTTAGTAAGAGAGACTCTGTTCCCTTACAAGTGGTTGACAGCTTGAGCCTTTCTATAGAACCCAAACCGGTAAATATGGATACGTTATTAGGTACATTAAAAATTCCGATTGTAGATTCTTTATGTATAATTTCGGATCCAACCCATTCACTTGCCGCTTTTTGGGAAGAGTTAAATAAACTCCGGTCACGAAAAGATACGGTAATCAATATTGTTCACTTGGGGGATTCGCATATCCAGGTAGGCTATTATAGTGGACGCGTGATGCGACTGATGCATGAAGCCTTTGGTAATGCCGGACGTGGTTGGATAGCCCCCTATAAATTAAGCAAAGTGAATGAACCGGATGATTATTTCTTTTCGTCGGCAGTGAAAGAGTGGACAGCCGGACGTGTGATACAGCGAACGAAGCGAACGAGTATCGGTCCGGGTGGGATAGGAGTGAAATCTCTATCTCCTTCGATCAACTTTGATATTATCATTGCTCCCCGCAATGGTGCCGGTTATGGGTTTAATCAGGTGGTCCTTTACCGGAATGAAAAAGCCATGCCTATGTTGCCTACCGGAGCATTAAAAGATTCTATTGACTCGGTGTTAGGAAATGAACCTCTTGTTAAAGGTTTGTCTACGGACACTTTTTATATCTCATGTCTGACAGATACATTGCAGCTTTTCAGTACGCGTAGAAAACAGGGAACTGACAGTGTACTTCCCGCCTCTCTTTTTGAGAATGTATATTATGGCGCTAATTTGATGAATGGCGGATCAGGTGTGTTGTATCACTCTGTAGGGGTTAACGGTTCCATGTTTGTAAACTTTACGGATGAAAACTTTGTACAACAATTAGCCCTGTTAAAACCTTCCTTACTAATAATCTCTTTAGGTACTAATGAAACCTTTGGCGCTCGATTTCGTAAACAGGAATTTAAAGGACAAATTAATGATTTTCTGACATTAGTAAAGAGACACTTGCCCCAAACGGCGATTATGCTGACTACTCCTCCGGAGTGCTATAAGCGTACGCGGGTGGATGGAAAACGGGTTTATGTTCGTAATGCGAACACGGAGTTTGCGGCAGATGCTATTACCGAGATAGCAGCACAACAAGGACTTGCTTGTTGGGATCTTTTTGCTGCAACAGGAGGGAAAGGGTCTAACAGTAAGTGGTATTCCAATAAACTGATGGGAGCTGATCGCATACATTTCAATAAGGATGGTTATAAGGATCAGGGAACTCTTTTGTTTTATGCCCTAATGAATTTATATAACAAAAAATTTAAAGAAGAGATTTCATCAGACGAGGATACGCCTGATGAATTAACGATTGAGTATGTTGAATTTGATAATCCATAAGTTATTCCTGCTGGTCAGTTGGTTACCCGACCAATTTTCAATCGGGAGTGCGCAGTTTTCTCTTCAGAAACTGCCGGATTTATTTGTTTATCACAGAGAGGCTCCGATGCTGTTCAGTAGTGGTTTGTTCTTCTTTTTATTTATTGGATTTGTCTTGATTTATTTTGCTTTGCGCAAACATACGCTGGCCAGATTTATCTATGTTATCCTCTTTTCTCTTTTCTTTTATTATAAAAGTAGTGGGGTCTGGTTTGTTTTACTTTTAGTTTCTGCAACGACTGATTTCTTTATAGCACGAGGGGTTTTCCATTCAAAGAAGGTAGTTCTACGAAAGTTCCTGGTCTTTTTAAGCTTATGTGTCAATCTGGGAATGCTTTGTTATTTTAAGTATTTCAATTTCTTGTATGAAATGTTTGTCTCATTAGCGAATGAATTAGGTTTCATGGTTGGAGATGCATCTTTACAAGGATTACAATATGAACGACTGGACATATTCCTGCCTGTCGGTATCTCTTTTTTTACTTTTCAAAGTATCAGCTATGTGATCGATACTTACCGGGGCGTATTAAAACCCCTTACCCGTTGGATTGATTATTTGTTTTATGTCTCCTTCTTTCCGCAATTGGTAGCAGGACCTATTGTTCGTGCAAAGGATTTTATTCCTCAAATGTTCAAGCCGCTAATTGTTACACGCGCGGAGTTTGGCGAAGGACTTTTTCTGATTATATGCGGTTTGTTCAAAAAAACGGTGATCTCTGATTATATCAGCCTGAATTTTGTAGACCGGATATTTGATGCTCCCTTATTATATACAGGTTTTGAGAACCTGATGGGGGTATATGGATATGCGTTACAGATCTATTGCGACTTTTCCGGTTATTCGGATATGGCTATTGGTATAGCTTTGTTACTTGGTTTTCGTTTTAATATCAACTTTGACTCTCCTTACCAGTCGGCTACAATTACGGAGTTTTGGCGCAGATGGCATATCTCCCTTTCTTCATGGCTGAAAGATTATTTGTATATTTCTTTAGGCGGCAACCGAAAAGGTAAAACAAGGACGTATATAAATCTTATGGTGACTATGTTACTGGGAGGTTTGTGGCATGGTGCATCGTACAACTTTGTTTTATGGGGCGGACTACATGGAATAGCTTTGGCTGTTCATAAATATATTATGGGACGGTTCAGCAGCTTTAAGCAAACAGGTAAAGATATGCCCGCCTGGCGCAGAGTGATAGGTGTTATTTTTACGTTTCACTTAGTTTGTTTGGGTTGGATACTGTTTCGGGCAGATTCCATGCAAACCGTAGGGAGTATTTTAGCACAAATTGTGACAAACTTTCATCCGGAAGTATTCGGACAGTTCATAGAGGGTTACAAAGGGGTGTGTATCCTGATGTTGATAGGCTATCTCCTTCATTTTATGCCGAAGAAAGCGGAATATACATTGCAAATGCTTGTTACCAAATCCCCCTTGTTGCTTCAGGCAATCTATATTGCAATTATGATCTTTATTGTCGTACAATTCAAGAGTGCAGGGGTGCAACCGTTTATTTATTTTCAGTTTTGATAGATCAATAATACTTTTTTAGACATACATAAAGTCTTTTTTTACTATATTAAAGATGATCTGTTGGCCACCACTCAGGTTTGTTTTTTGTGGCGTTTTTCCTGGCTCTACAGTCGATACACTCTTTGGGAGTACGCTCTGCGCCATACTCAGAAAACAAAGAAGCACATCTATTCATATCACTCCAGGGGGTCTCGTAAAGACCCATGTTTTCTGGTATAAATAGTTCTTTTTGAGTAGTTGTTGATACCTCAATATAACCTATTACCGGAATTTCCGGATCACTAATGCATTGAATGTTTCCTTTCATTTCAGAAAACACTGGAGAGAATATACTCCCTGTACGTTCATTGCCATCCTTTTTGTTAGAAAAATAACTATATGCTTCTTTTCTAATTTGTTGCTGATATACAGTTATGTGATAAAGTATTGAAAGTTTGTCATGATCACATGCTATATTAGCTATTGGCTCTTTTATGATTGCGTTTTGAGACAATTTTTCGGATGTGCCAATCAGAATATTATTGGAATAGTCTTTCCCCCAACAATAGTAAATATTATTGGAGGTATTCAGATCATAATATTTATAAGTTGAATCGTTTATCATAATTGATGATATAAAAAATTGGGATTTAACTTCCCAGTTTTCTTCAAAATGCCAAAAATAATATGGAGTTTGATTGTGAGCGTCGGAGGTGGAAATCTGAATAGTAACAGGCTCACCTTGTGCTTTTTTTGAAAAAGTAATACTGTCTATTTCAGTAGTAAATATAGGAGTAAGAAAAGAAGATTCAAATTCTTCCCCTTCAACAGAAACATGTAAACGATATTGGGTATCCGCTTGTAGATCGCCGGTGAGAATGGAATAAGTTCCTTCTTCTTTATATATACCACTAATTTTTTCTCCTTTATTTGTTTCTACATACATTGTTGCATTTTCAACTATCTCACTCCCTACTAAGGTGTCTTGCAAAGAAACAGTACGCCGAAGAGTGATTAAGGATTCATCATTAGTTATCGTTCCATCAATCACTAAAATTCCTCTGACTTCTTCTATTTTCTTAGGGGTAAACTCTTCAATACATCCAGAAAACGAGAACGATAACAAAATAAATATCCAAAGATTTTTCATGTTTTATCTTTATAAAATATTAGCAAATAAATATACAAAATTTTATTCTAACCATGTACACTTTGTAGTTGTCATTTTAATAGATCGTTAATAACAGCAATTCCCTATATATTTAGCAAAAAATAGATGAAATGTGGTACAGAACACAAAAAACCGCCCATGTGTAAGACACGGACGGTTTCTTTTATACTTAAAACCAGTACGTAATAACTTAGTATCTATCACCTACGGCATTCCAGTCGACAATCTTCCAAAGTGCACTTAAGTGATCCGCACGACGGTTCTGAAAATCCAGATAATAGGCATGCTCCCAAACGTCGAAACCGAGTAGTGGGGTTAATCCTTTTGTTACAGGGTTCCCGGCATTATTTTCTTTGGTAATGGATAGCTTTCCATCTTTGTCTTTTGCCAGCCATACCCATCCGGAACCAAATAATCCAGTACCGGCTGCTTCAAATTCTTTCTGGAAATTCTCGAAAGATCCCCAGGTTTTATCAATTGCTTCGGCAAGTTTTCCTTGCGGCTTACCACCGCCTTTCGGTGAGAATTGCGTAAAGTATAAATTGTGATTCAAGACCTGGCCGGCATTATTAAATATAGCCCCGTCTGATTCGCTTACAATTTTTTCCAATGGTGCGTTTTCAAACTTTGTTCCCGGAATCAGATTATTCAGGTTGTTTACATACGTTTGAAGATGCTTACCATGATGGTATTCAATAGTTTGTTTTCCGATAACAGGCTCTAATGCATCAACAGCATAAGGCAATTTTACTAATTCAAATTTCATAACTTCTGAGTTTTTATCTATTAATTGATTACTATAAAACGATAAAATAATACTTAAAAATAACGTCATCATATTTTTATGTTTTTATGTTTACCCTCTATATAAACAAACACCTTTTCTTTTCGAATTGTTCATTTCTGTGGAAAATATGGTTTTTCTGTCTGTTTTTCACATTTGAAAAGCTATTTATATCAAATAAGTTTCTATTTTTGTGCGCTCAAAAACTTGTATTAATATTGTAAAACGTAGTTGCTGATGGTAAAGAAAATTGGGAACTTGATCCCAAACACCTTTTTTATCTCGAAAGGGAGTGGCGAATCGGATTTAGAAAAGCATGCCGGTTCGTATCATATGGCTCTGTATGATGCCGGTATCTCAGACTTTAATATTATGACCTATTCGTCTGTTATACCAGCTACAGCCCGTTTAGTAACCATGGATGAAATAGACCTTCCTCCATTCGGTTCGGAACTTAAAACCATTATGGCGGTATCTCATGGATATCAGGATGAGTTCGTTTCTGCAGGTGTTGTATATGCCTGGATGTATAAGGACGAAAATTTTGATGAAAAAGTAGGTGGTTTAGTATGTGAAGTGAGTGGCCGTTATCGTATTGAAGAGTTGGAATCACGTTTGATCCGTGTTATCAATGACCTTCATCAAAAGACGTATGGCAAGTATTATTTAGGTGAACTTAACTTCATTACCGAAGGTATTACAATCGAAAAACGCTATGGAACGGCTTTGGCTGCACTCTGTTTTGTCGATTTCCTGATGCCTGAAATAGAAGAAGAGTAAAAGACAGATTAATTCGTTTATAAACAAATGAGGGAGGCTTTAGTCTCCCTTTTTTTATTTCTTCGGATTGGAGGCACCCCGGATTCTTGGAGAATAGTCTACTATCCAGGGATTGCATCTAAATCCACATAGGCAAACGGCTGGCATAGATATAATAAATCTTAATTATTGTCATTTTTCTCCACTTTTTTATGCTGCTGAGAATTTATTCTCATGCTGATGAAACTATCTTCTCATTGTGATGAGAACTTTGTCTCATCACAGTGAGAATAGATTCTCATAACAATGAGAAAAGTGTGATTTGTATGTATTCTCTGCAAAAAGGAACTTTTAAGCAATTCTGTTGTTATTATATTAGTAGGAGTATGTTTTGTCTGCGATAAGCATAATATCTAAAGATGCATTTGTGATTGAGCGAAGAAATAAAATGATAGAAAACAAATATAGCATCTGTCAGAATTGAGTAACTTTGCCGGAGTAGACAACAAACATACTAAATCAAGCAAAACATGAAAACGAATTTAAGTTCTCAAATCACTTTAAAACGGATTCCAACCAGGTATTATCGTCCTGAGAATGCCTATGAGAATTCGGTTTTGACCCGATTGGAAAAGATTTCAACAGATATATATGAATCGATAGATGGCGGTTCGTTAGCTATCGCTAAGGAAATTGCGGAGGGTATCCGCAGCAAACAAAAAGAAAATCAGCAATATGTTTTGGCATTGCCCGGTGGTCGTTCTCCTTTGACGGTGTATAAGGAATTGATACGCATGCATAAGAAGGAAGGACTGAGTTTTGCCAATGTCATTGTTTTTGTTGAATATGAGTTTTATCCGCTTGTAACAGCCTCTTCCGGTAATCTGGCGAGCTTAAAAGATGCGCTTTTAAATCATATTGACATCAAGTCGGAGCATATCAATGCGCCGGATGGTATGATGCCGAAAGATGCGATTATAAACTTCTGCCGTGAGTATGAAAAAAAGATAGAAGAGGTTGGCGGAATTGATTATATGTTATTGGGAGTTGGACAGAATAGCAATATCATGTTCAATCCGTCAGGTACGCCGTTGAGTGCCCGTACGCGGTTGGTTCTTTTGGAAGGTGCTGCGCGTAAAGAGGCTTCCCGTACTTTCCCGTCAATAGATAGTGTGCCGGCAGGTGTTATCACGATGGGGATTTCAACGATGATGAATGCTAAAACCCTTACGCTCATGGCATGGGGTGAGGAAAAGGCGGATATTGTGGCAAGAACGGTTGAAGGTAAGGTAACGGATGCGGTGCCATCTTCTTTATTGCAAAACCATCTGCAAGCTAAATTGGTGATCGATTTATCAGCCGGATATCATTTAACGCGAATCAGTAATCCCTGGTTGGTTACCAGTTGCGAGTGGGATAACAAACAGATTCGCAGAGCGATAGTTTGGTTGTGTCAATTAACAGGAAAGCCGATATTAAAACTAACCAACAAGGATTATACAGACCATGGGTTGGGAGAGTTGCTTGCCATATATGAGTCGGCATACAATGTAAATATCAAGATATTCAATGATATACAACATACCATAACCGGATGGCCGGGTGGTAAACCTAATGCGGATGATTCGAATCGTCCTGAACGTGCAGAGCCTTATCCAAAACGGGTGATTGTTTTCAGTCCACACCCGGATGATGATGTTATTTCAATGGGAGGAACATTCCGTCGTTTATGTGACCAGAAGCATGATGTGTATGTGGCTTATCAGACTTCCGGAAATATTGCGGTAGGCGATGAGGAGGTAGTACGTTATTGTGAATATTTACGTGATGTCAGTGATAAATACTCTCCTGAAGGTTCTACGATAAAAGAGGTGGCAGAGGATATTATCCACTATCTGACGGTTGAAAAAATAGACAAAGGCCAGCCTGAACGCAAGGATGTTCTTTTTATGAAAGGAACTATCCGGCGGGAAGAAGCGCGTCATGGTGCGCGTCATGCCGGCATTAAAAATGATGATCATATCCGTTTCCTTGATCTTCCTTTTTATGAAACAGGAACGGTCAAGAAGAACGATCTCTCTGAGGCCGATGTTAAGATTATTATGAATCTTCTGCAAGAGGTGAAACCTCATCAGATATTTGTTGCCGGTGACCTGGCAGACCCGCACGGAACACATAAAGTTTGTCTGGATGCTGCATTGGCCGCCATTGATGAGTTGAAAGGGGAAGAGTGGATGAAGCATTGCCGGATATGGATGTATCGGGGCGCCTGGGCCGAATGGGAAATGGATCATATCGAAATGGCAGTGCCTATCAGTCCGGAAGAATTGTTGCTGAAACGTAGTTCTATTTTAAAGCATCAGTCACAAGCCGAAAGTGCCCCTTTCCTGGGTGATGATGAACGTTTGTTCTGGCAACGGGCGGAAGATCGGAACCGGGCAACTGCGGAATTATATAAAAACCTGGGGTTAGCCTCGTATGAAGCGATAGAAGCATTTGTGCAATATAAACCATTGTAATTTAATAGTAAACACATGAGAATAGCGATTGAAGCTCAGCGGATATTTCGTCCGAATAAACACGGGATGGACTTTGTTGCCCTTGAAACCATACGTGAATTGCAGAAAATAGACAAAGAGAACGAGTATTTTATTTTCGTCAGTCCGGGTGAAGATCGTTGTTTGGAGAGTACTGAAAATGTACATATTATTGAATTGAAATGTCCGACTTATCCGCTATGGGAACAGTATGCTTTACCCAAAGCTGTCAATAAACTGAAGCCGGATCTGTTGCATTGTACAAGCAATACGGCTCCTATACGAACAGCAGTTCCTTTGGTGTTAACTTTACATGATATTATTTTTCTGGAAAAACGCCAGTCAAGTAATAAATCCTGGTATCAGGAGATGGGATGGCATTACAGGCGTTTGGTGGTTCCGCGTATATTGCAGAAATGCCGGAAGATTATTACAGTGTCCAAATTTGAGTGTAACCGCATACGGGAGGCATTGAAATTACCACAGGAACAAATTACCGCTGTGTATAACGGATATAGCCAACATTTCAGGGTAAAAGCGAAAGAACCTTCTATCATTCGCAAATATATTTCAGCGGATGATTATCTTTTCTTCCTGGGAAATACAGATCCGAAAAAGAATTCGCCGCGTGTACTGGAGGCTTATTACCTGTATCTTCAACGTTCAAAAAAGAAACGCCAATTGCTTATTGCCGATTTGAAAGAAGAGGTGATTGATGGTATTTTGAAGGAATTACAACTGGAAGAGATAAAGCCTTATTTAAGTTTTCCGGGATATATATCCAATCAGGATTTAGCCGCACTTTATAACGGAGCATTTGCATTTCTTTATCCCTCTTTACGTGAAAGTTTCGGTATTCCTATGCTGGAGGCAATGGCTTGCGGAACACCGATAATTGCGGGAAATACCTCAGCTATGCCGGAAGTTGCAGGGGAGGGGGCTTTACTCGCTGATTCTTATAGTGCAGAAGATATAGCGCAGAAAATACTGCAATTGGAAGAGGATGACTCTTTCTATCAAAAACAGGTAGATTATGGTCTGGAGCGGGTTAAATTATTTTCCTGGCGTAAAACGGCCGAAGAATTATTGAAAATTTATAAAGAAGTCGTCTGAGCCTTTTGTTACTCTCGCAAATAAGCAGTTCCTTTGTATGGAAATAAAGCTATAAGATGTGTTGAAGTTCATCAAAGACTGGACTCTTCCTATTGCGATGTGCTTAGGAGTGCTTACTTATCCTTGGGTGAGCAAGTTAGCATTTATTACGCCTTACCTTATTTTTGCCATGTTATTGCTTACATTCAGTAAGCTTTCTCCCAAAGATATCCATATACGTTCTGCACATATCTGGTTGATTGCTATTCAGGTAATAGGTAGTTTGCTGGTGTATGCACTGGTGCGGTTTTATCATCCGATAGTAGCCCAGGGGGCCTTTATCTGTGTGCTTGTTCCTACGGCTACTTCTGCCGCTGTGATTGTCGGAATGCTGGGTGGGAATGTGGCTTTTCTGACCAGTTATTTATTATTGTGTAATATTGTGGTAGCGGTGATTGCTCCGGCGTTAATGCCATTGATTGAGCCGCAAAACGATCTGTCTTTTATCGAATCATTTCTTTTTATTTGCAGACAGGTGGGGCCAATTCTTTTATTACCTTTGTTTATAGCCTGGATCTTACGGTATTTTACGCCGAAATTGCATGAGAAAATAACACATATACATGGTTTATCTTTCTATTTATGGGCAATTGCATTGACCATTGTAACGGGAAGTACGGTTAAATTCCTGGTCGTTCAGGAAAATCCTGATTATAAGATAGAGATAAGTCTGGCTGTTGCGGCATTGTGCATATGTGTCGGGCAATTTTTGTTAGGAAGACGTATCGGACGGCATTATGGTGATCCTATATCCGCAGGGCAGGGGTTAGGGCAGAAAAATACCATCCTTGCCATCTGGATGGCACAGGCCTATCTTAATCCGCTCTCTTCGGTTGCTCCGGCGGCTTATGTGTTGTGGCAAAATATAATAAACTCTTATCAACTGTGGTTGAAAGGCAGGAAAAATAAAGAACAAGATATATGAAACTAACTAATGAATGGTTTACCGCCCTTTCACAGGATGATTCGGGCAAGATGATCACAGTCAGTGGGCGCGATGAATTAACCGAATTTATTCAATCTGGAAAGTTTAAAGAACGCATAGAGGTGACATGGGCTTATCAGGGTGATAACAATGATATGCCAACAGAAGAAACCGCCGCTTTGATGGAAAAGGTGGAAGAGGCTTTGCAAAAGGTAATGGAAAAAGATAAGTTGGCTATTCTTACCAGTGTCTATACCGGTGGTGGAGAAAAAATATGGGTGTTTTATGCACGAACCTCACGTGTGTTTGGTGAATATCTGAACAAGGCTCTTGATTCGTTCGAATTACTTCCTATTTCGATCTATGTAGAGATTGATCCGGATTGGGAGGAATATCTGGATATGTATGAAATGAAAAATTGGGCTATTGAATGATAAGTTTATCGCGGAGCCTTGAAATATAAGTAGATCGCAATAATCGTATAGATAATATTGGGCACCCAGGAGGCCATCATGGGACTCAGATAACCACTAACAGCGAACGTTGAGGTTACCGTCGTGAATAAGATATACGTAAAACTCAGCGCCAAACCAATTCCGATATTTAATCCCATTCCTCCCTTGACTTTTCGGGAAGATAACGAGACACCGATTGTGGTCAGGATAAATGCCGCCATTACAGCGGCGAATCGTTTATGATATTCTATCTCGAAGCTTTGTATATTTCCGATACCCCGCTGTTTTTGTCGATTGATATAGGTGTGTAGTTCGGGCGTAGTCATCGTCTCGCTGTCATTGACGGAAATT
Organism: Parabacteroides sp. OttesenSCG-928-G21; assembly: GCA_030266465.1. Lineage (GTDB taxonomy): Bacteria > Bacteroidota > Bacteroidia > Bacteroidales > Tannerellaceae > JAJDIA01. The sequence goes on along the minus strand of JAJDIA010000008.1, from coordinate 11,345 downwards.
AAGAAATCCGAAGGTACAATCGCTATTGTTGTGTCTTTACGTGTCCCATTCGTGATATATTCATGCATCCCTTCAAAATCCCGGATGATATAATCAATTACAGTCCACTGATAAAGCGAGTCGTATTTAATGGAATTTGCGACCAGACGAGAAACTAATTGTTTTCCTTCGAAAGATTCCAAAGAAAATCCATAGCCCATATTGGTTTCATTGTTATAACGGTTAAAAAAAGCGAAGACTCCAGGCTCAACTTCCAACTGGATATTAGTAGCATAATTCACCCGCCGATTACGGATATAATCGTTTTGGAATTCAATACGTGTAATATTAGCCGGAGGTATGATGTAACTGTTTAATAAAAAAGTGGCTATCGCAATAATCCCGGCAGAGATCATATACGGACGCATCAGTCGTTTAAAACTCACCCCGCTGGCTAAGATGGCGATAATTTCCGAACGGTCGGCCAAACGCGAGGTAAAGAAAATAACAGCGATAAATGTAAATAACGGACTGAACAGGTTAGCAAAATAAGGAATAAAGTTCAGGTAATAATCGAAAACAATCGCTCGTAACGGTACATCCGGACTCAGGAATTTATCGATCTTTTCATTGATGTCGAATACAACAGAAATAGATATAATCAGGGCTATGGCAAACAAATATGTTCCCAAAAACTGTTTGATGATATACCAGTCTATTCGTTTTAACCTGAGGTCTATTTTCATTTTTATAAACGATTATCCATTTGTTTAACCATTTTGCTTTTCCAGGAGGTATAATCCCCTATTATAATATGCTGCCTGGCTTCCCGGGTCAACCACAGGTAAAAAGCCAGATTATGAAGTGATGCGATTTGCAATCCCAGCAATTCCTCCGCTTTAATCAGGTGATGTAAATAGGCTTTACTATATAACGTATCTACATACGAATGATTATCAGCATCAATCGGAGAGAAGTCGTTTTCCCATTTTCGGTTGCGGATATTGATGGTCCCGTATTGTGTAAAAAGCTGGCCATTGCGCCCATTACGTGTCGGCATAATGCAATCGAACATATCCACGCCTCTTTCAATGGCTTCAAGAATATTGATTGGCGTCCCGACACCCATTAAATAGCGTGGCTTGTCTTTGGGTAATACTGCATTGACCACTTCTATCATTTCATACATTTTCTCGGTCGGTTCACCTACTGCCAGTCCACCAATAGCATTCCCGTCGGCCTGTTTTTCGGCCACATTTTCGGCTGCTTGTATGCGCAGATCCGGGTAAACGCATCCTTGCACAATAGGAAACAAACTTTGACTATAACCATATTTGGGTTCGGTTTCATTAAACCGTTTAAAGCATCGGTCCAGCCATCGTTCCGTAAGTTCCAGCGATTTTTTTGCATAGGCATATTCAGCATCTCCGGGCGTACATTCATCAAAAGCCATAATGATATCAGCGCCAATAGCACGTTGAATATCCATGACATTTTCCGGTGTAAACATGTGCTTGGAACCATCAATATGCGAGCGGAATTCAGCGCCTTCTTCACGTAGTTTACGGTTCTCCGACAGAGAGAATACCTGAAAACCTCCACTGTCTGTAAGAATAGGACCATCCCAGCTATTGAATTTGTGTAATCCTCCCGCCTGTTCCAATATCTCTGTTCCGGGACGAAGGTATAGATGATAGGTGTTTCCTAAAATAATTTGCGCTTTGGTGTCGGTTTTGAGTTCGGACATCTGCATGGCTTTTACCGTGCCTTGTGTCCCGACAGGCATAAAAATAGGCGTCTCTATTACACCATGGTCGGTAGTAATCAAGCCCGCCCTAGCATTTGATTTGGTATCCTTATGCTGAAGTTCAAATGTCATGCGGCATTATTTTGCAACAAAGGTAGTATTTTTTCTCAGAACCCGAAGTCATCAATCTGTATCTCGATTGCTTCCTCTTCCGCCGGTTTCTCCACTCGTTGATGTACCGTATTCGCTTTGATAACGATGGCCCTGTCCGGACGAACCGGACAAATCGATTCGCAACCGCCGCAACCAATACACAGATCAGGCTCTACGACAGGAACAGTCAATGTGGATCCCTCTTTATACAGTTCCATGTGGACGGCCTGTGTAGGACAGTGTTCCGAGCAAGCTCCGCAGTCCGTATTTTCTGTTTCAACAATACATCTTTCCAGGAAAAATTCGGCTATACCGACCTGTGTAGTGACTTTCTGTTCTACATCTATTCCGAGTATCGCATCATTCGGACAAACATCAGCACACACCGTACATTCATAATTACAATAGCTATCATAATAAGAAACATACGGACGCAACATATAACCTAATCCGAATTGTAAACCGGCCGGACGTAATACCTGGCTTGGACATTGCACGACACAAATATGGCATCCGGTACATTTATCTTTAAACCGATCCAGACTAAGCGATCCCGGAGGGGTTATAGGGTTGACTTTCTCCTTTTGAGCTTCTCCGGTTGCCGCGTGTGCTACGGTTGATATCACCGGCAGCGTGGCAGCGACAGTAGCACCCGTTGCTAAAAATGAACGCCGACTGTTACTTACCGCTTCCGGAGCCGTATACGCTAAAACCGACTCTTCCGTCTTCTTCTCCTCTTTTTTGTAAAAAGGCTTAAACGTGTAGTTGATACTGCCTTTTTTGCAGGAAGATACACAATTAAAGCAGTCTACGCACCGGGAGGTGTCAACCGTGAAATCCTGCGTATTAATAGCCTCTGCTTTACAGGTTTGTTCGCATATCCCACAACTAATACATTTTTCTTTGTTGATCGCTATGCGGAAGAAAGAATAGCGGGAAATAAGACTCAATAATCCTCCGATAGGGCATAATGTATTGCAGAATAAACGACCACGAAAGACTACCATGAGAATAAATGTCAGTAAGGCTACGATTCCGGCAATGAGCCCGGCAGTTGTTACCGTACTTACAGATACGTGAAAAAGTGTATAATTATCCGCTTTCGCCAATATATCCGCAAAGAAATTATTGCCCCATACCGCTAAGGGTCGAAACAGATTCGTTGCTATTCGTCCGAAGTTGCTATAAGGATCTAATGCCATGCCTAACCAAAGGAATCCGAATAGCGCTAAAACGAAAACTATTCCTGTAATAGAATAACGAAGCACATTGTTCGGTTTGTGATAGGTGAAACGACGTACCCCTTTTTTCTTTTTCTTACCGATACAGAATATACGGTTAATAATATCCTGAAATACACCTGCCGGACAGATCACCGAACAGTATAAGCGCCCGAATAACAGGGCCAATATAAACTGAAAAACCAGTACCCCTATAGAGCCGGCTAATATCGCCGGGAATAGTTGAATCTTCAATAAATGACTCCAGCTTTCGGGAGAATAATTCCTAAAATCAACAAAATAAAGGAAAATAGGTATGAAGATAATGGCTGCGAGAAATACACGCAACCATTTCAGATAATTCAGTTTTTTCATGTATTATATTCTGATACGTTGGATATTAATTTTCTGCAGATCCGTACTTCCCAGATTATGAGACTGTCCGTTGCCGATATGTCCTACAGATTCCAGATCTAATTTTTTGACCTGATTGAACATCCCTAAAGCGGCTGTATCAATAGCTACAATATTAGGAGATGCTATTAATGTTTTAATCGTTGCCACGTCGGCTGCACTTTTACCCTGTGGACCATTCTGGTGCATCATACGGTAGGCATCCACAATATTCAGAACCGGTTTTTTATCCCATGTGCAGATATCCGCAATACATTGTTGCAAATCGTTACTATGGAAAAAGCGACGATCCCAAACAATACCCATCATGTTTTTCATCGCACAACTGAATTTCGCGCCGCCATGATTTTTCAGGATCGGAATATTAATCCAGGCATCAGCCTCTATCAGTGATTCATGTATCTTCGCACTTTTCAGTTTTACACCACGAGGCAATGATACTTCTTTGAAATATTTCTCTTCATTAGCCGGCATAACAACAGCTCCGGCATCACGGGCAGCCGCAGCAATACCACTGGAATCATAACATTTCTGCCAGTTATCACACGTATTATCAAATACCGTTACTTTAGAAGCTCCGGCATCCAAACATTTCTTTACCAATGATTTTATTAACTCCGGATTCGTATTTGCGGCAAGTTCAGGTGTGCGATCCCAACCGATATTTGGTTTGATAACCACTTTCTGACCTTTTTTAATATAGTTTCCTATTCCACCCAGCGCCTCTAATGCTTTATCCAGCATTTCTACAGGTTCGCCACCCATAACAGCCACTAAATCAGGAACGGCTTCTACAGTCATTGTATTATTAGCTAAAGCAGCTTGCAGTCCATCAAAGTTTAGTGTTAAAGCAGCTCCTGCAATAGCACTGGTCTTTATAAAATCACGACGTTTCATCTTTTTACTTTACGTTTTTTTATGGATTAGAATATAATGATACAAATATAAAAAATACTCCTTACTTTCCTGAATATTTGATAGTAAAACAACAATTTTTATGGTTTTATACGACTATAGCTGCCACCGGAATCTTTCTTTTGGCATATAAATGATGCGAGCGTGTTTCGGTTTCTCCTTCAATTAGCAAAATGTCAATATTGACAATGTGTCAAATCAGACCCTCGTAGAATCGTTTATTCGGACCCCGGTACGAGCCTGTTCAATTAGAAACGCAAAAATGGGGGTTAGGAAAATTCAGTATGTCAGGCAAAATACCAATCCGCTGACAAAATGAAAAGCCAAACAAAAATCATTGCAATGATTTTGAAGAGGTGTCAAAAAACCGGAACAGAATCCGTCAAATAGTCAAATCCATTTCATCCGGAATTTTGATTCAATGAGTAGTTAAATACGCTTAATTCGTAGATTCGCGGCTTGATTTTAACACCTCGTAACGGTTTTCGGCCAAATCATCACAATGAAATTCCAAAATCATCACAATGATTTTGGAATTTCATTGCAATGTTTTCAAAAAATCATTGTAATGATTTAGGTGGAAAAAGCCGATTTTGCTATCTCGACATTACAAAATTGTCGATTTTAGACCGTCTTTCATTATTTTTCATCAAAGTAAGAGTTAGCGATAAAGCTGATTTTTTGAAAATTTGTCAGGGAATAGGTGGTTTTTATGACAAAGTGTATTTTTAGAAATACGGAATATTTGCCCTGAAAAATAATCGCAAAAAGGGTAGAAGTCTATTTGTGGTTTACTGATCGTTGTTTACTGCATTTTTTCACGAAATAAATGAAAATATTTAATGATTAGTTTTATACGATAAATAAGTTTTGTATTTTGGCAGAAATATTTCTTGAAATCTTAAAATACGATCTGTTATGAACCGACTGCCTATTCTGTTTCTTACTGCAATGATTTTCTTTTTTTCTTGTGAAAAAGTAGAGAAAACGATACCTGTATTGAATTTAAGAGATGCGTTCTCGAGTGAGAAAAAAGTTCGGTTGGATGAAGTGGCGACAAATGTGCGTTTCGTTCAATTAGAAACAACGGATGATGTTTTGATAAATAATATCAATAAAGTCTTCATGTATGCAGATTTTTTTGTGGTTATCTATGATATCTATTACTGTTCTCTTTTTGATTTAGACGGAAAGCATATCCGGAAGATTGGTCAAAGAGGAGATGGCCCGGAAGAGTATATGTATGTGAGTAATATCTTTGTTGAAGGGGATAATATCATTCTTTATGACGGAGGTAAAGGTCGCTTTTTGAAATACAAACTGACTGGTGAGTTCGTTGATTCGGAGGCCTTACCCGCAAGATTTAGTCAGGTGAACCTTTTTTCGCCGGATATTTATGCCGGTTTTATCGGAAATGCCAGTGGAAAGGAGCCTACATGTATGAAGTTTTTTGATTCGAAAATGACTGTAATCGACTCTATCCCTTATCATTTCACTTATGAAAAACCGGATCCTAACATATTAATGGGTTTTGGTATGGAGGGGGTGATCTATTCACAGGATAAAACTGTTCGCTTTAAGAACGCGTATAATGATACGCTTTTTACCATTACAAAAGATTTCCAACTTCTACCTACTTATATATTTGATTTAGGCTCGAGTAAATTTACAGCAGAGCTACGCTATCAGACCACATCCGGTCCGAGAGATCCGAATTTACAGGGAAAGAAGACGCTTTACCCGGTTTTTGAAAGTAAACGCTATCTGCTCTTATCGGGCTGGGGTTTTGAATTAGGTAAATATGTTTTTTGGGACAAGGAGTTGGATGCATTGAATTATGTTTCATTTCATTACACAGAGGAGCAACTGTCCAAATTGGATAAAGAGGATTCGGTATGCCGACCCTCTTTTATCTCAATGGACAATAAAACAATGATCGCCTTTGAGCGCTCAGAAAGTATTGAAAATGATAATAATCCTGTTCTTGTCTTAGCTACTTTAAAAGATTAATTCTCCACCACCTGTTTGCGTGCATCCATTTTTTCTCTTAAAGTGGTGTAGGATACCTCTTGCACCGATTGATTGTTGTCGATCGCGATGGTAGCAGCTAAGGCAGCGGATTGTCCTAATATCATAAAGACCGGTTCCATACGAATAGAGCCGAAGGCAATGTGACTTGAAGATACACAGACCGGCACGAGCAGGTTTTCGCATTCTTCCTTTTTCGGAAGGATTGAACCGAATGAAATAGAGTAGGGGGTGCTGGCATGAATACCGACATCTCCTTCGTTTTGCACATAGCCTTCTGAGGTAACATACCGCTGTATGTTATGCGAATCCAGTGTATAGGAACCCATGCCTATTGGTTGTGGCACCTCTTTTTTGCCTAATACTTCATTTTCAGTCATGACATGCGTTCCAAGCATACGACGGGCTTCACGGATATAGAGTTGATGCGGCCAGTTGCCATTGTCGGTAAATTCATCTTTCGCCAGGCCCCATGTTTGCATCTCTTCCTGCACTTCCCGGGGGATGCGTGGATCGTTAGCCACAAAATAAAGGAGTCCTTTCTGATAACTTTCGTGTTCTTTGATGATCTCCCGGCGACGTTCGTAAGAGGCTTCCGGATAATCATAATTCATGCCGATAAAGTCGGTGCTGAAAGGTCCGTGATTATTGGTGTCGGTTTTCCGGTTCGGGATGATATCATATTTATGAAACCATTCACGCCAGCCGGAATCAAATACGCGAACAAGCAGTTCGTATTTGGACGGATCATAATCATCCGGTTTAGGGAAAGGCAAGCGATTATCCGGATGGTTGCTCATACAGAGACGGAAACAATAGGCCTGTATTTTATCGTCTCCTGTGCAGTTTGGGGCAATTTCTTCCGTCGAAATACCATATAAAAGTCCACTTTCCGGATTACCGGGAATGACATACGGATCGATATTTGTCTTGAAATAATGTCCGTGGTGCCGGGCATCAGCCTGAACGCCGTTCCAGGTTTCATCATAGACCGAACAGGCTTCCCGTCCGATATGATAAGATACGCCTGCTGCTGCCATTAAATCGCCTTCATAAGTGGCATCAATAAATATTTTACCGGAGTAGGTTTGTCCGGAAAGTGTTTTAAAGGAGGTTATTTTGTTGTTTTTCTTTTGAACACCATTTTCCCGGTCTAACCATTCATTTCGATAGATCGTTATTTTATTTTCTGCGACAAAATCCTCAAATACCTTTTCGGCTACATGTGGTTCAAATATCCACATTGTCCGGTTTTCACCATCCATAGCTACTGTTCCCTGGCCTTTATTACCGTATTCCGCCTGTTTTTGCCATTTCCAGGCAACGGAATCATTGTAATGCTGCCAGACGCGGTGATAAAATTCACGGGATAATCCACCGATGACAGATTTATTTCCTGTATCTGTAAATCCTAAACCGCCGGAAGAGAGTCCGCCTAAATGGGTGTCCGGTGAAGCGATAATAACCGATTTTCCCGATTGAACTAACTCTACGGCGGCCGTAATAGCTGCTGATGTGCCACCATAAATAATGACATCAGCTTTTCTTTCGGAGGTATTGCCTGTACAGGCAGTAATGAAAACAAGACTACTAATCAGAGAAATGGCGAATAAGTTTTTCATGTGTGTTTTTATAAAAGAATAAATAATAACGCTGCTATTGCTGCTCCGGCAATAGGACCAAAAACGGGAATCCAGGCATAATCCCAACGGCTACTGCCTTTTCCTTTAATAGGGAGAAGGGCATGCATAATGCGAGGAGCCAGGTCGCGTGCCGGATTGATCGCATATCCTGTCGGACCACCTAATGATAAACCGATAACCCAAACCGTAAAGGCTACAGGGATAGCACCGACAGAACCTAAGCCAATAGGCATAGTGCTGTTGGATGCAGTATTTACTAACTGACCATCTGCTATGTAAAATACAACGAACATCAATACGAAAGTACCGATAGCTTCTGTCAGGAAATTGCTGACCGGTTTTTCGATTTCGGCACTGGTGGTGAATACACAGAGTTTACTTTTCGCATCTTCCGTGGCGTCAAAATGGTCTTTGTAGGCCACCCATACCAGAAAAGCACCCAGTGCGGCTCCGAGCATTTGAGCGAGTATAAAAGATGCTACATCGGCCCAGGGGAAACTCCCTGCGATGGCTAACCCCAGGGTTACGGCAGGGTTTAGGTGTGCGCCGCTATAAGGTCCGGCAACTACTACACCGATAAAAACCCCCATGGCCCATGCTGTGGTTACAACCATCCAACCGGCACTGTTTCCTTTTGTTTTTGATAATAATACATTTGCACAAACGCCTGCTCCCATAAGGATAAGCAGCATTGTTCCTAATAATTCAGCGATAAATGGTGTCATATTGTTTTAATTGAAAATTGAAAGTTGAAAATTGTGTGAAAGAATTCTTTTATTCTGCCCAGTTTTGTGAGCGTCCGACAGCTTTGTGCCATTCGCTTAATAGTTTACCGGCTTTATTTTCTTTCATTATAGGATTGAAGACTTTGTCCATAGTCCATTGTTGCTTTAATTCGTCAATGTTTTTCCAGTAACCTACGGCCAAGCCTGCTAAATAGGCGGCTCCGAGTGCGGTCGTCTCCAGTATTTTAGGACGAACTACCGGGCATTGATTAATATCGGCCTGGAATTGCATCAGGAAGTTATTGGCAATAGCTCCTCCGTCAACTCGTATCTCTTTTGGTTTGGTATTGATATCATTTTCCATAGCCATTAACACATCGTACACCTGGTAAGAGATACCTTCAAGAGCGGCTCTTGTTAAGTGGGCGGCGGTGGTACCTCGTGTAATACCGACGATTGTACCTCTGGCATATTGATCCCAATAGGGGGCTCCCAGTCCGGTCAGTGCCGGTACAAAATAAACGCCTCCGTTATCCTTCACGGAATTAGCCATTTGTTCGGATATGGTGGCATTTGGAATCAAACCAATTCCGTCCCGTAGCCATTGTATGGCAGCTCCGCCAACAAATACACTGCCTTCAAGGGCATAGATTAAATCATCGCCTATTTTCCAGGCAATGGTAGTCAACAGGTTGTTTTCAGAAAGTACCGGTTTTTTACCTGTATTGAGTATCATGAAGCAGCCGGTTCCGTAGGTAGTTTTGATCATTCCCTCTTCAATACAGAGTTGCCCAAACAGAGCGGCTTGTTGGTCTCCCGCTATTCCTGATACCGGTATTCCTTTCTTGAAAAAGCTGACGGATGTTTCACAATAAACTTCACTGCAACTAACTACTTCCGGCATCATAGCTTCCGGTATGGTAAACAGATCCAAAAGCTCTTTATCCCATTCCAACGTATGAATGTTGAAGACCATAGTGCGTGAAGCATTTGTGATATCGGTAATAAATTTATTTCCCCGGCTTAGTTTCCATACCAGCCAACTATCTACAGTGCCAAAACATAACTCGCCACGTTCGGCACGCTCACGAACACCTTTTACATTATCTAAAATCCATTTGATTTTTGTGGCTGAGAAGTAAGCATCGATAACTAAACCTGTTTTTTGTTGGATGCATTCGGCATATCCCTGAGCTTTTAACTCTTCGCAGTAATCAGCTGTACGACGGTCTTGCCAGACAATCGCATTGTAAACCGGAAATCCGGTTTCGCGATCCCAGATAATCGTCGTTTCCCGTTGATTAGCAATACCGATACAAGCGATATGGTCGTCTGAAACGTCCGCTTTAGCCATTACTTCCTTGATGACGGACGATTGCGAGTACCAGATCTCATTCGGGTCATGTTCCACCCACCCGGGCTTAGGGAAGTATTGTTTGAAATCCTGTTGTGCTAATGTAATAATATGTCCCTGATGATTAAATAGGATCGCACGCGATGAAGTTGTACCTTGGTCTATTGCCAGAACATATTTGTTCTTAAGATTCATAATAGTGTGTGTTTTTATGGTAATTATCTGTATGATTATTGTTCCAGGATGTAATTGGACGCAAGATGATTAAACGCTGTTACCTGCTCTTCCGCCCACAGTCTGTCTTTCCCTCGTTCTTCCGCTAACCATTTGGCAACTGCCGGAGCCATGGATATAGCAGCCCGGGCATCCATGAAAAGTATCCGTAAACGCCGGGCGAGTACATCTTCGACAGTACATGGCATTTCGTTTCGGATAAGCCAGATGATTTCTCCTTTGGTATACGCATAATCAGGATGTAATTTCTCCTGCATCTCCGCAGAAGAGGCAACAAGCCCCTTTATTTTGTCGGCATCTGTGCCATAAACGTATAGCGGATCAGAAAAGTCGGGATTCGGACGTGATCCGTGAATCGGATAGTTTCCTGTTATACACGGATGTTTTTCTTTTCCCATATATTTCAGCGCCATATCGACGGTATCTTCTGCCATCTTTCGGTAGGTCGTCCATTTCCCGCCAATAATAGTGATCAAACCTGATTTTTCGCGCATTAGTTTATGACTGCGGGATATTTCTTTTGTTTTTGCATTATCGTCACGAGGTGCAGCCAATGGACGTAGACCGGCAAAGACGGATAACACATCACTTCGTTTGGGTGGACGTGTCAGGTATCTTCCGGCTGTTTCCAAGATGAAGTCCACTTCGGTACGCATAGCAACAGGCTCTTCCAAAGCATCTTTCATTAAGGTATCTGTAGTTCCTACGACGACCTTATTGTGCCAGGGAACGGCAAAAAGTACACGTCCGTCAGGAGTGCTTGGGATCATAATCGCATGGTCGCTCTGTAAAAAGGAGGCATCTAAGATAAGGTGGATGCCCTGACTGGGACGCACCGTTTTGCGTTTTCCCGGTTCATTCATTTGCAAAATATCGTCAGCAAACACACCGGTGGCATTGATTACGGTACGTGCTTTTACGTGATATACTGTT
>JAJDIA010000079.1 GCA_030266465.1 Parabacteroides sp. OttesenSCG-928-G21 | reverse complement strand
ATAGTAACGCTGGCACTTTGTGGCGGCGTTGCTTTTTCTCAGAGTCATTTAGATGCGTATAAATATGCCCAGTCCGAATTGAATGGAACAGCCCGTTATTTAGGTATGGGAGGTGCGTTTGGTGCTTTAGGCGGAGATATTAGCGCAATGAAGAATAATCCTGCGGGATTGGCTATTTATCGTAGTTCGGAAGTGGTGACTACACTTAGTCTGAATAATACGAATACGGAGACAAACTGGGAAAATGTTATAGAAAAAAACTCGCGTACGCATTTTAATTTTGACAATATAGCCTATGTGGGTTATTTCCCGACAGGAAAAAGTGAGGGTGTAATTGGCTGGAATGCCGGTTTTGCCTATAATCGATTGAAAAACTTCAAACGTAATTATTCTATGTCGGCAGGTGGCGCTATGCGTACATCTTTGTCTGATTACATTGCCGAACGTGCATACGGGAATCCGGTAAGTAAACTGGAAGAAACCAGCGCCAACAGACCCTATGATTATTTGGATTGGTTGCCTGTTTTAGGTTATAATGCAGGGTTTATAGATCCGTATTCACATAACGATGAAGAATATTATAGCGTGTTTACCCAAAAAGAAGGTGATGATTGGGTACCGTACACGATAAATAATTCGGTTTTGCAAGTCTCAGAAAGTGGTGCGATTGATCAATATGATATTTCATTTGGGATGAATATCAATGATCGTGTTTTTTTAGGTGCTACTATGGCTATTACGGATATCTCTTATAACTATGAGTCTACCTATGATGAATACTTTGATCATGAAAACAATTACATGTATCTAGATAACGGTTTGTCAACGGATGGGACAGGTTATTCTTTTAATATAGGACTTATCTATCGACCATTTGATTTTTTCCGTTTAGGTGTAGCCTACAATTCTCCGACATGGTATAAGATGACTGATTATTTTTATGCCAGCGCAGAATCATATTTGACCTTTATGCATGAAGGAGAGCATTATGAACAAAATATCTCAGCACATACTCCTAATGGAGGATACTGGGATTATGAGTTTACCTCGCCGGATAAATGGTTGCTTAGTGCTTCTTTCTTTTTTGGACAATCCGGATTATTGAGTTTTGATTATGAGCGTGTTAATTATCACAACATGAAAATGTATGATTACTCGGGAAAGGCCAACAAAGACACAAATAATGATATTAAAGCTGATATTCGTGGCTCAAATACATATAGGGTCGGTGCCGAGTATAAGGTTACTCCTCAATTTTCGATTCGTGCGGGAGGCGGTTATTCAACAACGCCGATGAAATCCCAAATTCTGAATGGCGACGTCAATGTGTATACAGTGGGAACAATTCCTAACTATACATTAGAAAGACGTTCATCTTATTATACGGTTGGTTTAGGATATCGTTTTACTCCTCAGTTTTATGCAGATTTTGCTTGTGTCTTCACAAACTATAAAGAAGATGTGTATGCATTTTCCAATACATATATTTGGGAAAATGATACGAAAATTCAACTTATAGAGGCTCAACCGGCCACGATGAAGACAAATAATACTCGCTTTGCATTAACGTTAGGCTATAAATTCTGATTTATATAGAATCCTGATTTGTCCGGAAATGTCCCTTATTTGTACAAAAAACAACAGATAAGGGACATTTTCATAGAAAAAATCTGTTTTTCTTTGGCTGTTTGAAATTCTTTTTGTTTTTTTGCTTGACAAAATAAAAACATTGTTTCATTTAAACCCCCACTGCCTATTGCATAGCATTACTTTTTAAACCAAATTAGATAAGTAATGAGTACATTAAAAACGATGACTGACGAACAGTTAGTCGTTCGCTATGCAGAAGGTGATAATACAGCTTTTGACGTTTTATTAAATCGTTATAAAAGTAATATCCATTCGTATATTTATTTTATCGTTCGTAACAGAGATCTGACTGAAGATATCTTTCAGGAGACTTTTGTCAAGGTCATTATGATGATCAAGCAAGGTCGCTATACGGAAACCGGAAAATTTAAAGCTTGGATTACGCGGATAGCCCATAATCTTATTATTGATAATTTCCGTCAGGAACGAAGCGAAAATACACTCTCAAATGATGAGGTTGAAGTAGACTTGTTCAATAACATGAAGCTTTGTGACGGTACGATAGAAGATAACCTTGTTCGTACACAGGTTTTGTCTGATGTAAGAAAATTGGTTGAACATTTGCCGGATAGCCAACGTGAAGTCTTGGAAATGCGCTATTATCAGGACTTAAGCTTTAAAGAAATTGCAGAAATAACGGGAGTGAGCATTAATACCGCTTTAGGACGTATGCGTTATGCCATCCTGAATATGCGCCGTATGGCAGAAGCAAACCAGATGGAATTATCATTAGCATAATTTAAAGGAAAATAATAAACGACATACAATAAAGTAGAAGGTGTTAGCGTTTTATCAGTAAAAGAAATAAAACGGCATGCCTATGAAGAAACTTTCTACTCGATGTATGAATGAATTTGATAAAAAACAAGAGCGCAACCTTGGAGGTAATAACAGTAAACCGCGTGTGTCTACGCTGGAATTTTTGAAACAATTTGCCCGGGTTTATCAGGCAGAGCCTTCTTTGAAAAAAGAAATCTGCGCGTATGTGTTGAATTAAAAAATTAGAATGAGAGGCTGTCTAAAATAGACAGTCTCTTTTTTATTTTAACCTTGAGATGTTCTAAAAATAGTCAGATACAAGGCGTCTGAATTTCAATCATGAAGGAGCATACTGAAGTATGTAACTGAATGAATGAAAAGAAGCAACGATGTAGATGGCTGCTTTTGGGACATCTCTATTTTTTTGTACATTTGTAAAAAAATAATAGTTATGAAGCATCTTGTTGCCCCATCTTTATTATCTGCAGATTTTCTGAATTTGGCTCAGGAAATAGAAATGATAAATACGAGTGAAGCCGATTGGCTGCATATGGATATTATGGATGGCGTTTTTGTGCCGAATATATCTTTTGGATTTCCGGTTTTAGAAGCTGTAAAGCCTTTATTGAAAAAACCAATGGATGTTCATTTAATGATTGTCGAACCGCAGAAGTTCATACAACAAGTTGCCGATGCTGGCGCCTATATGATGAATGTTCATTATGAGGCCTGTACCCATCTTCACCGGACAATAGCTGCAATTAAAGAGGCCGGAATGAAAGCGGGAGTTACGCTTAATCCTCACACACCTATCTGCCTATTGGAAGATATACTACAAGATTTGGATATGGTTTTATTGATGTCTGTTAATCCAGGATTCGGAGGGCAACGTTTTATTGAGCATTCAGTAACTAAAACCGCTCGGATGAAAGAGATGATCCTTTCAAAAGGACTATCGACTTTAATCCAAGTAGATGGGGGTGTTAATGAAGAAACCGGTAAACGCCTTGTGGAGGCCGGAGCAGATGTTTTAGTTGCCGGTAATTTTGTCTTTAAATCTTCTGCTCCTAAGCAAGTTATCCGTCAACTGAAAGCCTTATAGACTTTATTGCTGTAATCGCTCTTATTCAAAACCTTCTATGAAATGATATTGGAACTGCAAAAGCGTCCTTTTGTACGACCGCTCTTTATTTGGATTGCCGGTATTTTATTACAAGCCTTCTTTTCCTATAAGCTAATTGTAGGTGTATCCTTATTTCTCCTTTGTGGTCTGCTGATTTTTTATTTCAAAAAGGAAATAACCTATTCGCGCAAATGGGTATGGGGGATGTGTTTTGCGGTATTATTACTCGCTTTATCTGTTTTGGTGACGGAATATGCCGAAAAACGTTTGATGATGAAAAATACTACACCCAATCGCATGGAGCAGTTAGCCTTAGATACGCAACAACAATTAGTAAAGACGTTTGATCGATTAGATCTGAATGAAAGAGAAAAGTCATTGTTGGCAACATTAACGTTTGGCTACAGACAACAAATGGATTTTGAGGTAAAACAAAAATTCTCTTTATCGGGTGTATCTCATATCCTTGCGGTTAGTGGTTTTCATGTAGCTATTGTAGGATCTTTTATCTCTTTGTTGTTCGGATTTTTACCTGTAAACGGAGTTGGGAAATGGATGAAGTACATCATTTCATTGCTTTTGTTGTGGAGTTTCGTTTGGATTGCCGGCTTAGCAGCATCGGCTATACGTGCCGGATTCATGTACTCCTTATATCTTACCGGTCGAACTATCAATAGGGCAGGCGATAGCTATAATACTTTGGCCGCCGCTGCCTTTTGTATGCTGGTTTATAATCCTTTTTATTTGTTTGATGTGGGTTTTCAGTTGAGTTTTATGGCTGTTTGGTTTATCCTTTACCTCCAACCACGATTTGAAAAAATCATCATTGTTCGAAATCCATTATTGCGTTATCCCTGGAACTGGTTGACGGTTACTTTGGCGGCGCAAACCGGTACGGCTTTTCTTTGCCTGTATTATTTTGGCTATTTTTCTTTGGTTTTTCTTTTTACCAATCCTGTCATTACGCTTGTGACGACTTTCCTCATACCTGCAGGTCTGCTATGGGCGCTTATACCTGAAAGCTTTGTTCATTCTTATATCGCTCCGGTGATAAAGTTTTTGATAGATATAATGTTTTGGACAGTCGATAGTTTCAGTGCATTACCTTTAGCCTCCCTTTCTTTTCCCTTTGATTTTATTTCTCTTGTAACATGCTATGTTCTGTTGTTTCTGTTCATACTTTACAACCGGAAGCGCAGGCCACCTCTGCTTTTGTCTGCCTTATTGATTGCCTTCTTGTGGCTGGTGTATTTGATCTTTCTGTCTAATAATTAGATACATATACCGTTTAAGTGCAAATCACATAAGAATAGGGGAATATTCGCTTCGTTTTCTTCACTATAAAATGGTTGTTTTTATTCGATTCTTTTTCAGTTTCTTACGCAAGTATTTTGTTGCCGACAATTGTCGGCAATATTGCCGATAATTATCAGCAGAATTGCCGACAATTATCAACAATTCTGCCGATAGTTATCGGCAAGCAATTTCAAGTCCATAAAAAGCACTGTAGAAAGGCATGAAAAACAAAAAACAATGCAATGAAAATGAAATGGATGTATGATTAATGCACTACAGGTGTATAAAAATTATACCTTTGCGAAAAAAACAGATATGATCACAAAAATCATACACGAGGAAAAGATACAAAAGGTTCAAAGGTATATAGACAAAGGAAATAGTTTTGTGATTGTTTCTCATGTTTCTCCGGATGGAGATTCTCTGGGTTCATCTTTAGGTTTGTATCATTTTTTGGTAGCTTTGGGGAATAATGTATCTGTTATTGTCCCGAATGATTTTCCGACTTTTTATAAGTGGATGCCGGGTGCGAAAGAGATTATTATCTATGAAAAATATCCGGAATTTACGGCGAAATTAATCCGTGAGGCTGATGTCGTTTTTTGTTTGGACTTTAATGAACCGAAACGGGTTGGCGATATGGAGCAGGCCCTTTTAGCGGCGGAAGGACGAAAAGTTATGATCGATCATCATTTGAATCCGGCAGATTTTTGTCGCGTCGTGATTTCGTATCCGGAAATGTCATCAACCAGTGAAATGATTTTCCGTCTTATATGCCGTATGGGCTTATTTGATATGATTGATAAAGAGACGGCAGAATGTATATATACCGGGATGATGACGGATACCGGTGCATTTACTTACAACTCAAGCAGTCCAGAAGTATATGTGATAGTCAGTGAGTTGATAAAGAAAGGCATTGATAAAGATGATATTTACCGGAAAATTAATCATGTATATACAGAATCTCGTTTACGGTTGATGGGGTATGTACTGTGTGAAAAAATGAAGATTTATCCGGAATATAGTTCGGCATTAATTACATTGACAAAATCGGAATTAGAACGATTTAACTATGAAGTAGGCGATACGGAGGGCTTTGTAAACCTGCCTTTGCAGATAGATGATGTCAGTTTTGTTGTATTCCTTCGGGAAGACGAGGATTATGTGAAAGTTTCTCTTCGTTCGGTTGGAGACTTCCCCAGCAATCAGTTTGCCGC
This sequence comes from Parabacteroides sp. OttesenSCG-928-G21, assembly GCA_030266465.1. Classification (GTDB taxonomy): domain Bacteria; phylum Bacteroidota; class Bacteroidia; order Bacteroidales; family Tannerellaceae; genus JAJDIA01. The sequence goes on along the minus strand of JAJDIA010000079.1, from coordinate 2,142 downwards.
TGAAAATTATAATGGCGGCGGACATAAAAATGCATCCGGTGGCGAATTTTATGGTTCAATGGAAGATGCAATTAGGATTTTTGAAGAGGGTTTAACGAGTTTTAATCCAAATAAGTGGAAATGATATTGTTTGGGTAATCTTTAACTGAAAGAGATTGTGTATTTTTGTGGCAAATAATATATGTTGATATGAAAATTTATAAAAATTTCAGTGTGGTATTGGTAATTGTGAGTGCGATGATTATAGCTTCATGTAGCAAGACAGTTACTTACACGGATATGTTGAAAAGAGAGAAACGAGCGATTTCACAACTGAGAGATGAAGAAGGACTGGATTTTATAAAAGAGTTTCCTAAAGATTGGAAGTTTAAAGAAAACCAGTTTGTGGAGTTGTCTAATGGTGTATATATGAATATTATAGACTCCGGAAACGGAGTTCGCGCTACTATAAATGAAACAGTGGTATATGCCAGATTTACGGCAGATTATATTATGAGAGATACTTCTGTCACATTTAAAACCCTTTCTAATTATGGGGTAAGTGCAGGAGTTACAGACCCGGTGGAGTTTAAATATGGTAGTTTTAAGCCGGTGTTTCAGTCACCAAGTAGTGCATTGCAAGTACAACTGGAGTTATTGCTTTCAGAAGGTATGCAAACCGGACTTCAATATGTAGGGCATGGAGGAAAAGTTAAGCTGATAGTCCCTTTTAAAGTTGGTTCTGCTCAAACATCACAAGCCAATAAGCCCACCAGTGACCAAGCGGCAGGTCAGCCGGTTTATTTTCGAATCATCCAATATCGATTTGCTGACGAATTATGACCTTAATTAAATCTATTTCAGGTATTCGTGGTACAATTGGCGGATCACCCGAAGAGGGATTAAGCCCTTTAGCTATTGTTAAGTTTACAGCAGCTTACGCTACATTTATTCGAAAAACAACCACAAAACTTTCCAATAAAATTGTTGTAGGGCGTGATGCCCGTATCTCTGGTCCTATGGTCAAACAGATTGTTCTGGGTACACTGACAGGTATGGGATTTGATGTGGTTGATATTGATATGGCAACTACACCAACAACAGAATTGGCTGTTGTTTGGGAAGGCGCTTGTGGTGGAATTATCTTAACAGCCAGTCACAACCCAAAGCAGTGGAATGCACTTAAATTGCTGAATGAAAAAGGAGAATTTCTTAATGCAGAAGAGGGTGCAGAGGTGTTGGCATTAGCAGAATCGGAAAATTTTGTTTTTGCAGATGTTGAGAACTTGGGTGAGGTTTTGGAATCTCATTGCTATATGCAGAAGCATATTGATAGTGTGTTAGGATTAGAGTTAGTAGATGTAGATGCCATAGAGACAGCCAACTTTACAGTAGCTGTGGATGCCGTGAACTCTGTGGGTGGAGTAGTTATACCGGAATTATTATATGCCCTTGGGGTGAAGAATATTCACAAACTGCATTGTATTCCTACTGGAAAGTTTGCCCATAATCCGGAACCTCTTCCTGAAAACTTGACGGAGATCTCAGCTTTAATGCAAGAAACGGGTTCGGATGTAGGTTTTGTTGTTGATCCGGATGTAGATCGTTTAGCCATTGTTTGTGAAAATGGTGAAATGTTCGGAGAGGAATATACGTTAGTGGCTGTAGCTGATTATGTATTGGGAAATACACCAGGAAATACGGTTAGTAATTTGAGTTCGAGCCGTGCTTTACGGGATGTTACGCGCCTTCATGGTGGTGTATATACTGCGGCTGCGGTAGGAGAAGTGAATGTGGTTGCAAAAATGAAAGAAACCGATGCCGTTATTGGTGGCGAAGGAAATGGTGGTGTTATCTATCCGGCCAGCCATTATGGACGGGATGCTTTGGTTGGAATAGCATTATTTCTTACTCATCTGGCCAAGAAAAAAATGACAGTTAGTGAATTACGGGCCAACTATCCAGCCTATTATATATCAAAACAAAAAATAGAACTCACCCCGGATATTGATGTAGATGCGATCTTAATGAAGGTAAAAGAACGTTTTTCAGGAGAAGATATTACGGATATTGATGGTGTGAAAATAGATTTTCCGGAGAAATGGGCGCATTTGCGTAAAAGTAATACAGAACCTATCATACGCATTTATTCGGAAGCGCATA
>JAJDIA010000078.1 GCA_030266465.1 Parabacteroides sp. OttesenSCG-928-G21 | reverse complement strand
GATTAACCGTATTTAACTACCCATTTGATCAAAATCCCGGATGAAATGGATTTGACGTTTTGCCGAATTTTACTCTGGGTTTTTGACAACTATTGAAAATCATTGCGATGATTTTTGTTTGGCTTTTCATTTTGTCATTAGATCGGTTTTTCGGCTGACATCCTGAATTTCCTTAACCCTCATTTTAGCGATTCTAATTGAATAGGCTCGTATATAGACCCGAATATGCGATTCTACGAGGGGGTGAAATAACAAATTGATAGTTGGAGGGGATGCATTATTGTTTGAGGGAGATTTTGACGATATGATAATTTGGATATTCGGTTTTTGTAAGAAGTGAAGATTGTATTAGAGTGCCGTAGGTACGGACAGATACTAGCCCAGGGTGACCAACGGGAACCCTGGGACAATAGATCGTGAGAAGATGGAGTTCTGTAGGAACGACGGGGATCTATTTGTTTACAGCGGTTTGTTTATCGTTCCTACAGAACTCGTTGTTGGTGTTCGTTCTAATCCCAGGGTTCCCGTTGGTCACCCTGGGCTGGGATCGGTCCGTGCCTACGGCACTCTAAAACACCTTCCCTTCTTACAAAAACCAAATATCACTTGAAGCTAAATTTCCCCAATTCCAACGAGCATATCACCATAATTGGCAATCACCAAAGTGCATAAAGCAAAAAAAACCGGCTCCATTCGAAGCCGGTTTATATTTTAACTTATTCGTATAATTAATATACGTAATCAGCTTTTGCTAAGTAATCATAGCTTTGTTTAACGCTTTCCTGAGGATTGTTGTTTGTATATTGTTCAACTTCAACATACCAATCTTTCACGTTATTAGCTTTCATTTGTTCGAAGATAGGTTGATAGTTCATCAAACCGCTGGCACCAATTTCTTTTTCATCCTTGATGTGGATAGCTTTGAATTGGCTTGGACGTTCTGCCAAGTATTTAGCAGGATTTTGTCCACCCATCATTACCCAATATACGTCCATTTGGAAGAATACGTGGTTTTTGCTTACTGTATCCAACATGATGTCATAAACCATCTTTCCGTCAATTACAGTTTCAAATTCAAATGCGTGATTATGATAACCGAATTGGATACTTGCAGCAGCAGTCTTCAAACCGATAGCTGTCAAATAATCGCAATAGTTTTTCATATCATCCATTGTTGTATTATTGTTGATAGTAAGCATAGGCATAACCATATACTTCACGCCTAATTCATTGTGCGCTTCAGTACATTTGTCCCACCACATCATTACTTCTGCTTCGTTTTCTTTAGAATAAGATTGGTTTACGTGAGCACTGGTACATTTCATACCATTATCGTTCACCAATTTCTTGAAATCAGCCGGTTTCATACCATAAACCAAACCATTATCATAACTCGCAGCTTCTACATGAGTATAACCCATTTTAGATACGGCTTCTATAACTTTCTCGATGCCATCGTCTTTCACCATTTCACGAAGTGAATAAAGTTGAAGACCAATGTGTTTTCCGCTTCCGGCAGCAGCAGTAGAAGAACCTCCACCGCAAGAAGATAACAATTGAGGTGCAAGCATACCTCCGGCAGCCAACAATGAGGCTTGTTTTAAAAAGTCACGTCTGTTTTGCATAATATTTATTTATTAAAATAGATTGAGATTTTTTACAAAAGTATAATAAATTCAGTCAGATTGTATGTCTTTAACGTTAAAATCTATAAAAATACATGCTTCTGTCAATTTTCCATATCTTTGTAGAAGATAGGATGCGCCTTAGCATAGCTGCTTAGCGAAGCGTAAAGCAAATAAGCTTGGCTCTGTGTTCGGCTTTCACTATCTGATTAAATATCTAAACTTAAGAATCAATATTGTCATCAAAAAATTATCAAGTCTTGTCATGGGCTCTGCCTATTGCTTTTAGTTTCATGTTCAATAAGTGCTATCTGATGAAACAATAAAAAAAGGCTATCTGAAAAATAAAATCAGATAGCCTTTTCTATTTTCTCCAAAGATGTTCTAAAAGTAGTCAGACGCCAGGCGTCTGAGTTTCAATTATGAAGAAGCATATTGAAGTATGTGACTGAATGAGTGAAAGGAAGCAACGAAGCAGATGGCTGCTTTTTGGACAGCTATTATGATGATATCCTCACCTGCTGCAAATGCTGTTTCATTAAACGATGTTGTTTTGAAACCAATTTTCGTGTTCGGATAATTTGCTTTCTATACACAAGGCAAGCAGTAATAAAGTATACACCGGCCTGCAACCATAAGGTTTGATATTCATGTGTCACTTCATTTAAAGTAGCTCCGGATGTGCTAATGCGAACAAATCCTTGTATCCCCGGAGTTGAAGGGAACAGATAACCCACTATTCGCCAGAACTCAGGAATAGCCGTTTCCGGCCAGGATATACCTGAAATAAACAACAGTATTACAGAGGAAAACACAAAAACAAGCATCGGAGACTCACGCGATTTCATCAACCCTGATAAGGTTATTGACAAGAAAATACAGGCAAACAGATAAGGTAGAATAAACAATAAAACTGTTCCCGGAATTCCCACCTGTGGTAAATGAAACAAACGGGGAACTATAGCCAATGTCCATAAACAAACCACACCATAAAGAACGATATAGGTCAATGATTTCCCCAAGACTATACGCAATGTACCCACATAATGCTTATTAATAGGCACTAAACTACGAAAACGGTTTCGCTCACGCGCTGTTCCACCCAGCATTCCAATCCCTAAAATTAAAGTCTGTTGTATCACCAATATCAGAATTGCCGGAACCAGAAAACTGGCAAATCCATTTTGTGTATTGAATATTGTAACAGATTCATACGGTATTGGATTTATTGTGATCTGTTGTAACTCTTCTGTTGAAGCCGGATTATTGCGGGCAACAAACTCTTTCCCTAAATCCAATGACACTTCTGTCGCAGACAATAAAAAAGCCTTATAAAAAAGCAGGGCGCTCATATCACAGTATAATGAAACGGTGGTCTGCTTACCGGTATGTAGGTCTTTACTGAATTCACTCGGAAAAAGCAGAATACTATAAGCTTTTTTCTCATCGACCATTTTCTTCGCCTCTTCCATATCCGAGCAAACACCGACAATCTGCACATCAGGAGTTGCATTCACGCGACGTATAAACTCACGACTCAAAAAAGAATCGCTCTGGTCTACAACAACCATCTTAGCTTCTCTGGCTACCTCATTATTATAAATGAAAGCATACAGGACCGGATAAGCAAGTGGTACCAGAAAAAAGAATATCATCACACCTGAATCCTGAAACACACGCTTCAGTTCCTCTTTCCAGATAAAAAACGTATCTTCTATACCTTCCTTAATTGTCTGCCACAGCTTATTTTCTTTTTTCATACCAAATCCATCTCTTTTAAGGAATATATTTGAAATACATTAATGCATCTTTCAGATTTCGTCCGATCAAAACCGGCAAAATCAGAAAACCGAGTAACCACGCATATTCTGTCCAGGTATAGAAAAGCTCACGTCCGTTTAGTGCTTGATCAACATATATCAGAAAATAATGCCGAAGCGGGAATAGTTGGGCCAATGCCTGTAAAGTCGGGTGCATTTCCTGAACAGGAAAAGAAAAACCTACAATTGAAAAGGATAGCATTCCGAAAAGACTGGCAAAACTCAAGCCAAGTCTCAGAGTTGGCAATACACCGATCATAAATACACCTACAGCCTGTGAGGAAATGACCAATAAAAACATAGCCGTCAGCATAGGCAACCAACCTGTATTTAACGGAAATGAATTATAACCGTATAATACAGCGCATATCATAAAACCTACAGTAGTAAATATAATGGTATGAGGTAATAATTTCCCAAGCAAACTTACGGCCAGATTATGCCGTCCCATCTGTAGCCATTCGCGGGAAGTTGAGAACTTTATTTCTGTTCCGATGCTGAATACTGTTATCAGGAAAATTAAGAGTTGCAGTATACCCGGTATAATCGTATTATTCAAATAGACCGAATAATTCAGCCATGGATTACCAATAGCGTGTGTATCAACAACAATCGGTTGAAGCTGCCCCATAATCTGGTCATTGGTATAGCCCTGTGCCATACCCGTTTGTAAACCAACAGCCGCACTGGCCAATACCGACATCGTTTTCATATCCCGGAAAAGCAATGATGCTCCGATCAGATAAGTCGCATTTGTATAAAAAGACAATCGGGGCTGCTTACCTGTTGAAGCTTCCACAGCAAAGTCAGCAGGAATATAAAATATACCATAGATCTTCCCTCGCTGCATCTCCTGACGAGCCTCTGTAAAAGACAATGTCTGCATGACAACAGCCGTCTGTTCAAAAGCATCCAGTTGACGAATTAGATTTCGTGAAGTAGCCGAGTTATCCAAATCAACAACTGCTATCGGAAGATCGGTAGGCAATCCTTGCCGCATAAGTGAGATAAAGAAGATAACGCTGATAGCCGGAGCAATGAGCATGCAGAAAAAGTAGATCGGTTTTTCAACCAATCGTTTCACCTCCCGCCTGGCTATTGCACCAATAGCATGCATATCTTGCTTTAGATTCATAAGATTTCGTGTCCTTTTTTCTTCATAATAACCGACATCCCGGGACGAAGGTCAGCCACTTTCTCCGTAGGACGGGCACGCACTTCAAAGGTTTTCGAGTCATATTGCCCGGTAGTCTTTGTCGCTTTCCAGGCAGCATACGAGCCCATATCCTTCATATAATAGACTGTCAGTTTTATATTTTTATTATCCAATGCCGGAATAAAAGCATTTAGTTCAGAACCTATTTTTATGTTGCTCAGCAAATCTTCTCGAATACTGAAAGTCACCCACATATCATTCATATCTACGACATTCATAATGGGCGCGCCTGTACCTACCAATTCTCCTATTTGAGGAAAGCGTTCTGATATCTCTCCGTCAATCGGAGAAAGTAACACACTCTCGTCGATATACGATTCTACCTCCGCTACAGCTCCGGATGCCTGACGAACTAATGCCGCCGCTGCCGCTTTATCCTCCTGACGAGCACCTTCGACAGCCATTTCATATTGTGAATGAGCGGCACGCTCCGTAGCGACCATCGCATTATAATTGGCTTCTGCTTCATCCCGTTTTTGTGCCGACATTACCCCTTTATCATACAGGTTTTGTACACGATCATAGGATTTTTTCGCGATATCCATTCCGGCCAATGCCTTTTGCCATAACTCATACGCTCCGGCAATCTCCTGCGTACGGGCACCTTTTTGTGCTTTTGTACTTTGCGCTTCGGCGGCCAAACGGGCTGCTTCGGCTTGTTGCAATTTGGCATACACCTCCGGAGTATGCAGGAATACCAGTGTATCCCCTTTCTTCACCTGATCACCTTCTCCGGCACGATAAGCCTCTACGCGTCCCGGTACTTTTCCGGAAATACGAACTGCTGTTGCTTCCGCCTGCCCCATAATAACGTCATCCGGAGGGGTAAGCAGGAAAAATCCGGTCAATGCAACCAACCCTATCACTACCAAAACAGTAATGAAAGCCAGCATCATATTACTGATTGTAAATTTCTTCTTTTCGCTCATTGTTGCTCTATTTTATTTTGTTATTTTTCTTCGTTAACAGATAGCTTACCCAAAGCCTTTGTCAGGTAAATATCAGTAAGTTTCACTTCGATTTGAGAATCAATCAAACTGGACTTTGCAGAAACCCAGGCCGTCTGAGCCTCCATCAAATTCAAGGCAGGGATAATCCCCTCTTCAAATCCTAATGTAGCTATACGTAAATTCTCATCCGCACTTTCCATATTACGTGTGGTGGCAACCAACTGTTTTTGTGCCTCATTCACCTTATATACAGACTGATTTACCTGAAGTTCTATCTTTTCGCGCGCATCTTCCCATTCCAGACGTTTTATAAAAGTCTCCGCTTTGGCCGAGTTACGTTTATACGAACCTTCCCACCAACCTGAAATAGGCACCTTCAACATGACACCGACATTAAACATTCCGGCAAAATCATTCTTGAAGCCGTTAAAAGCGTTTGGATTGGTTACTAAATAATTGGCCGATAATGCCACATTGGGCAACATATCTGCCAATACTATATTTTCCTGTTTCTCATATATTTTAGTTGCCAGATCCAAACTACGCAGTTCGTTCCGGTTGGCAAAAGCCTCATTCATATCTGCCATAACCGTCTTTGATTGAACAGGATAATTATCCAATCCTTCATCAGCCAGCGTCACAGGTTCGTCTAATGGCAAACCACAAATCTGAGCCAGTAACATTCGGGATAACGCCAGACCATTATCAACTTTAACCTGTGCTATTTCCGCCTCATTCAACTTCACCTTTACCGAAAGGCCATCGGCATATGTTGCCACACCTTCATTAATCATTTCCGTCACGTCACGATCCATCTTACGGAGTAAATCGACATAAGCATCCGCCAAACTCTTTTTATGAACTAATGATATAACCTGCCAATACGTTTCATCCGTCTGATAAATCACATCCTGTAGTTGCATATCATTCATGGACTCCGCTAATTGACGGGCATATTCGGTGATCTGATTATAAGCAATGATTTTCCCGCCCATAAAAACAGGCTGTACCAGAGAGACATTCCCTATCCATATATTTTCTATATCCAGACGAAAATGATCTTTGACACTGGTCGGTAAAATCTGCCCGATAGCTCCCAATTGCCCGAAATCAATCAGATTGATATCCTTCTGATTCCATAGATAACCACCCATTGCCGAGAGTTGCGGAAAATATTTTGTGATCGCCGCTTTGCGTTCATAATCAGCCATTTTTATTTTCTCGCCGGAAATTTGCAGTTCTTTGTTATTTTGAATAGCCAGATTACGACATTCTTCTAAGGATACTGTTTTTTGTGCATGCAAAGACACTACACTCAACATACAACTTAATACTACGATTATTCGCTTCATTGTTTAAATTCTTTATTCGTCGTTACCAACAAAACCTTCATTAAGACTATATACAACAGGTTCTTATTCCCTATACAAGAAACAACCTTTTATGTTTATTTGTTTTCATTTTTCTGATTTATCCTAAACATACTAGAAATATGCAGAAACAATCACACCGAAGGTGAAAAATAAAAAAATGATAACTCGGTTAAAATAAAAATTTTAACACCCTGTTCTTAATAAAAAAATGATTATTGACTAAGTGCGAAAGATTTCCGACCGATATGATTGCCGTCCGCAAAAACATCGAGCAGATAGGTCCCCGGAGAAAGAAATTCCTCTATGTCCCAATAAAGTGTAAGAGGCGTTTCTTCACCATCATATTCAATTGTCCGTTTCATGGAATAATTGATATCTTTCCCTTCAAAGGAGAATACATCCGAACGGCTTTTTGCCAACACATCGTCATCAGGTTTCATGATACGGACATAAATCGTTTTCTCGCCTACGGGAGCAGTAATATTTTTGGCTATACTAAAATTCACAACAAGCTGTTCCATTTGGCGGATTCGTTTCACCTCTTTCCCTCTTTTGTTAGTGGGAATCACTGAAATAGCCGTCGCATCCAGACGACTGGCCATTGTTACACGTTCTGTTAATTCTTCTTTCTCCCGTTGCAGGTTGGCAGCTTCATTAGTAGCACGACGATACTGCGCCACCACTTGTTTGTTTTCTGTTTTTAATTGTTCGTTCTCACGATTAAGTGAATCTATTTGAATAACAAAATCCCGCATAATATTCCGCAGGGTCTCTAATTCTTTTTTCAATTCGTTGATCCGCTGGGTATCCGTAGCCCTTACCGTACGCAACTCTTCCTGCAAGCGTTGTACTTTTGCCTGTTCCGTAGTCAGGAGGGCAACAAGAGAATCATTACTGACAGAGAATTTATACCCTTCATATTGCAGGGAGAGTTCGTTGTACTCATCCGACAACATCTCCTTATCCAGTTCATATCCCTGAACCAGTTCATCCATTTGCCGTTGCTGATGAAGGATATAATAAAGTCCACCTCCTATTACCAAAACCAGGACGATAACAGCAACGATTAAAATGGCCGTTTTATTTATGTCTTTCTCTACCTTCCTCTCCTTATCCATACCTTATTTTAATGAATGAACCCACAAATTTACTATTAAAACAAACGCAACGAAAAAAATACTGTCATTTATACATTTTTTAAGAGCTATTCAGATGTGATAAGATTTCACAGGCCTGTTTTTCCTGTTTCCTAAGAAAAGAGAAGCAAAAAACTTTTTTTAAAATACTCCGTAATAAAAAAATGGCAAAAT
>JAJDIA010000077.1 GCA_030266465.1 Parabacteroides sp. OttesenSCG-928-G21 | reverse complement strand
AGAAGGAATGATAGGCATTATCCCAGTAGTTTTAAAACAAGGGACAGAGATTGTTTCTACATACGGAGAAGTGGCACTCGGATTTTTAATTTCTTTTGTTGTTCTACGTATCATAAACGGATTCATACGACTATAGACATTATAAATACTTACATTCCAAATTCCCATATTCCCGCTTTTTTTCGGACGATAAATATTAATACCGAGATCTAAGCGATGATATGCCGGAAGCTGGTAATTATTGCGGTCTTTAACATAGTCAAGAGATTCATATTGTGCAACACGTTTTCCTGCATGAATATCGTACGATCCTTCATAGCTTTCAAGAGGAAGAGTGACACGATTTCCGGAAGCAAACGTCCAGCTACCGGTAAGTTCTACTTTATCGGATAATTTATGTGATACGACAAGATTTAACTTGTGACGGTTATCATATTTCGACGGGAAGCGTTTCCCCTCATTAATTTCATCAAATTTACGATCCGCCCAGGAAAGTGTATACCCTATCCATCCGGTTGTTTTTCCGGTTTGTTTCCGAATCATTATTTCTCCACCGTAGGATCTCCCTTCTCCGGCAGTCAACTTGTCCTCCCAGGAAGAAAATGTCGGAAGAAACGAATAACCATCTCGATATTCCAGTACATTGTTCATTTTTTTGTAATAACCTTCTAAAGAAAATTCATATCCTTTTAGTGTATAATAAGCGCCTAATGATAATTGGTCACTTTCCATTGGTTTTAAACGGGCAGTGATCGGCATCCAGGAGTCGGTAGGTAAATTAATAAAATTCTCACTGACCAAATGCACATATTGGTTCATCCGGGCATAAGAGGCTTTTAAGCTAAGATTATCTTTTAAGAGCCAACGCACAGACATACGAGGTTCCAACGAAGAATAGATTGTTTTATCAATATTAAACAGCGAAACCCGTAGCCCTGCATTCACACGCAAAGAAGGAGATATGTCCCAATCATCCTCTGCAAAAACAGAGAACTCACGTCCCCACAGTAGTTCATTGGCAAAAATAGCACCTATCTCCGTCGTGTCATTTTCATGCGAGTCAAAGGATTTTGTCTGTCCATATTCCGGTTTGAAACGATGCATCATAGCATCTCCTCCAAAACGAATATGATGTGAAGGTGATGGCAAATAATCAAAAGATGCCCGTATCCCAAAATCGGTAATTCCCGTCACATTGGATGTCTCATTATAAGACTCTTCATACTCTTCAGAACCTTTTTCTCCATATACATATTCCTGTTTTTGTTTTATAGAGGAACGATATTGGGTAAAAACACCGGATAGTTTACCGAAAAGCTTATTATTAAAGACATATGTCCAACCCGCCGTTGCCAAAAGATTACCCCAATCTAAAGAAGCATGGATATCATCCGTAAAAGGAGTTGCCGTTTTATCCGGTTCAAAGGACTTGTTTCCTCCTTTTAATACATCTTTACCATTATAAAGGCTGAAAAACAATTTACTCCGATCATTAAAACGATGATCTAATTTCAGGTTTAAATCATGAAAAGCATAACGGCCCCTTGCCTTATCCCCATCTTTTTTTGTATAATGATTAACAACAGCAATAGCGGGAATAGTAAGCGCATCCAGCCAAGTCCGGCGTATGGCTATCATAAAAGAAGTTCTATCTTTCACGATTGGTCCTTCCAGACTCACGTTCCCTGAAATAAGTCCGATAGAAGCACTGCCATGAAATTCTCTCATATTTCCTTCTTTCGTATGGACATCTACCACGGAAGAAAGACGTCCGCCGTAACGTGCAGGAAAACCTCCTTTAAAGAATTCCATCCCACGAATAGCTTCAGCGTTAAAAGCAGAAAACAACCCTCCGATATGGCTTATTTGATATACCGGATTCCCATCAATTAAAAAAAGATTCTCATCCACTTCTCCGCCACGGACATACATGCCCGTAAAACCTTCTGTTCCCACAGATACACCGGGCGTGAGTTGTAAAGTTTTTATGATATCAGCTTCCCCAAACATAGTTGGGGCTGTTTGTATGGTCTTTTGATTTATTTCCAACGCTCCCATTTTAGAGGTCATTACCTGTTGGCGTTCACGTTCAGAAGCAAATATGACAATCTCCTGTAATGCCACATTTGATTCCAGCTCAATAATTAATGTCGTATCACGATCTAATTGATTGAAATAAAGCTCCTGACTAGAATAACCAACATAAGATGCTTGTAATGTTATATCTCCCGGATTAAGCCGGACACTGAAAAAACCATAATTATTAGCTGCTGTTCCACGCCGGGAACTTATTTCGTACACAGAAGCTCCTATCAAAGATTCCGAAGAGGCTTTATCCCGAACAAAACCACTGATGGTTACTTGTCTGGGTTTTCGTTTAAGAATAATATAACGCCCATTCTGTTGATATAACAAGGGTAATCCTGCGAAAAGTCGTTTTAAGCAACTATCCAAAGATTCTGATTGAGCCGAAAATGAAACCGGAGGAATGTTTGAAAGTAAAGATGATTCATAAGTAAAACGTACATCTGCCTGCTTTTCAATTTCTGCCAATACTTTCAATAAAGGGACTTCACGCATATTGAGAGTAATTGCAACCACAGACAAGCGGTTTTCCTGTGCTTGTACAGCGTTCGGGAATACAGACAATAAAATAGTGCCTGTAATAATAAAGAATATATAGTGTCTCAAAATATAGTTTATTTAATATCCGGATTTACCGAAAGATTGGTATCCAGGGTTTGATTGATGATAAATAAGATTTCACCTAAAGGCGTATCCGTAAATGTAGCCGTAAGGTTAAGTACCTCAGAAATAGATGAAGTATTAATAATATTCACTTGGTAATAATCACTCAGATCATGAATAACCTGATTGAGCGGGGTCTCCTGGAAAATAAGTTGCCCGGTTTTCCACGCTGATACATTGGCTGATTGTACATTATTCTCATTCAAATGAATCTTCTCCCGATCTTTTACATAGAAAGCTGACATGCCTGCTGTCAGAATTTGCATGTCTGCTAACCCTATAAAAGAGACCTTCCCGTTTTCCACAAAAAGAGAAGTAGTGTCATTTTCTTCTTTCAGTTGAAATGCCGTTCCTAATACCGTTGTTTCAGTAGTATTGGTTCGTACGGAAAAAGGGCGTGTTTCATCAGCTTTCACTTCAAAGAATGCTTTCCCTGTCAACTCCACGGCACGCCGTTTTTTTCCATACGATTTATTGTCATACCGCAGCTGTGAATGAGCTGCCAGCGTAATCAATGTATTGTCGGGCATATAAATGTCCTTTCGTTGTTCCATTTCTGTTGAAATAACTACCCACTCCGGCCGGCGCTTTTCTATCATATAAAAAGAGCCTATTCCTATCAGCAAGAGCAATACTGCTGCAGCACTTGTAAAATAACGATGCAATGGGAGTGAACGATGAATGCCTTCTTTTTCTACAAATTGTTTCCACGCTTTATCAGAATTAAGTTTCCCTTCACGATATCTGCGAAGTACAAAACGTGATTCTAACCGTTGTTTATCTTTAGTGCTGTCTTGCATAAGAAATATTACTTACCTATTTTTAATTTATACCCAACCGACAGACCAAAAGTATGGTGTTCTACATGGAAATCGCTCAAAACATCGCCATCCCGGAAAGTCAGATCATATGTAACTCCAATGGTGACTTTATCCACTTCAAAACCTATTCTTCCCATCATTCCCCAATCATTCTTCCGTTTAGGAGTATCGTGCGTATAAGATAACATTTTATATTCCTCCAGACCGGGAGAAACCCCCTGTCCGTAATTATTAGCATAGCCATAATAGTAGTATCCGGCTCCTATCCAGTAGTAGCCCGGCTCCAATTCATCATAGCTTACTCTTATGGTCTTTCCTTTCCCTGTATTACTTAAAGAGAGACCGACATAAGGACCTATCGCTACATTCATGCGAATTTTATCGGTCAATTGCCAGTTAAATTTAGCCAGTAAAGGAATTTGCAGATAATGATTGTTGGAGTCACCGAAAGAATCATATATTTTTTGATCATGTGTATCCAGATACGGATAATTGTGAAAATCTGTTGCCCGGTTTGCATAATATAATCCTGACTGAAGGGCGAAAGCTCCAGATTTAAACTGATATTCCATAGCAGCCCCTGCTTTCCAGCCAGCGTTCCAACGTTCATTAAGCGAAGTACGGTCTTTGAAAGCTGTTATTCCTATTTCCGGAGTAACATAAAACTGTGCGGATACAGATAGTACCCCACTCATCATCAACAATAATAAACATAATTTCTTTTTCATTTTTTATCAATTTAAAATAGAATATTGGTTTGATTTTACTGCTAAGACAGAAATTCCTAAAATACCCCTATTCTATTATCCGAAAAAAAACAGATAAATACGAATGGCCGTTTCTCGAAGTGTCTTTAATGCTTTGCTCATCTGGTTTTCGACGGTTTTAACAGAAATATTTAACTCTTCCGCTATTTCCTGATATTTTAAGCCGTCGCGTTTAGAAAGAAGAAAAATTTTCCGGCGTTCGGACGGTAGTTTATCTATAGCTGTCCATAAACGGGCATCACGTTCAGCCCTGAGCATTTTTTCATCCTCGGAAATATCCTCAATGTCTTCTAATGATTCGGCACAACGAAGGTGAGGAGACTCAGCTATAAAAGAGAGGGAACGGTTTCGTACGGTTTGGTATAAATAGGCTTTCAAATTAATAATAGTTTGATTGTCTTTGTTTTTCGCCCAAACATCAGCAAATGCCTGCTGAACAATATCCTCTGCATCATCTAATTGTTCAACATAACGCATAGCATAGAGGCATAACGGACGATAATGGCGTTTGAAATGGGTTTCGAAATCATATGTTTTGATTAATGTCATAGTAAAAAATAATTCAGGAGGCTGTGGGAAATTAAACCTGATCAGTAATATTTCACAACAGCCTCCTGAAAAGCAATAAAGGATTTATTTTACATTGCCTACCTTAATCAGGTATTCAGCAATTTGTACGGCATTCAGTGCAGCCCCCTTTTTGATTTGATCGCTGACTGTCCAAAAGGTTAATCCATTAGGATTGCTAATATCTTTACGAATACGCCCTACATATACCGGTTCCTTATCCGCTACAAAAAGAGGCATAGGATAATCTTTCTTTGACGGCTCATCTTGCAGAATAATACCATCGGCTGTGGAAAAAGCCTCACGCGCTTCTTCTACGCTAATCGGACGTTCGGTTTCTACCCAGGTAGCTTCACTATGTGCGCGCATTACAGGTACACGAATGCAAGTTGCACTTACTTCGATATCCGAATGCATAATCTTACGTGTTTCGTTATACATTTTCATCTCTTCTTTTGTATAACCGTTATCCGTAAAGGCATCAACCTGTGGGATTAGATTATATGCCAATTGATAAGCAAATTTTTCAACTGTAGGCTCTTCACCTTTAAGGATTTGTTCATATTGCTTGATCAATTCTGCCATGGCAGTAGCTCCGGCGCCACTGGCAGCTTGATAAGTAGAAACATGTACACGTTTGATATGTGATATGTTTTCTATCGCTTTCAATGCAACTACCATTTGTATGGTTGTGCAATTCGGATTGGCGATAATACCACGTGGACGTACCAGTGCATCTTCGGCGTTCACTTCAGGTACTACCAAAGGGACATCGTTGTCCATACGGAACGCACTGGAGTTATCAATCATTACAGCTCCATATTTCGTAATTGTCTCTGCAAATTCAATAGAAGTTCCACCACCGGCTGATGTAAAGGCAATATCGATATCCTTGAAATCATCATTATGTTTCAGTTCCTTAACGGTATACTGTTTACCACGGAAGTTATAAACACGTCCGGCACTACGGGATGAGCCAAAAAGCACCAACTCATCCATCGGGAAGTTTCTCTCGTCAAGTACGCGTAGGAACTCTTGTCCTACAGCTCCACTTACTCCAACAATTGCTACTTTCATTTTGAGCACAAATTAGTTTGATGATTATAAAAATAAGCTATCTTTGCTGATCAATCGCGTTAAGGATTTTACCTTTCAGATAGAATCAGCGCGCAAAGATAAGAATTTTATCCAAAAACCTTGTAATTATGAAACATTTATTGTTTTTTATCGCCTTTTTGCTTTCATTTTGTATCCACGGTCAACTCATCAGCAACTTCCCTGTTTTAAAAGAACACACCTCTTACCTCTGGCAAGGTGATCTGAATAAATATGCTATTGAAGAAAATGGTATTATTCAGCTTAACGCTCAACAGGTTTCCAGTGAGGCTACTCTTTACCTTCGGGATAACCCTTTTATTAATAATGAATGGAGCCTTCTTTTAAAAAGCAGTAATACAGGAACCGCATATAATTTTGTACGAATTTATTTGTGGAGTGAGCAGCCAAATGCCGTAAATCCGGGCCATGCTATAGTAGTACGCATAGGATATACAAAAAATAATATATCCCTCTATCATCAATCTGATGGAGAAAAAATGGAAGTGATATTTGAAGGTCGTAATCTGCCAGACGGCCCCGTAGAAATACAACTAAAAGCTACTGTAGATGAAAACAGAAAACTCACCTTATACAGTAAACTCCCTTCCGATTCGGATTTCATAAAAGAAGGACAATGTATTTTCCCCACTGATTTACCTGTCGGTTACTTTATGCTTCATTCAAAGTATACCGCAAGCAACAGCAAAAGTAAAACGTTCGGAAATGTACATATTGCCCGCTTCGAGACAGAAAAAGAAGATGAAAAAGAAGAAGAGGGATTATACCTCCTTCAGCTGAATGAAGTATCTGCACAAAGTCTGACACTTCGTTTTAACCGGGCAATTAATGAAGAAAATTCTGGTTTTCTGTTCCACCTTTCCCAGATTGGAGACATTGAAGATATTATGATTGATGAACTTTCCCGAAAAGTTATTTTGCTCTCATGGCAACAACCACTGATTAAAGGAAATAGATATACTGTATATTGGGCTGACCTTTATGATGACAATGGAAATGAAAATTCCGGAAATCAAACGTTTACTTCTATACTTGGACATTCAGAAAATGAAATCACTGAAACAACCGAAATTACATACGATTATGGTTCAGTTATCATCAATGAAGTTATGGCTGATCCAAACGGTTTAACACAATTACCCCAAACAGAATATGTAGAATTACACAACACGACACCCTCTCCTATTTCATTAAAAAACTGGAAATTTATATATGATACTAAGGAGACTTTATTAAGCGATCAGGTGCTTCCGGCAAACGGATATATGGTGCTTTATCGGGCCGGACGCAATATCCATATAGATAACAATGGACTACAAATGCCTTTATCTCAATTTCCTATGCAGTTGGCCAATGGAGGAAAAGGATTAGCGTTGGCCGATCCGGGTGGATATGAAATAGACCGGATGTATTATCCGAAAGCTAAAAGTGGCATTTCATGGGAACGAAACGGGGATGACTGGTATCTTTCTACCGATAAACGCGGAGGAACCCCCGGAAGCTTAAACTCGTCTATTGAAGAAGTTGATGAAATCGAAAATGAACCTGTTGAACCCAAAATGCTGGTATGGAATGAAATTCTTCCCGATCCATTTACAGGAGGGAGTGAATATGCTGAATTGTATAATCGTTCCGGACAATCCTTGCCGCTTTCCGACTTATCAGTCGCTATAAGAAAGCAAGATGGTTCATTCTACTCGGCGGCTTCATTGCATGCTATAAAAGCCACTGTCCCGGAAGAGGGCTATGTTGTATTAACACGTAATAAAGAGGGTGTTATTGGGTTTTACGATCAGGTTTCAGACAAAAATATATACGAAGTGAAACTACCTGTTTTAGCCAATACGACATCGACATTAGTATTATATCGGACCTCTGACGGAACAGTCATCGACGAGGTTTCTTACTCCTCTAAATGGCATTCTCCGGGAATAAAAGACCACAAGGGGGTAGCTTTAGAGCGTATTGATCCGCAAGGAGAAAGTAATGATCCGGCCAATTGGTCATCCGCCTCTTCTTATTCAGGTTTTGGAACTCCTGGATATTCTAATTCTCAAAAAAAGGGGAATAGTAATACGACCCACATAGATGCTCCCCTATATAACAAAGAAACAGACGAATACCTTATTTCATATTATTTAAATGAAGCCGGATATAATTGCCGGGCATGGATATACAATATGTCAGGTATGCGCGTAGCCGAAATCGCTAATCATGAGTTGTTAGGAACAAATGGTGCACTTCTGTGGAATGGTATTGGGAATAATGGAAGCCGGTTAAAAACAGGAATTTATATTTTATATATAGAATTCTACCATCCGAATGGTCAGACAAAACAATTTAAGAAAGTCTTTCTGGTTCATTGATTTTTATACGAAAAAATAAAACTTCATTTATTATTT
>JAJDIA010000076.1 GCA_030266465.1 Parabacteroides sp. OttesenSCG-928-G21 | reverse complement strand
ACATCGCAATGATTTTTAGTTTGGGGATCGTTTTGTCAGTGTATTGTTGATATCTCTGATAAAGTGTATTTTTTCCAACGGCCAAAAACAGGCGTTTTTTCGGACCGGGGATCGGGTTGGTTTCGTACAGCGCATTCTGGAAGGGTCAAAATTGACATTTTGTAAATTCTGACAATTTGCTCATTCGGATTCTTCGGAAATCTGCGGATAGTTTTGGTGCTTTTCATCTTCTGTTATTTGAAATAATAATCTTATATTTGTTCCTTGATTTTTGGAAGTTGCTTTGAATTTTATTTGGAGCTTATTTTGTCTTATTTTTTACTTAGTTGTGCTTTTGTTTTTTGGAGCATAGCGAGCTATGTGACTAAAAGCAAAAGTGTAGATAAGCGAAAAAGAAGGCTGAAGAAGCCCAATAATAAGTAAGAATATTTTCTCATAAAACTCAAAGCTGCTTCTCAGAATTTATCGACGTATATAGTAACCAATTAATTGATATAGGATAAATGAGTAGAGTTTTAGTGATCGGCGCCGGAGGTGTGAGTACAGTGGCAGTGAAAAAAATGGCGATGAATGCCGATGTTTTTACAGACATCATGATTGCTACGCGCACAAAAAGTAAAGCCGATAAAATTGCTCAGGGATACAGTAATATCCAGACAGCACAGGTGGATGCTGATAATGTAAAGGAACTGGTAGCCCTGTTTGAGTCTTATAAACCGGAACTGGTGGTGAATCTGGCGTTGCCTTATCAAGACCTTTCTATCATGGATGCTTGCCTGGAATATGGTGTGAGCTATCTGGATACGGCCAACTATGAACCTTTGGATGAAGCGAAATATCAGTATAGCTGGCAATGGGCTTATAAAGATAAGTTTGAAAAGGCTGGTTTAACAGCTATTTTGGGCTGTGGTTTTGATCCGGGCGTAACGGGTGTGTTTACGGCTTATGCGGCCAAACATCATTTTGATACGCTTGAATATCTGGACATTGTGGATTGTAATGCCGGCGATCATCATAAGGCGTTTGCAACGAATTTTAATCCGGAAATTAATATCCGTGAGATTACACAACGAGGAAAATATTGGGAAAACGGGGAGTGGAAAGAGACAGATCCGTTATCCGTACACCAACCGTTGAATTACCCAAATGTGGGGCCGAAAGAGTCTTATCTGATGTATCATGAAGAGTTGGAAAGTCTGGTGAAAAATTATCCGACATTGAAACGGGCACGTTTCTGGATGACTTTTGGTCAGGAGTATCTGACGCATCTGCGGGTGATACAGAATATCGGAATGGACCGTATCGATCCTATTCTGTATAATGGTGTGGAGATTGTACCGATACAATTCCTGAAGGCTGTGTTGCCGGATCCGGGTAATCTGGGTGAGAATTATACGGGTGAAACATCTATTGGCTGTCGGATTCGTGGTCAGAAAGATGGAAAGGAATTGACCTATTATGTGTATAATAATTGTAGTCATGAGGCTGCCTATAAAGAGACAGGTGCGCAAGCGGTAAGTTACACGACCGGTGTGCCGGCCATGATTGGTTCGAAATTATTCTTGGAAGGCGTTTGGCGAAAACCGGGCGTATGGAATGTGGAGGAATTTGATCCGGATCCGTTCATGGCGCAATTGAATGTACAGGGGTTGCCTTGGCATGAATTATTTAATGTTGATCTGGAACTGTAAATGGGTGTACTGCGAAGTTTTTATTATGCATTATCTCCTTCATTGCGGTTTTTAGCGAGACGAATTTATTATGCTCCGATAGACTTGTATGAGGGGGTGACGCGTAAACGCGGCAGTATGATTCCTCCCCGAGGCATGATTTTTATCGGGTCCGGTGATTTTGAACAACAAGGTTTGCATTTGCTGGATCTTTTGAAGAAATATACGGGACTGAAACCGGAGAGCCGGGTGTTGGATGTGGGATGCGGCATAGGACGATTGGCTATTCCGCTGACTGCTTATTTAAACGGACAGGGTTCCTATGATGGCTTTGATATTGTAAAAAAAGGGATCGACTGGTGTCGGGCGAAGATATCTTCCCGGTATGCTAATTTCAGATTTAAGCATATCGACTTGAAGAATGATCTGTATAACCTGAAAACAGCCGATGAGGCAAAGGATTTTGTCTTTCCGTATGAAGCGGATATGTTTGATTGCATTGTCCTGACTTCTGTTTTTACGCATATGATGCCCTCGGATGTGGATAATTATTTAGGGCAAATTGCCCGGGTAATGAAGAGGGATGGGAAATGTCTGGCAACTTTTTTCTTGTTAAACGCCGAAATAAAGCGGAAAATAGCTCTGAATGAAACGAGGTTTGATTTTAAACACGCTTTTGAAGGCTATAGTTTAATGGATAAAAAAGTCAAAGAGGCTAATATTGCTTTTGAGGAGCAGTATCTTGAGATGTTGTTGAATAAGCATGGACTGGAGGTAGAGATGTGTTCGTATGGCGCCTGGTCGAACAATCCGGAGGCACTGGATTTTCAGGATGTCTTGGTTTTAACGAAAAAGCAGTTATAATCCATATGGAAATAGGAGATAAAGCCCCTGAAGTATTGGGAAAAGATCAGTCTGGCAGGGAAATAAAACTAAGTGATTTCAAAGGGAAGAAATTGGCGCTTTATTTTTATCCGAAAGATAATACGACCGGATGCACAGCAGAAGCTTGTAGTTTGCGGGATGGTTATTCGGAATTGCGTAAAGCGGGATATGAAGTGGTCGGTGTAAGTAAAGACAGTGCGAAATCGCACCAGAATTTTATCGCTAAACATGACCTGCCTTTTAATTTGATTGCTGATACGGATACTGCCCTGCAGGAACAGTTTGGCGTTTGGGCGGAAAAAAGTATGTACGGACGTAAATACATGGGTACGATGCGTACAACCTTTATTATTAATGAAGATGGAATAATCGAAAGAATTATTGGTCCGAAGGATGTAAAGACTAAGGACCATGCAAATCAAATCTTAACTAAATAATTATTTTAAAAAAGTAAAACAATGGCGAAAGAAGAAATGAAGAATGCGGAAGCCACAGGCAAACCGTCGGTAAATGCAGAAAAACTAAAAGCATTACGCGCAGCTACTGAAAAGATAGAAAAGAATTTCGGAAAAGGTTCGATCATGAAGCTGGGTGACGAAATTGTGGAAGAGGTGGATGTGATTCCTACCGGTTCTATAGCACTGAATGCCGCATTAGGCGTAGGTGGCTATCCTCGTGGCCGCGTGATTGAAATTTACGGACCGGAGTCTTCCGGTAAAACGACTTTAGCTCTTCATGCAATTGCCGAAGCGCAGAAAATGGGTGGTATTGCTGCCTTTATTGATGCCGAACATGCTTTTGACCGTTTTTATGCCGAGAAATTAGGGATTGATATTGAAAACCTTTGGATCTCACAACCGGATAGTGGTGAGCAGGCGTTAGAGATTGCAGAACAACTGATTCGCTCTTCAGCCGTGGATATCGTTGTAATTGACTCTGTTGCGGCATTGACTCCGAAAGCGGAACTGGAAGGAGAGATGGGAGAGAGCAAGATGGGATTGCAGGCTCGTTTGATGTCGCAGGCTTTGCGTAAACTTACGGCTGCGATCAACAAAACGAATACAACGTGTATTTTCATCAATCAGTTACGTGAGAAGATTGGTGTTATGTTTGGTAATCCGGAAACAACAACCGGAGGTAATGCGTTGAAGTTCTATGCCTCGGTTCGTTTGGATATTCGTCGTATCGGTCAGTTGAAAGACGGTGATGAAGTAAAAGGGAATCAGGTACGCGTGAAGGTTGTGAAGAATAAAGTGGCACCACCATTCCGTAAAGCCGAATTTGATATTATGTTTGGCGAAGGAATTTCGCAGGTTGGAGAAATTGTTGATTTGGCAGCGGAATTGAATATTATTAAAAAGAGTGGTTCATGGTATAGCTATAATGATTCAAAGCTGGGACAGGGACGCGATGCCGCAAAGCAGTGTATCAGCGATAATCCGGAACTGGCGGAGGAAATATCAGCCGCTATTTATGAGGCTTTAAAACAATAAAATCAATACATCAGAAAACCGGCAATGATTGTTATGCACATCTTTGCCGGTTTTTTCTTTATATTTGTGCATGAAATCCACTGATAAAGAAAAATATATAGCTCTTTGTGAAACGGAAAGTACGATTCCTGTTTATTCTCGTAGCTGGTGGCTGGATACGGTTTGCGGGGTGGATAACTGGACGGTTTTGTTGGTGGAGGAGAAGGGTAGGATTCAGGCTGCAATGCCGATCTACAGTCCATTGAGGAAGGGTATAACAATGCCGCCTTATACCCAAACGATGGGGGTATGGTTTGCTCCATTTTCTGCCGATACAAAATATACTTCCGCCTTAACAGAACGGCAAACGATATGTAACAGCCTTATTGAAAAACTATCAGGAACCTCTTTTTTTCTTCAGAATTTCCATCATTCTTTTACCGATTGGTTGCCTTTTTATTGGAAAGGTTATAAGCAAATGACACGTTATACTTACCTGTTGCCGGATATAAGTGAACCGACGGTTTTGTGGGAACACATGTCTTCAAATATCCGCCGTAATATTAATAAGGCCGGAGAAAAGAACAAGATAGGGGTGAAGCGTGGGATTTCTGTGGAGGATTTCATGCGGATTTATACTAAAACGTTTGAACGTCAACAACTAAAAACGCCAAATGCAAAGATTCTGGAACAACTAATTGCGGTTAGTCGTGAACGTGGTCAGGGTGATCTTTGGGGCGGTTATGATGAAAAAGGCCAATTACATGCTGTTGTTTTTGTCGTCTGGCAGGATAGTTCTGCTTATTATATAGCCGGGGGAGGTGATCCGGCTTTACGTGACTCCGGTGCGCATAGTCTGGTTATGTGGGAAGCCATTCAGGCTGTTAGCGCCTATACGGATTGTTTTGACTTTGAGGGTTCGATGATTCCAGGAGTGGAACGTTTCTTCCGTGAGTTTGGTGCTGTTCAAACTCCTTACTTTACAATATCCAAAGGAAAAATGAGTTTATTACATAGAATCCGTATGAAGATTCAAAAGCAATAAACAGCATGAGAAAGGTAATAGATTATATTATCAAGTTCCTTATTAATAATAAAAAAGCGCCATCGCTATCTAATTTGGTCGGATATACCAATAGACCTGAATTGTACCCCCATTGCAAAGTTATTATAGTTCCTTCCGGTTTTTTTAAAGCAGAGACTTATGGAACAGAGGCATCCATACCTGCTTTGCCTCTTCAGGAGATAGAAGGGGTTCCGTTGTTTTTCGGAAAACCTGAAGTGGAATGGGTTAATGATACCTTAGTTGTTCATGCCGATATTATTGCCAGTGCCTATTTTCTGCTTACCCGTTATGAAGAAATTTGTTGTCGGGAGAAACGAGATGAACATGGGCGTTTCCCGGGAAAAGAATCTCTTCCTTATCGGGCCGGATTTCTGGATCGACCTATCGTTGATGAATATGGTGTTTTACTGCGGGAATGGTTGAGGCAGGCAGGTGTTCAGGTAGTTGAATCTCCACCGGAGATCAGAAAAATTTGGTTGACGCATGACGTAGATGCGCCTTTCTTTTGCCGTTCACTCCGCCATGTTATCCGGGAAACGATTAAAGGAATAGGTTTTAAATCCGCCATGAAAATCTATCGGGGCCCGTTGACCGATGATCCTTATTATACCTTTCCATGGCTAATGAAGCAGGATGTGGATTTACAAAACAAATGGCCAAAAAGAAATATCAATTCGATCTATTTTTTCAAAAGTGGAAAGAAAAGAGCAAAGCCGGATAGACCTTATTATAATCTGTATGCGGCAGAGGTACAAGCGTTAATAACTTTGTGTAAAGAAAATTGGTTTGTGATAGGACTTCATAGCAGCTATGAAGCCGGAAAAAATCCGGGATTGATTGAAAAAGAATGCGCTATGTTAAAAAAGGCTAGTGGCCGAAAGTTGCTATGTAATCGTCATCATTACCTCTCCTCACGTGAGCCTGAAGATATGGAATGGCTGTGGAAAGCCGGAATAAAACATGATTTCAGTATGGGTTATGCCGATGTTGCCGGTTTTCGTTTAGGTACTTCCCGCCGTGTTCACTGGATCAATCCTGTAACCAAACGTTTTACTCCACTTGTTTTGCATCCGCTGACAATTATGGATGTGACTTTAAGCGAAGAAAAATATATGCACATGGATTATGAATCGGCTCTGGCCTATTGCCGCAACTTAATCCGACAGGTAGCACGAATGAATGGAGAGCTTGTTTTGTTATGGCATAATGATACTGTCTCCGAATTGGCGACAACCCCATGGCTACGTACATTGTATGTTCAACTCCTTGAAGATTTGAAAACGGAATGAAGTTATTAATTATCTGCGATATGTTTCCTCCGGCATTTGCCCCGCGTATGGGGTATTTGTGCAAATATCTTCGGAAAGCGGGTTGGGAGCCGATAGTTGTAACAGAACAGATTGATGAGGATATGTATTCTTTTCTTACCGGTTATGCAGAGGTGACTTACGTTAACTATTACCGGGCAAAAAATCGTTTCCTGAAACGTTTGGAGTGGACGGCTATACAATTGTTGGATTTCTTCTTTAATTATAAAGAGAAGAAGATGCTTAAGGTAGTAAAAGGGATTGTCGAAAAGAATCAGTTTATTGGCGTATTATGCAGTGTCTACCGGACTTTTCCGTTACCCGTAGCACAGAAAATCGCGGGAAAATATCATTTGCCTTTTGTTGCGGATACGCGGGATATTATAGAACAATATGCGTCAAACGAATATATCGCTCATCCTGTACAGCTATTACCCTGTATAGATAGAAAAATTACGTCTCTTTTAACGAAAAGATGGCTGAAAAAGAGGAATAAAGCGCTAAGGGAAGCAAATTGTATAACGACCGTTTCTCCCTGGCATGTGGAAATGATGCGGCAATATAATTCGGATGTCCGGCTGATTTATAATGGCTACGATCCGGAATTGTTTTATCCAGAAACAATTAAAACACCGGAATTCCGGATTGTCTATACCGGTCGCTTAGTGAGTCTGGCGACACGTGATCCGCGCGTTCTTTTCCAGGCTATACAAGAACTTGCAGATGAACATCTTATTCAGCCTGCTGATTTTCGGGTACAATGGTTTATGGATAAAGCCTCCTGGGATACTATTTTACCTTTAGTGGATGAATATGGTATCGCAGACTATATGGATTATAAAGGTTATGTTTCTGCGGATGACATACCACATATTCTGAATAACAGCTCCGTTCTCCTCCAGTTAGCGAATAAAGCAGACGAAAATGGACCGAAAGGAATTATGAGTACGAAGTTGTTTGAAGCATTTGCTGTAGAAAAACCGGTGTTATGCACACGTAGCGATGAGAGTTTTTTAGAGGCTACAATAGATGAAGCGCATGCCGGAGCCTCCGCAAGAACGACTCAAGAGGCAAAAGATTTTCTGCTTAATTATTATGAAGAATGGAAAGAAAAGGGATACACTTCTGTAAATGTGAATCATGAAGTCGTTGAATCTTTTTCACGTGAAAAACAGGCAGAGCAATTCAGGCAATTGTTTATGGAACTGAAAGATCGGGTACAATGATGGATAAACACCTACATGTCATCTCGTTTAACATTCCATATCCCCCTAATTATGGTGGGATTATCGATGTTTATTATAAAATCAAAAGCCTGCATGCCCTTGGTGTGAAGGTCATCCTCCATTGTTTTGAATATGAACGGCCTCATGCGCAAGAGTTAGCGCAGTTGTGTGAAAAGGTCTATTATTATAAGCGGAAAACCGGGCTTAAGACAAATATGAGTTTGTTGCCTTACAATGTACTTAGCCGGAAGTCGCCTGCTCTTTTAGCTAATCTGTTGAAGGATAACTTTCCGATACTTTTTGAAGGGCTTCATACGTGCTATTATTTGGATGATCCGCGTTTAAAAAAGCGATTGAAAATTTACCGGGCAGCCAATATCGAACATCATTATTATCGCTATTTAATGCAGTCCGGTAGTCATTGGATAAAGAATACTTTTTACGCGGTTGAGGCTTTTCGTTTTGAACGCTTTCAGTCGGTAATCAAACAGGCGGATATCTCTTTGGCAGTGTCTTTAAATGAAAAGGAGTATTTGCAAAAAGAGTTTCCGCAGAACAGGATTGAATTTATGCCTTGTTTTCATGCGAATGAGCAGGTAAACAGTGAAACCGGACAATCTGATTTTATTCTTTACCACGGAAAATTATCAGTAGAGGAAAACGAACGTGCAGCAATTTATTTGATTCAACAGGTCTTTTCGAAAATAAAACATCCTTGTGTTATTGCCGGAATGAATCCGTCGGAAAAATTAATTCGTGTGGCTTCCACGGCTTCAAATGTGATCCTGGTAGCTAATCCCTCGGAGGAAGAGATGCAGCGGTTGATTCATAAGGCGCAGATTCACGTATTAATCACCTTTCAGGATACGGGATTAAAATTGAAGTTGCTGAATAGTTTGTTTGCCGGACGACATATCGTTGCCAATAAAATGATGCTTGCCGGAAGTGGTTTGGATGAATTATGCAGTATAGCCGATCAGCCGGAAGATATGATAAAGCTATGCAACGAATTGTTTGAAAAGCCTTTTTTCGAAG
>JAJDIA010000075.1 GCA_030266465.1 Parabacteroides sp. OttesenSCG-928-G21 | reverse complement strand
ATTTGAAATAACCCACATTTTTTTGCAATTCGTATTTCTTTTTTGCTTTACGCTTCGCTAAGCGATCTTCGATTCAATTTTCAATTGTGAGCTTTCTCCTAACACGCTTCGCGCATATTCATTCTGTCTTAATGCTATCTATCGGATTGGCTGTTGCAGCCCGCCAGTTCTGGATGGTGACTGTTAGTAGGGTTAGGAACGAAACAATTGCAAATGCCAGAAAAAATACCCACCAATAGAGTGGTGTTTTGTAGGCGAAGTTTTTGAGCCAGTAGGAAACTATTTGCCAGGCTACAGGCATAGCTACCAGAAAGCAGATAACAAGAATAATGATATAACGATTATTCAATAATAAAAGTACTTCTCTAACGGTAGAACCAAAAACTTTCCGTATACCGATTTCTCTTCGCTTGTACTCACTTTCGAAAAAGACTATACCCAATATTCCTATTAATGAAATTAAGATAGCGATTCCGCTGAAAAGGAAAATCTGGCGTCCCAAAATGATTTCTTTTTGGTAAAGATTATCTATGACCTTATCATATAAGCTAATATCCATTGGATAATCCGGATCGATAGTTGTAAGGGCTTTTTGAATAGATTCCGACAAGGTTTTGAAGTTTGCATTTGCATGGAACCGGACTAATGCATAATTCCTAAAACCATGTTTTGTGTAAAAACCAAAGGGACTTGTTTCATTTCGATAAGAGTTATATTTAAGATCATTAATAACTCCTACAATTTTTTCTCCATTATCAAAAGAGTCGCCGATTTCCAGATTTAATTCTTTACGGGCCTTTTCAGAAAAGATATAAGCACCATTACCTGTTAGATCTTCAGAAAGAAAATCCCGTCCCTCAGTGACCTTAATTCCTAATACTTTTAAAATAGAAATATCCGCATGAATAAGATCGAAAGATTTTTGTTCATCCTTGTATTTTCCCCCACTTTTGGAGTAAACATCACCTTCTCCCGGTATGCGGTCAACTGTCGTGACTTCTATGATTTCAGGAATGTTTTTTAATTGCTGATATAATAATTCTTTATTATTGCCTAATTTTTTGTTTATTTTTATAACTGCGATTTGTTCCTGGTCAAATCCAAGGGAAGAGCGGAGCATATATCTGTTTTGCAGATTAATAAACAATGCACTTATGATCAGTATAAAAGAAAAAGAGTATTGCATGCTGACTAAAACATTTCGAATATTTCTGCCTTTACCGGATAATCCGAAGTTCCCTTTTAAAACTAAGGCCGGAGGATAAGACGTGATCTGTACGGCCGGCCAACAACCGGATAAAATAGCAATAATAATAGCAAAAACCCCTGTCCCGATAATTAGTCCGCTATGTGAGGAAATGGAAATACCACCACTAACTATATCTGAAAAAACAGTTTCTTGCAGAAAAAGAAGAAGAACTATTGCGATCAAAAATGACATGAAGCATATAATAACAGCTTCCACTATCATGGATAAGCGAAGAGAATTGACAGAACAACCTAATATTTTCTGTGTGTTTATGTTTCTAATATGAGCAGGTATAAGGGCATTGCTGAAATTGACAAAGTTGATCGCAGCAATAAAAATAATAAGTAATGCTATACAGAACAATACAAAGATTTGAATACGATTACCTTTGGTTGTTTGTGAATCAAATGTAATATCTGTGGTATAGTAGATGTCTGGAAGTTTGGTGAGTCTTAAATCATATTTGTCCCAATCAAAAGAATCATGCCGGAAATTTGCCCTGAAATTATCTAAAACTAAATCTATGTTTTGGGGATTATCCAATAAAATATAAGCTTCAAAATTTCTGTAATTCCATATGCCTGCATCTTCATTTTCAGGAATTTGTTGATAGATCGTATTTTTTATAATAGAGTTTTCAGGAAAATCTTTATATATTCCGCCTATTTCAGCTTTCAATTCATCACTGTCCAAATATTTACCTATAGCAGAGCCATTTGGGAAAAGTCTATTAGCCATGCTTTCCGGAATAAGTACTTTATCCGAAGAACTTAACGTATGGATGTCTCCTTCGATAATATTGAAGTTGAATATTTCAGAAAAAGTTGGCGAGACTTTTAAATATGATTCTAGGAATCCAATCCGTTGTTGATCATGTTCGATAGCTATATTCCGTTTATTATCCCATTGGTTTATGTATGTTCCTGTTTCTATATGCGGAGAGGAGATAATAAATGTTTCAATCATCGGACGGGATAATACTGATATTTTTTCTCCGCTGCTAAAAATTGTTTCTACCCGATATAATCGGTCTGCATTTTTATGAAAACGGTCATATCCCCAATCATAGGATACCTGCATCATCAGGATAATGAAAGCTGTAAATGCAATGGATAATCCGGCTATATTCAGCCAGGTTGCTACACTGAAACGTCTGAATAGGCTGATGAAATTTAGTATAATTGTTTTCATTATGATATGTTTTTAGAAGTCAAAGAAACCAGAAGTCAAAGAAGTAAGAAGTCAGAGAATCTTCTTTCTCTTAACTTCTAATGCGCGAAGCGCATGATAACTTCTTTGACTTCTTTTACTCATTCCGTCTTAATACTATTCACCGGGTTTTCGTTTGCTGTCCAGTAGTTCTGGAAGGTTACCGTGGCTATGGTGACAATAGCGACGATTGCAAATGCGCCTAAGAATACCCACCAATAGAGTGGTGTTTTGTAGGCGAAGTTTTCCAGCCAGCTTACTACCATATAGTAGGCGAGGGGAGCGGCCAGAACAAAACAGAGGCAGAGTATACGGATGTAGGTTTTATTAAACAGGATGAGGATCTGTTGTGTAGTTGAACCCAGCACTTTCCGTACACCAATCTCTTTGCGGCGGTATTCGCTGTCGAAGACTACCAGTCCGAATACACCTACTATGGAGATGAAGATGGCGATGATACTGAACAGGGTGATGAGTGAACTCAGTGAGTTTTCTTTTTCATACAACTGCTGCAATACGTTGTCGAAGAAACGTACGTTAAAGGGATATTCGGCGTCGAATTGTGTCAGCGTGGCGCGCACGTGTGTCATGGCTGACCGCATATCCGAGCCGGCTTTTACTTTGATGTAGGCGTAATTAGGCGAACTTCCCCAGTTCTGCGTGCCCCATAGGTAGAAGGCCATGGGAACGACTTCGGTGCGGAAGGAGGCAAACTTTACGTCCGGCATGAAACCAACGATCTCGGCGCTATCAATCATGGCGCCCAGTTCCAGGTTGTACATTTCTCGTGCCTTTTCATTGAAGATATAGGCGCCGGCTTTTGTGTTGGCGTCTTCTCTCCGGAAATCACGTCCCTCTACGATATCGACATTCATTACTTTCAGGAAGGAATGATCTACGGGCAGGCATTGGTAGTTGATTTGTTCTCCTTTATAATCCCGTCCCCAGCTCATATACTGATCGGAACTGGAGAGAAGCGGTTCGGCATAGGTGACATCCTCAACACCGGCGAATGTTTTTAGTTGGTTGCTGAATGCTTCGCGGCTTTCGTTGATCTTGTTATTGATGTTGGTAACGATCAGCTCGTCTTTATCATAACCGAGTGGCGCGTGCTGCATATAATAGTTCTGCAGATACATAAAGCCGGCGCCGATGATCAGGGCGAAGGAGGCGATGAATTGTACGCTTATTAATGTATTCCGCATCTTGCGCCCTTTGGGAGAGACTCCGAAGCTGCCTTTTAGTACCAGTGCCGGAGGGAATGAGGTCATGTAATAGGCGGGATACAAACCAGCCAGTAGTCCGGTGAATAGGGCGAGCAGGGCTGTTCCGATTGAAATTACAGGCTGTGCGGAGAAGGAGACTTCGGCATCTACCAAAGCAATCAGGCTGGTTTTGTTGAACAGCGCAATAATCCCTAAGCCGATTAAATAAGAGACCAGGCTGATGAGGATGGCCTCCAGTACAAGTGATGTACGGATTGTCTTTTGATCTCCTCCCAGTACTTTTTGTGTATTAATGCTTTTGATTCGCATCGGGGTGAGGGCTGTACTGAAGTTGGTGAAGTTGATTCCGGCTATCAATACAATTATGATGGCGATGGCGAAGAGGACGATTAAAGTTTGCTTGCTTGCTTTAGGTGCACTATCGTACAATACATCCGTTACGTAATGAACATCCGGTAGGGCGGTGAAACCGATATCCATACCGGCCTTTTCCCAGGAAAAGCCTTCTCCTCCGTTGCTTAAGACAGTAGGATCGAAGTTTTGTTTGAAGTTGTCGAACAGAAAGGGCACATTGGCGGCATCGTCTACACGGATGTATGCATGATAATTCCAATTGTTCCAGTTATTTTTGTTCAGATTTTCGGGTAAAGGGAAAAACATATAATTTTTAACTAAGGAGTTCTTCGGAAAGTCGTGATAAACACCTCCTACGGTCAGGCTCCCTCCCCTGCCAAGTAACATTTGACCTATGGCGGACTGGTCGCCGAATAGTTTTTGCGACAGACTCAGGGGAATCAGTACATTGCCCGGATTCTTCAAGGCATCGGCTGTTCCTTCTACCATATCAAAGGTAAAAACGTCGGTATAACTGGGAGAGACCATCAGCATATCCTCTTCATAGGAGTGGCGTGTACCGTTGTTATCTACACTGAAAAAAAGATTGTTCCCGAATGCGTTGGTGATTGTTCCTGAAAGAATATGTGGCGACGAAGCAAACAGGAGTTCGGATAAAGGGCGGTTGACGATAGCTTGTGTAGCGCTTGCGTTAGTTATTTCTACACGGAATATCTTGTCATAATCCGGATGGAACTTATCGAAGCTACGGTCGTAATCTATTTGTGCCATAATGATGATGAAGGCGGCAAAAGCTACGGACAGTCCTAAGATATTTAATAATGTAGCCATTTTAAAACGGCGCAGTATGCTTAAAAGATTGCGAAGAATTGTTGTCATAAGGATATAGTTTTATTTCCATGCGCCCGTTTTATTAGGGAAGGCGCATGTGATTTTAATGTTATTTTTCGAAAAAACTACCTGTTAAAAGTATTAAATAAACTCCCTTACGGAGGATACAATGCTACCGTCGAACAGGTTAATGATGCGGTGTGCGAAGCTGGCATCGTGCTTGGAGTGGGTTACCATGATGATTGTGGTTCCTTCTTGATTCAGTTCAGTCAGCAGATTCATTACTTCCGCGCCATTCTTGGAGTCCAGGTTACCGGTCGGCTCATCGGCGAGAATCATTTTCGGGTTGGATACGACGGCACGGGCAATGGCCACGCGCTGTTGCTGTCCACCGGAAAGCTGTTGCGGGAAGTGATTGGAGCGATGGCTGATATTCATTCTTTTCAGGATGTCATTGACCATTTGTTTACGTTCGGTCGATTTGATTTTCAGATAGGTGAGCGGGAGTTCTACGTTTTCAAAAACGTTTAGTTCGTCGATCAGGTTGAAACTTTGGAATACAAAACCGATGTTTCCTTTTCTTACCTGTGTGCGTTCTTTTTCTTTCAGGTGGCCAACTTCCGTTTCGCCGAGATAGTAATTACCTTCCGACGGATTATCCAATAGTCCCAGAATATTTAATAAAGTGGATTTTCCGCAACCGGAAGGTCCCATGACAGCAACAAATTCACCGTCTTTTACTTCCATCGATACTTTGTTCAGTGCGATGGTTTCTACTTCTTCCGTCCGAAAATACTTGCTTAATCCTTCAATTTTAATCATGACTGTATGTTTTTAATTTATTTATAACTCTTATTGTCTTTATCTATTCAAACGATGTGCCAAATATATAAATAGTTGTTATTTAGATGTATAGTTTTCTTTATTGTTTGCACCAGTGTCAAATAATTAGACAATTGTGTATGATTATTTGACAGTTAGGTTTATTCTAATATCAGCACCTCATTATCCCGGTAGCTCTCATAGCCGGAAACGATTACTTTCTCACCGGCTTCTAGTCCTTCAAGAACTTCGTAATATTGCGGGTTCTGTCGACCGATACGGATTTGGCGGCGGTATGCTTTCTTACCTTCTTTATCCAATACAAATATCCAGTTGCCACCGGTATATTGGAAGAATGTGCCTTTCGGAATAATAATACTTTCCGATGGTGTGCCTAATTCCAGATTGATGTAATAGGTTTGGCCGCTGCGGATGTTTTCGGGACGTTCGCCGGTGAAGTTGAAATCTGTCCGGAATTTACCCTCTCTTACTTCGGGATATACTTTTTGCACGATAAGCGGGAAGCTGGTTTCCTGACGCTCGAAAGAGGCATTCAGACCGGAACGTACGCGGTCGATGTAATGTTCGTCGATAAAGGCTTCGATCTTATAATCCGACAGGTCATTGATTTGTCCGATTTTCTGACCGGGCGTTAGGTTTTGTCCCAGCACTACGTCTAAAAGTCCTAACTCGCCATCAATTTGAGAACGTACATTCAGATTCTCTTTACGTTGACGGATAAACATAACCGTGTTGCGCATATTGGCGAGGTCGTCTTCCAACTGACCGACTTGTAAGGAGCGGTAAATAGAATCCTGACGCAGACGTTCGCTGATCAGGGCATGTTTCTGGACGGTGAGTTCATAATCTTCTTTTGCCTGCAGATAATCTTCCCGGGCCACTAACTCTTCTTTGTATAGCTTTTCCTGCTGTTCAAAGGCACGTTTTTTACGTGTCATGTCCAGGTCAAGTTGTAATTTTTCGTTTTGATTGTTGAGTTTATCCTGTTCCATGGCCACTTGGGTATTACGCAGGAAGTTCTGTTTTTCCGCCAGATTGGCTTCCGCATCCAGAATAGAGAGGTCCAGGCTGGAGTTACTTAAACGAACGATAACGTCACCCTTCTTTACCTGCGAACCTTCCTCCAGTACTTTTTCCTGAACAATGCCGCCCTCTTCCGGGCTTAACTGAACGACGGTGATAGGCTGGACCTGTCCGTTTACCCGTACAAAATCGTTGAATTGCGACAGTGTAACATTTCCGACGCTAATTCCCCGGGCATCCACACGTAGGGTAGAGGAATGATCACCGAATATAATGTAGCCTAATAACACAAGAAACACAGCTCCTCCGATTACAAACGGTAGATGTTTCTTCTTTAATCCTTTCTTTTTTTCGAGTTGTATGTCCATCTTATATAGTGAATTATGAGTTATTAATTATAAATTATGAATTATGAGTTATGAATTATGAGTTGGATGTCATTTTCAATTTTCAATTTTGCTTTACGCTTCGCTAAGCGATCTCCGATTCAATTTTCAATTACTAGCGGTACGCCTTTATAATAGTCTACCTCTTTGCATTTGAGCAGATACATAAGTTTGCGATGCAGCAGGTTTGCCTGAGATTCCAGTAACAGATTGGCACTGGTACGCAGGTCGAGTGAACTCGCCAGACCTTCTTCGTATTTGCGTGAAGTCACCTGGTAAGAATATTCTTCTGCCTGTAACTTCTTTTCCATTTGCGTGATTTCTTTGGCATATCCTTCCCGGTCGAGTACCGCTTTTTCTATAGCCGTCTGAAGTTGACGTAATATCTCGGATTGTGTTTCCTCAGCTATACGAACGTTGTTGCGGGCACGACGTACCTCTGTGACTGTATTAAGTCGGTTAAAGAGTGGAATCCTGACGCTAACGCCAAAATATTCTCCCATATTATTTTTGAATTGGGTATTGAAAGATTTGGGTGCCACATCCGATTTCAGGTTTTCGAAATAACTCGTATTAACCCCGGCGTATAAAGCAATGGTAGGAAACAATTTCCCTTTTTGGATCAGATGTTTTAATTCTGAATTTCTTAAATCAAAACCGGCTTGTAAAGCGGTTGGATTATTCTCCTGTGCATAATTATAAATATCATCCACGGATTCAGTCAAAGGTTGATAAGCGGAATCAATAATCACTGTGCCAACTTCCAGTTCTTCACCAATCGGGTAGTTCATATATTCTTTCAAGGTAGAGATAGCCATGTCGTAGCGATTTTGTTGAAGCGTACACAGATAGTCATCATTAGCCACCTCAGCTTCGATTTGTGCCAGATCCGCTTTGCCTTTCAATCCCAGCTCTACCAGTCGCTGTGATTTGTGTAGATTTTTCCGGCTTTCTTCCAGTTTGTCAGACGTATAACGCATTAAACCTTTGTAATACACCACATCAATATAAGCCTGCATAACTTTCAATGCCAGATCATCTTTGGCTTTCTGGATAGCATTCATCCCAGATTGCCGGTTTAATTTAGCTGACCGCCATTGGTTGATCAATTGTCCTCCGCTGAAAAGGGGCAAGTTGGCTTCACCACTGTAATAGTTGTTGAAAGTAGTTGTCTCTTTGTACATATTGGTTTCCGGGTCAATTGAACGACCATAATTATACCTCGCATTTGCTCCTACGTCGAGTGAAGGAAAGAAATTAGCTATTGCTGAGGTATACTCTGCCTTATTAATTTCCTGCTCATATGTTTTTTTACGAACAGCCGGACTGTTACTAACGGCATATTGCATACAATCCTCCATTGTCCATACTTTTTCCTGTGCCGCAATCGATGCTGTTAAGCAAATACTCAAAATTGAGATGAATAATCTTTTTTTCATTGTTCAATACTTTTCTGACTATTACGTTCCAAATGTCATGCCATAGTTATTAAATATTTGATATACAAATCATTGGTTTTTCTATAAATAAACAGAAGTGTCCAATTATTAGACAGCGATGTCAAATAA
>JAJDIA010000074.1 GCA_030266465.1 Parabacteroides sp. OttesenSCG-928-G21 | reverse complement strand
AGAATGTATTATTGTTTGAAGTGAGGTTTTCATGATAATCCTTAAAATATTACTTTTTGATTTTTGCCAAAATAATTACCGGATTGTCTTCTTCGTCCAAATCATTGATTACACGTCTTAATTTCTCTTCTACCTTATTGGGATTCAGTTCTTTAAATTCATGGGCTCTTTTATAATCTATCATCGTGTCATGCTGGATTCCGAGTATAGGCCAAAAATGAAATCCCTTATTAATATCGTCCGTAATACCATAAGTATTATCGGTATAAATATTATAAAACTGCAGCTTTGACTTGTCAAATACGCCACGAAATGAGTCATTCCCTTTGTTGTAGACAATATAGAGGTATTGTTCTGTTTCACTCAGACGATAAATAGCAAGCCTTTCTTTGGCTGAAGCATTGCTTTTTACAATCGGAGTTCCGTTTCTGTCTAATGTAATAGTAAAATCTTCTTCATCTTTCAAATCGTCATACCTGCCTAAATCAAAAACGTATAATGGGGTTTTGTCCTTTTCATTAACACTATATATTATTTCATCAAAAGGATTTTTATAGATCATCTTCCCCTGAAAGAAATAAAAGATAGCCGGATATATCATAACTCCATATCTCCTTCCTTCCGGCATAGTGTATTTATACTTGTGTCTTATTTTACCATTATCATCCATTAGTATTAAATCATGCCCATAAGTTCCTTTAGTATTAGTATAGTGAAAACTTGAGTTGTATACAAGATATAAATCATTAGTCAAATACCTTTTTTCACCTCCAGTAAACTCTGACTTGTACTCCTTTACATAATCACCATCTGTAGTATAAACAATAAAACTCCTCTTCCCAAGATTATCGAAAACAGTAATTGTCTTATTATTTTTGTTGAGAATAAAAGAAGTAATAATCTGCCTGTATTCACCCGGGCCCTGACCATGTTTACCTATTTTCTTCAGAAATCGGCCTTGCTTATTAAATCTATAGATATAATATCCATCACATAAGAAAATTTCATCATCAATAAATTCAATTTGTAAAATATCAGCAGCTAACAAACAATCATCCGTTGTTTCAAGAGGGATATACTCGACAGAGCTTGCTATAGCACTAAGGTTGAGAGATTGTTTTGTATTAATATTCTTACCAATATTTATTCGTTGAATATTTTGAGAATTCACATTACAAATAAAACTAGTAAGTATAAGCAATATAACAAATAGAGTATTTTTTTTCATAATAAATCACTATTGTACGACTAAAATTAATTTGTATGTAAAACAACCCGTAACTGTCTGATAGGCTAACATTCAGCCGGTTTTTCAAAATAGACATTCTCTCCTGTGGTTCTCACCCTTATGTTGTAATATTATTATTGCAAAAATAAACACAAGATGGGTAAATGTAGTGAAAAACAGGTGAACACACAAGTTTACTATTATAGAAGACAATATTTCCCTCCTATCTCCTTTATTTCCCATACTCCGACGGTGCCATCCCGTACTGTTTCTGGAAGCAGGAGGAGAAGTAGGCGGGGGAAGAGAAGCCGCATTTGTAGGCGACCTCGGCGATGCGCTTTTCGCCGGCCTCCATGAGGGTGACGGCCTTTTTGAGGCGGGTGACGCGGATGAAATCGACGGGCGAGAGTCCGGACAGGCCCTTGACTTTGCGGTAAAGGCTGGAGACGCTCATGTTCATGGCCTCGGCAAGGAGCTCGACGCTCAGTGCTTCGTTGGTGAGGTTCTCGTCGAGGAAGACGTTGAGGCGCTCAAGGAAGAGCGTGTCGACGGGCGAGACGGCGAGGGTTTGTGTCGGCGTCTGCGGTTTCTCGCGATAGGAGCGTCCGAGGCGTTCGCGGCTGGCGAGAAGGTTGCGTATCTGTGCGTTGAGCAGTTCGATAGAGAAAGGCTTCTCCATATAGGCATCGGCGCCGCGGTTGAGCCCTTCGAGGTGCGACTGCTGGTTGTGTTGCGCCGTCAGCAGGATGAGCGGGATATGGCTGTAGTTGATATCGTTCTTCAGGCGGTTGCAGAGTTCGAAGCCGTCCATGACGGGCATCATTACGTCGCTCAGGATGAGGTTTACGTTGTTCTTATCCAATAGTTGCAGGGCCTCCTGTCCGTTCTCGGCCTCGAGTACGTGATAATCTCCGGAAAGTTCCTCTACGATGAATTGCAGCATATCGGTCTGGTCCTCCACCACGAGGATGGTGGCGGGGGTAGCGGCCGGTTTCGCTTCGGGCGACTCCTTGGCGACGGGCACGGCAACGGTTTCGGGCGTTTCGGCGGTGTCGGTCTGCTCCAATGGGAGCGTGAGGAGGAAGCGGTTGAGTCCGTCGGGCGTGGGCTGATAGCGGAGCGTTCCTCCGTGGTATTCGGCGAGTGTGCGGGAGAGCGACAAGCCGATGCCGCTGCCCGGCTGTCCGGTGTCTTTCAGGCGGTAGAAGGGTTCGAAGATGATTTCGCGTTCGGTTTCGGGAATCAGCGGGCCGTCGTTGGTTACGGCGAGGATGAAATGGCCTTTGTTCTCGGTTGAGAAGGCGAGTTTAACGATGATTGCCTCGCGCGAGTACTTCAGGGCGTTGCTCAGCAGGTTGCTGATTATCTTGATGAAGGCTTCGCGGTCGAGGTCGGCCTGCAGGGATTGTTCGGGCAGGAGTTCGGTGAGTCTCTTTCCCTCGCTTTCGAAGACGGGGCGGAAGGGCTGGATGGTGGTTTCGAGCAGGAGCGAGACGTCGGAGGGGACGAAGTTCAGGCGAAAGGCGCGGCTGCTTGTCTTCCGGAAATCGAGCAGTTGGTTGCTGAGGTCGAGCAGGCGCTGGGCGTTTTTCTCGACTGTCCGCAGTTGCCTACGCATGGTCGGCGAGCCTTCCCCGGAGTGGAGTAGCTTCTCGAGCGGCGCTTTGATGAGTGTCAGCGGCGTGCGGATCTCGTGGGTGATGAAGGTGAAGAATTGCTGTTGCTCGCGTAGCTTCTGCCGTTCAAGTTTGCGCTTGTAGGAGGAGTAGACCATCCACGCGCAACCGCACAGGATCAGGAAGTAGGCAATCCATGCCCAGCCGGTCATCCAGAACGGGGGCGTAATGATAAGGGTGAGGGCGGCGGTGTTTTCCTGCCACTCTTCGCCGGTATTGGTGGAGCGCACTTTGAAGGTGTAGCTCCCGGGAGAGAGCTTGGCGAAGGTGACTTCGCGGTTGGTGCCCATCGGTATCCATTCGCGGTTGACGCCCTCGAGTTTATAGGCGTATTGCACGGCCTCGGGCGAGGTGAAGTTGAGCGCGGCGTACGACAGCGTGAAGGTGGAAGTCTGGTAAGGCAGGCGGATGCTGGAGGCATTGCTCGCGATACGGCGCTGTACGGATTGCTGCAGGACTTCGTCGCCCGGGATTTGTATGCGGTTGATGTAAAGGGGCGGCACGTAGGTGTCTGCCCGGAAGCGTTGGGGACGGAAGGAGACCATACCGTTCACGGTACCGAGGTAGATCGTTCCGTCCGGCGCTTTATAGGACGAGCTATAGTTGAATTGTGTTTCATGCAGGCCGTCCTTGTTGCTGAAAACGCGTATGTTGCCGGAGGCGGGCTCGTAGCGAACCAGTCCGTTGGCGGTGGTGATCCAGAGCCGCCCTTCGTTGTCCTCGACAATGCGGTAGAGGATGTTGCTGGGGAGTTCCTCGTTGAGGGTGATGCGCGTGAAGCTGTTTTCGGTCTCGTTGTAGCGGCTGAATCCGCTGGTGGTGGTTACCCAGATGTTTCCGCGGGAGTCTTCGAAGAGGGAGGTGGTGTTATTGTCGAGTTGACCGTTCGTGTTCTCGGCGGTGAAGTGCAATATCTCGCCTCTGTCGGCCTGTTGCATGTGTATACCGTGAGAGGTGACGAGCCAGAGGCGCTTGTGTCGGTCCTCGTAGATCTGCCGGATCAGGGAACGGGTGATTTTATAGGGGAATAGCGTGTTGGTCTTGCTGTCGTACTCCATCAGACCGGCGGATGTGCCGATGAAGAACTCTCCCTCGGAGGTTTCATAGAAGCAGAGGATGAAATCGGAGAGGAGCGCCTGGTTGGTGTTGGCCTGCGAAAAGTGTTGCACGATTCGCCCGGTCGGGATATCGAGCACGTCGATGCCTTTGTGGAATGTGCCTACCCAGAGCTTATCGCCACGAGCGTAAAGGCCGTGTACATTGGTGGCGGAAAGAGTATGGCGGGGGTTGGCCTGCGAGTAGTTGGTGATCTCTCCGGTGCGGAGGTCGTAGCGGTTGATGCCGTTGTCTTCGGTACCGAACCAGAGGTTGCCGTACTGGTCGGAGCAGATCTCGCGGACGGCGTTGCCCGGCATTTGCGGGTGTGTCTTTCCCCCGATAAAGTACTGGAAGGGGGTGTAGGACTGTGACAGATAGCTTATCCCGCCGAAAAAGCTCCCGATCCACATGCCGCCTTCGCGGTCTTTGGTGATGGAATAGATGGCATTGTCGGCAATGGCGTAGTTGTTGGTCAGAGATTTGGTGAGGTGGGTGATGGTCTTATTGATGAGGTTGTAAATATAGACGCCGGACTCGGAAGCGATCCAGTAGGTGTTAGAATTATAGGCGGTGATGTCGCGCACCTGTATGCCGGGGATAATCGTTTCTACCTCCCGGCTCTGCCAGTGGTAGAGCAGAAGCCCTGATTTGTTGGTGCCAATGAAGACACCCACGTCGGCCACAGGATGGATGA
Source organism: Parabacteroides sp. OttesenSCG-928-G21 (assembly GCA_030266465.1). Classification (GTDB taxonomy): domain Bacteria; phylum Bacteroidota; class Bacteroidia; order Bacteroidales; family Tannerellaceae; genus JAJDIA01. The sequence continues at coordinate 4,295 of JAJDIA010000074.1, read as the reverse complement.
CGGAGAGCACTACCTGGTCCTCGCGGATCTCCCGGGGAAGTATGGGGTAGTGCTGGAAGCGGTCGGTATCGGGACGATACATATAGAGGCCGGCGTAATCACAGAAGAGAGGCATCCCGTTATCGACCTTGGCAATCTGAGTAGGCCAGAAGTGGTCGGAAGCAGGATATACCTTGAGTGAATGGTCGGCGGGAATGTATTTCAGGATGCGGTTGTAGGCTACGAACCACAGGTTCTTTTGCTGATCTTCGTAGATGGCGATGAAATTCTCTGTGACGTTCTCGCCTATAGCGTCGACAAGGGGATGGAAGGAGTCGGTGGCGTAATCAAAATAGCAGGCGCCGCGATTGGTGGATATCCAAATCCGTCCTTCGGAGTCCTCGAAGAGGTAGCTGATGTAGTTGCCCGGCAGGGTTTGTCCGGCGGGCGCAGCAGGGTCATGGCGATAGATGGTAAAGGTGTAGCCATCGAAGCGGTTGAGCCCGTCGTCCGTACCAAACCAGAGGAATCCTTTCCGATCTTGCAGGGAACTGTAAACCGTGTTGTGGGATAGCCCGTCTTTATTATTGTAATGCCGGAAATAATAGGGCTCGGCTGCTCTGATTGCTTCGCAACAGACAAATGACAGGAGCAGGAGAAGTAATAGATAGCGGAATCTCATGGCATTTCATATAACAGTAGCGCGTAAAGATACGGTTTTTCGTCGGGATTGCGCGCGTGAATGATTTATTATAGTTTTTGACGGATTATTAAAAGTCTTTTCTTTCCGGATTCGTTTCCTTTGTCCTCACTTTAAAATTTAATACTATCAAGAAACATGAAACGAGTTCTTTTCTTTTGTTGCGTTACGTTGCTTGTCGGTCAGGCTCAAGCACAGTGGAGCCCGGCGGGTGACAAGATCAAAACGGCGTGGGCTGAACAAATCGACCCGAATAGTGTATTACCCGAATATCCCCGTCCGTTGCTGGAACGCTCCGACTGGGTCAACCTGAATGGCGAATGGGATTACGCCATCAAGCCGAGAGGCGGTGTTGAACCGGCAACGTACGACGGGAGGATACTCGTGCCATTTGCTGTGGAGTCGTCGCTTTCAGGCGTGCAGAAAATGGTCGGCGAAGAAAACGAACTATGGTACAACCGCACTTTCACGGTTCCGGCGAACTGGAAAGGAAAGGACGTGGTCCTTAACTTCGGCGCGGTAGACTGGATTGCAGATGTTTTTATTAATGATATTTTAATTGGATCTCACCAAGGAGGTTACACACCGTTCTCCTTTAACATTACGCCATATATAACTTCACAAAAGACCCAAAAGTTAACCGTCCGCGTGTGGGACCCCAGTGAGAAGGGGTACCAACCGCGTGGAAAACAAACCTCAAAACCTGAAGGCATCTGGTACACGCCCGTTACCGGCATCTGGCAGACTGTCTGGCTGGAACCCGTAGCGCATGAACACATCACAGCCGTTAAATCCATCCCGAACATCGACAACGGAACGCTCGCCGTTACCGTTTCCACCTCTGCCGAGGCCTCTGCTTCGGTCATCGAGGTGAAGTTACTCGATAAAGGGAAGGTTATCTCCTCCGCAAAAGGAATAGCCGGGAAAGAACTGCGCCTGGGAGTGGAGAATCCTACACTATGGGACCCTACAAATCCTTATCTATACGACATGCAGGTATCTTTGGTTAAAGACGGAAAGACGGTAGACACCGCGAAGTCTTATACCGCCTTCCGCAAGATCTCGATGAAGAAGGATGCGCATGGAATCGTGCGTATGCAACTCAATAACAAGAACCTGTTCCATTACGGCCCGCTCGACCAGGGTTGGTGGCCCGACGGATTATACACCGCGCCCACTGACGAGGCCCTGGCTTACGACATTATAAAGACTAAGGACTGGGGATTCAACATGATCCGCAAGCACGTAAAAGTAGAGCCCGCTCGCTGGTACTACCATTGCGACCGATTAGGTATGCTCGTGTGGCAAGATATGCCGAGCGGCGACATGGGTAACCAATGGGCCATGCGCGAGTATAACGCAGGGACCGACAAGGATCGTACGCCCGAATCCGTTGCCAATTTCTACCAGGAATGGAAAGAGGTCATGGATCTGTGTATGTCGAATCCATCCGTCGTGATCTGGGTGCCCTTTAATGAGGCCTGGGGACAGTTCGATACGGAAAAGGTAACGGAGTGGACACACAACTACGATCCCTCCCGCCTGATCAACTCCGCCAGCGGTGGCAATCACCGTCCGACGGGTGATATCCTCGACCTCCACAACTACCCGGGACCGAGCATGTATCTCTACGACGCCCTGCGCGTGAATGTCTTAGGTGAGTACGGCGGCATCGGCCTCGCCCTCGAGGGACACGTATGGCAGCCGGATCGTAACTGGGGCTATATCCAGTTCAAGAGTAGCGAGGAAGTTACTGCAGAGTACGTTAAATATGCGAATGAATTAAAGGCGTTGATTGAACGTGGCTTCTCCGCGGCCGTCTATACACAGACGACAGATGTCGAGATCGAAGTCAACGGACTCATGACCTACGACCGTAAAGTTATTAAGATTAATGAATCTCAGGTGAAGAGAATCAACCAGGAGGTTATCAACAAGCTATCGCAATAAGAACAGCTATTGAATTGGTGAACTTTTGTAACTTTTATCCGTTTTTGATTTCCGATGCCGGCACTTTCGTCGGCATCGGTTTTTTATTGGGGAGAATATCCGGCTGCTAATTATCAGGGGATGACCATCGTCCCTTCGCCTTTGCCGAGATCATCCGCCCGTGTGATGATCACCTCCTTGACGCCGGCGTCCAGCGCCTCATAGGCATTCTCCAGCTTCGGAATCATGCCCCCTTGTATGATAGAGCGGTTAACGTACTGACGGAAATCCTCGCGCGTAATAACAGGTATGACACTGTCGTCCCTCTTCTCGTCCATCAATACACCCCGCTTTTCGAAACAAAACACCAGCGTGACGTCAAAATGACGGGCAAGCGCTTTCGCCGCCTCTCCCGCGATGGTATCAGCATTCGTATTCAATAGATGACCCGCCTTGTCGTGCGTCAGCGGAGCCAGTACGGGAACGATACCCTGCTTAATCAGCGAGGCCAACAGATCCGCATTAACCGCCTTCACATCCCCGACAAAACCATAATCAATCGTCGTAACCGGCCGTTTCTCCGAGCGCATCACGTTCATATCCGCGCCGGTAAGCCCCAGCGCATTTACATCCAACGCCTGCAATCCGGCAACGATATTCTTGTTTACGAGACCGGCATAAACCATCGTGACAACCTTCAGCGTCTCCGCGTCCGTAATCCGGCGTCCGTCCACCATCCGGCTCTCAATGCCGAGCCGCTCCGCGAGCTTGCTGGCCGAGCGTCCGCCACCGTGTACCAACACCTTATACCCCTCTATCGCTGAAAAATCACGGAGTAACTGCTGAAGCGTTTCTTCTTCTTCCACAATCTTTCCGCCTACTTTGATTAATGTCAGTTTGTCCATACCGATTATCTGTATTACGTCATATTTATCTTAGTGCAAAGATATGAAAAAAGAAATATTTCCTATCTTTGACCCCACCAATGCGATAGTAGCTCAGTTGGTAGAGCATCAGCTTCCCAAGCTGAGGGTCACGAGTTCGAGCCTCGCCTATCGCTCTATGAAAAAAGCCTTTCTCTTTTTTATGAGAGAAAGGCTTTTGTAAGCTGTGAGTAAGTTTTTAATAATTTGTTTTATACAAGAAGACCCGCAGCTAAGCAAGCAACAACTTCCCCTTGTTCCCGCAAAGTTATTTATTCCCCTGAAATAAGCAAGAGATTTCTTCGCAAAAGCGAAGAAATTAGGAGAAAGGAAATAGGAGATAGGAGATATTTAGAGTGCCGCAGGCACGACCTGATCCCAGCCCAGGGTGACCAACGGGAACCCTGGGTTAACAGATTGTGAGAGGATGGAGTTCTGTAAGAACGATAGATATTTGTTTGTTTACAGCGCCTTATTTATCGTTCCTACAGAACTCGTTGTTGGTGTTCGTCCTAAACCCAGGGTTCCCGTTGGTCACCCTGGGCTGGTGTCGGTTCGTGCCTATGGCACTCTAAGAATGTATATTCACACCAATAGATAAACGAGCGAACACACGGGTTCGCCCCTACGGGAAATCCTATTTCCTATCTCCTATCTCCTATCTCCTGGCGCGTGAATCTCCGATTCACGCCAACCCCTCCGGCTCATTCACCTCATCGATCGTGAGGACGACTACGCCATCCTTCACAACCTCTACCGTATAC
>JAJDIA010000073.1 GCA_030266465.1 Parabacteroides sp. OttesenSCG-928-G21 | reverse complement strand
ATTTCAACATCTGCCGTAGCCTGAAGTGCATTTCCATTCTCTTTGATTGTAGAATTTGCGCCGGAAGGAATATATACCGTAGCATAACTGCCCACAGGAACAGTCACATTCATTTCCAAATGATCTGTTTTTTGTTTAATCTCAGAAATAATTTTCCCATAAGGAGTTATGTTGGAATAATAAACTTCATCCAGCTTTTCGGATAATAGAGGCTTAACGATAATATGCCTGTATCCGGGTTCATTTTCGTCGGTATTAACGCCCGCTAACGTGCGGTAGAACCAATTAAGAGCGCCACCAAACATCGGATGGTTTCTGGAACTTCTTCCGTCCCAATGCTCCCAGGTTACCGTAGCTCCTTGCTCAATCCAACTACCAAAACTTGGAAAATCACGTTTATTCATGGCTTCGTAGGCAACATCATTCAGTCCATTTGCAGCGAGAGTTTCAAAAAAGAATTGAGTGCCGAAGATCCCTGTATTCAGGTGACCGTCATATTGTTCAACGATCTCTTTCCGCAGGGTATTCACCACATCATTATAACGTTCCTGAGGTACTCCCATTACAAGCGCATAAATATTACTTCCATAATCACCATAGGTTTTATTTTCCGCATCATAGAATTTCTTATTGAATGCAGCTTTTACATCATCAGCAATAGTGGTGTAATAGCTGTAATCGTCCATTCTGTTTAAAGCTTTGGCTGCTCTGGCTGTAAAATCAGCACAACGCCATAAATAGAAGGTATGAACCAATTCCTCTGAAGGATTTTGATAAGGTGATACCCAATCACCCAGATTCAGCCAATAATTAGGTTGTGTGGCATTCAGGTTCGTACGTTGAGAATACATCGTTCCGTCTTTCGTAAGCCAGGTAAGCATATAGCGTACTTGTTCTTTCATGGCCAGATAATTGTCTTCCAACATTTTTTGATCGCCGTAATGCACATAATACTCCCAAGGCATGATATTCATAGCTGCTCCCCAAGCGACACCGCCACCACAACCCGGCTGCCAGGGCGCTCCGTTAGGAACATAACCGGTTTCTACATTTTGGGCGTCATGGATATCGCGTATCCATTTTTGATATAAAGCAGCAGCATTGAAATTATGCATTACCGTAACACAGGCAACCTGTCCGTCTCCTGTGTAAGGAGAGCGTTCACGGTGTGGACAATCGCTGATTATTCCGCCATGTGTATTATCCAACTGGCTGCGTTGCCATATCGTATTAATCTGATTAAACAACGTATTGGATGTTCTGAATTCGGCAGATACATCAAGTTCCGTATTGACAGCTTCGGCTGTTAACATGTCTGCCGTCAGGTTTTCTATACCACTGATAATTGCCTTACTGAATACATACCAGGTAAAACGTGGTGCGTGAGATTCTTTCCCTGTCCCTTTAAAGATATATTTATGTACCCCCAGAGGAGACTCACAGATATATTTAACATCCAATGTATCTCCTTTTTGCCCCTGAATGTTTTTTAAATGTATCCAACCGGATATTTCTACGCCGAAATCAACCTCATACGTACCATCTTCATTTTTTGTAAGAGAAATGGGCTTCAAGGTTTCTACAATCTTATCAGTTGGCGCAGTATGTGCCGTTAATGTACCGGTAGGAGCTTCCCGAAGAACAACGTTACTCCATCCCGAATCATCGCAATCTACGGTTGCCCATCCATCTGTTTCGCAGTTCGCATCGTAAATTTCTCCATCGTAAACACCATTCATTACAATGGGAGATTCTTTAACTTTCCACGTCCTGTCTGAACATATAAGCTCTTTCGTTCCGTCTTTATAGGTAATTTCTATCTGGCAAAGAAAACGAGGGGAACCGAAAGAGGCAACCCAACGGGAGGTGGAGTCATAAAAACCATCTCCAACGATTGCTCCGGCCACATTCTCCTGTTTGCGAAGCATATCTGTTATATCATAAGCCAGATACATTACTTTATGGTCACGAAAATTATTCTCAATAGAAATAGATGCATACTCTATGCTTTCACGATTGCTGTAATTCGTAAAATTAGGCACCAGATAATCGTCACCCACTTTCTTACCGTTCATATAAAATTCAAAATAGCCCAGCCCTGTTACAAAAGCCTTAGCCGACGCTACATTCTCTTTTATTTGGAATGACTTACGGAGTAAAGGAGCCGGATAAAACGGATATGGCTGCGCCTGTTGGCGTGGACCGCCACCACCTGAAACATTCACTACACGGGGCTGTATTACTCTTCGGGGAGCCTCATCCTGCCAGGGAGCCCCTATCCATTCGGCTTGCCATTCGTTCGGTGAAAGAAATCCCATTCCCCAGTAGGCCGGTTCACTCCAGTTTGATTCCGCATCATTGCTGTCCCAAACCATTACCCGCCACCAGTAATCTTTTGTAGATTCTAATACACTCCCAGTATAAGGAATTAAATAAGAATCAGCAGATTGAATTTTACCACTATCCCAAATATCAGCATTCCCTTTCAACAGATTTTCTCTGGATGAGGCTACGCAAATACGGTATGCACTCTGGTATTCTCCCCGGGTTTTGTTTGAACGAACCTCATTTATCCAGGATAAACGCGGTGCGGTTATATCTACAACCGTAGGATTTTCCATGTGTTCACAAGTCAATGAGGTTGGTTTTATTTTACTGCCTCCTGAACACGAAGCCAATACAAGTATCATGATACATGATATAGCTACTTTAATTTTAACAAGCGATTTTTTCTTCATTTTGTAAATAGATATTTCGTTTCAATAATGTTATTTATAAGGTGTGATTGTTCTCCTGATCTGTTTTAGCATTTTTATTGTACGTTTGATTTTGTTCCTGATAATATCAGCAAACTACTGACGACCATCGCAATATAGCGAATAATCGTCAGCAATCAAATCCGTAAAGGGGGAAATCGATAATAAACAATTTAGGTTATTTATTAATTGGATGATAGATCAGTTTTTTGGTTTCCGGATCCCGGGAGTATTGCTTGAAGAAATCCCACATGTGCTGCGCCATTACTGCAAAATTCCAGTGGCCGTAATCCATAATAAGCGTAAACTGCATCAACGGCATATCATTTTTGTAAAATTTCCCTGTTTCAAGTGTAAGATGTTTATTGGTCAGTATGGTTTCACGGTCACGCATATCCATTCCCATTACAGGATATTTACCGAAGTCTATTTCAGATACAGGAATACCATTCATCCGCTGGTATATTTGTACAGCATTCAGAAAAGAATTTCCTTCAAGACTTGACGGAAAGCGAACAACTTCGTCGCTTGTACCGGTCACCAGAAAATAAGGCATTTCTACAAATCCGGCCTTCTGTTTGGCCTCTTCAAGGAGTGCATTATTCATTGCGCTTTGAAAAATAGCACCTGAATGTCCGGCTACAGCTGCAAAAAGATAGCTCTTTTTAATCCCGAGTGATGCAGAAGTCATCGCACCGGCAGAAAGTCCTTGGGTATAAATGCGTGAAGGATCGATTTGCGGATAAGTTCTCAACACCTCTTGTACCACCTGTTCTATACCATCAAGTCCCAATGCCACATCCGAAGGGAACGGTCCCATTCCCTGCCATTCGATTTCAGCAACGATGAAATTTTCCTTGGCCGCAACCTGTATAAATCCACTGGTTTCACTTTGAGTACGATTATCGTTGGCATTACCATGCAGTAACAATACCAGAGCCACACTTTGATCAGGAGCATTTTCAACCGCTTCAGGAATATATTCATACCAAAAATACTGATTACCGCCCGCTCTTCCATCAAACTGATTCAACGCCTTCTTTATAGTCTTACGGGTTACTCCCAACTCATCCAGCATCAGATACGGCTCTAATTCATAATTTCCATACTGCCCGAATTGAGCGCCTGTATAGCTGGTATGTTTGTAATTACTGAATCGGTAGTTCTTAGAAAACAAGGTTTTCCAGGCATCAGCGAGGGCTTCTTTTAAAGTCGCTTTTTTATCCAGGCTTAAAACAACCTGCTGAAGAGGCTCTTCACTATTTGCATAATATATATGTGTCGCATCTTTTTTTACCTCTACGGCATCATTTACTTTTGCGTAATAGGTCGCCAGAGATTTGTTTGCCTGGCTTACGTATGCCGGTACCGGTATGTCACTTGCCGTTTTTACGTTCATCGTACCTCCGTAAGTGAAAATACCGGCCACTTCTCCGGCATTACGCGAAATAACATTATTTACAAAAGTGGCACCTTTTCCGATACCAATTATTTTAAGATTAGAGATATTACGCATTTTATTGATAAAAGCGATGTAGGCTTCTAAATCTTCCGTGTTGTTATAGGTTTTACCCACCGGATTAATAACACCAACTCTACCGGCATACTTTGTTACCAATTCCTCCAAACCTAATTCATTCACTAACTGATTCGCCGCCTCTTCATCACACGGAGCATCCGGATAGATCATAAACATCGGCGCATTCATACTACCTCGACCATCTATATTCCGTACGGTATCGCGATAGATATAAACGTTATTTACCAACCCATCCACTTTGTTCAGCCGGATGGTAGCTTCTGTCAGATTTGAAACGGCTCCTATACAGAAGAGTATAAGAAAGATTTTTGTGTAAATTCTGCTTTTCATGTTATGTATATATTTATTATCGTTTTTAATGCATAAAGAAGCATACAAATATCTTAAAGAGTTTGCAGAGAACAAGCGCATAGTAAAAGATTAAAAGGGATAATAGTAAATTATTTTTCTTTTAACAGACAGAGAATCTGCATCTTGAAAAATAAAAATAGTAGAAAAGCATAGCTTATTTTAGAAAGGCGCCAAAAGCTAAACACCTATTTTTTCACGTCCTAAGGCACGGACAATCTCAGCAAATTTCTCGTTATCTGCAATCGCTTTGTTTTTTATTTTCATTCGGGCATTATAGACTGTCTGAGGAGAAAGATGAAGCAGATTCGCAATCTTACTACTGCTGTTTATTCCCAACCATACAAGAGCAAAAATACGAAGCTCCGTGTTCAACCCCTCATTTTCCGGTATTACAAAACGTTCTTCTTTGCGTAACAACAGGTTAAAATCATCCACAAAATCCGGATAGATAGATAGGAATATAGAATCAAAAGTCTGGTTCAGTTCTTTTATTTCATCGTGCATGAAAGAGTTGGTCGGTTGTGTCAGGCGAATGGTCTCTTCAACCTGACCGGCCTTTATTTTCCGATTGACTGTTTGCCGGAATTCATCTAACTTATTGATATAATTCGAACAGGTAGAAAATATATAGCCGATATACTCCTCTTTTATATAGTTAGCCTCTTTCAGTTGTTTATTTGTCTTCAGAATTTCTTCCGTTGCTTCTTGCATTTTCCGGTTGGATAATATCAACTCATTCTGGGTTCTGGACAGTTCGGCAATATTTTCATTGAGGCGGGTATTGATTTCTGTAATATTTTTTTTCTGCTGATATAACTTATACATAACATATCCGAGAACGATAAACAGCAAAATCAACAAAATAATTCCGAAGGACAACCAATACAAATAGGTGGTGGTTTTCTGTCGTTCGTGTTCATTCACCAGTTGAGTCTCTTCAAAAATACGTTTCATATATTGTGCCATCTGGGAAGCCCGGACACGATCCGGATAAAAAGACTGTCCATCTAATATATAGTTCAGATAGACATAGGCACGCCGGCTGTCTCCGATCTGGGAAAGGTAAGAAACCAGTTCCAGTAAAGCCGAAGGATCTCTGTTTACATGTTTGACATCCCATAATGCACCCAGACATAAATATCTCATTTGCAGATCCTCTTCGCCCATATTCCGGTAAATCCGGGATAGAACCAAGGCGTTATTTCCTGCTCTCGGATTATTTAAGCGAGCGTTTTTCTCATATTCTTTCTCTAAATATTCTATGAGTTTCAGGTTCTTATCCTCTCCCTGGTAAGACCAAAGCAACCCCCAGATATACGATTCTTCATTAATCGTGGCATACTTCATCAGTTCCCGTCCATATTCAAGGATTTTTTGTCGGTCGGAACTGCCGGTTAATTCCCTTTCCTGTTCCAGCAGATACACTCTCAATGAATAATAGCGCGCTTTGAATGCCCCCGGCATATCATCAATTTTTATTTTCTCAAATTCATCGGTGGCGGCACTCAACATTCCTGTTTTTATGTAAATATTACATTTATCCAGATAGGTTTCATTCAGCCATTCCGCCTTATTTGCCTGTAAAGATATCTTCTCATTCTCTTCCAGATAGAACAAGGCGGAATCACTGATATAGGGTTGAAATTTAGAAAACAGAAGTTTGTTTAACAGGTATAGTTCACTGATTTCACTGATCCGGCTTCGTTGTAATCGCAGATCCTGTATTTGAGTTTCTAAAGTCTGTACATATTCGGCATGCTGAAGAATAGCGGTATCTAAAGGTTGGAAATAGGCCTCATACTTATTTACACTATTGGCCTGAATCGCCGAATAATTTAATAAAGCAGTGATTACTAATAGTATTTTATACGCCATACGGGTTTTCATGTATCGGAAATAAGTAAGATTGTACTATTCTGAAGCAAACTTACACATAAAAATAATAGAAAAACATGCAGTATAGAATAAAAACCATTGCCGTTTTTCCTGTTTTTTGTTGCCGTGAAATCTGTTGCCGACAATTGTCGGCAACAAAACTTACGCACAAGAATCTGAAAAATAATCGCATAAAAAATAGCATTTCATGCAGAAGAAAAAAGTCTGAAAAATTGGGGCTTTTGGGTACGTTATGGGTCGTTTTGGTACTTTCTGGGAATTTGCAGATAGCTTAGAAAGCCTGATATAACAACAAAAGCCGCATAAACAGCGGCTTTTAAAGTTGTTCTACAAGGACTCGAACCTTGAATTTCAGGACCAGAATCTGACGTGTTACCATTACACCATAGAACAGAGAAGGCAATCGCACTAAAATGCGCAATGCGGTTGCAAATTTATATACTTTTTTAAAAGTTCCCAAATAAGTCATTTTTTATTTGCAACCAAACACACAAATTATTTGTTTACAAAATAGAATTCCGCCTAATTAAAGGGCAATCATCAAAATATATAAAGTATATTTGCACCTTCGAATAATATGCAGTATTAACAAAAATAGATGGATCAAACGGAAGTATTATTAAAAGCAGTCGTTGCCGGACTGCAAGAAAAAAAAGGCAAACACATTGTAACAGTCGATTTAACTCAATTCGCAGGAGCCATTTGTCAATATATGGTTATATGTGAAGGAAACACACCAACACAGGTTTCCGCCTTATCCGATTCCGTATGGGATGTTGTCGTAAAAGAAGTACATGAAAAACCTCTTTCCATCGACGGGAACCAGGCTGCACAATGGATAGGAATGGATTATGGCACAGTTCTTGTACATATCTTCCTGCCGGAACAAAGAGCGTTCTATAATTTAGATCATCTTTGGGCCGACGCTAAAGTAACTTCAATCCCGGACATCGATTAGTCCCTTATTATAAAAAACTGATTTTTCATTATGGATAACAACAATAAAATACCCAATAAAAACCCGAACGATAAGCAAAAAATGTTCCGGTTTAATTTGTATTGGATGTATGGGCTTATCTTCGTCATACTGATAGCCTTATATCTGACGAATGACTCTTCTGCGACAAAAGAATTGGGATGGACAGAATTCCAGCAATTGGCTAAAGAGAACGTTTTTGACAAAATGGTTGTTTACAATAAAAAAAATCTGGTTGAAGCAACGGTTAAAAGCGGACATTTAAATCAGGTTTTCAGCGGGGATGTTAGTCAGTTAGGAGCTTCTCCGAAGGTAACCATACATGTACCATCATCCGACAAATTCTCCGATTACTATGACAAACTGGCGGCTGAATTCCAAATTGACGCACAAGTCCGGTATGAAGAAGGAGAAGATATGTTCTGGAGTTTTCTGATCACGCTAGCTCCCTTTGTCTTAATTATTGTGATATGGGTATTCCTGATGCGAAGAATGTCAGGAGGTGCTGCCGGAGGAGCAGGAGGTGTATTTAGCGTTGGGAAATCAAAAGCACAACTATTTGATAAGGACAATGATAAAAAAGTGACCTTTAAAGATGTTGCAGGTTTAGCAGAAGCAAAACAAGAGGTAGAAGAAATTGTATCTTTCTTAAAGAGTCCTGAGAAATACACGGAACTGGGAGGTAAGATTCCGAAAGGTGCATTGCTGGTTGGTCCTCCGGGAACCGGTAAAACACTGCTTGCAAAAGCGGTAGCCGGAGAAGCAAATGTACCGTTCTTCTCGTTATCCGGTTCTGATTTCGTTGAAATGTTTGTCGGAGTGGGAGCATCTCGTGTGCGCGACCTGTTCCGTCAGGCAAAAGAAAAAGCACCCTGTATTGTTTTCATTGATGAGATAGATGCTGTTGGACGTGCCCGTGGAAAGAACGTGAACATGAACAGCAATGATGAGCGTGAAAACACGTTGAACCAGCTGTTGACCGAAATGGATGGTTTTGGTTCGAACAGTGGTGTGATTATCCTGGCTGCCACCAACCGGGCTGACATATTGGATAAAGCGTTATTGCGAGCCGGACGTTTTGACCGACAGATACATGTAGAACTGCCGGATCTGGCTGAAAGAAAAGAAATTTTCAGCGTACATTTACGCCCAATCAAAATAGATACCAGTGTAGATACGGATTTCCTTGCCCGTCAGACGCCGGGATTCTCCGGAGCTGATATTGCCAACGTATGTAACGAAGCGGCCCTTATTGCGGCAAGAAACGGCAAAAAATTTGTCACGAAAGAAGACTTCATGAATGCTGTTGATCGTATCATCGGCGGTCTGGAGAAACGTTCCAAGATTACAACAGCCGAAGAACGGAAAAGTATCGCTGTACATGAAGCCGGCCATGCTACATTAAGTTGGCTGCTGGAACATGCGAATCCGTTAGTAAAAGTAACTATTGTACCACGGGGAAAAGCATTAGGTGCCGCCTGGTATCTGCCGGAAGAGCGACAAATCACCACCCGTGAGCAATTATTGGATGAAAT
>JAJDIA010000072.1 GCA_030266465.1 Parabacteroides sp. OttesenSCG-928-G21 | reverse complement strand
AATTCTCATCGTAATGAGAAAGATGTGATTTGTATGTTAATGCTTTATTATTTTAGCTCCACAACTTTTCGGAGTGATTCGCTTAAACTTGTTTTATTTATCCAACCTTGAAAATTTGACAACTTATTTGCTTGTGGAATTTACAACTTTAAAATACGCAGATATTTTAAAAGTGTAGAAAAAATCCCCAGATCTTGCGCTGGATGCGGTTTCTTAAACTTGAAGAAAGTGATCAGTTTGTTGAAGATTTCAAAAACTACAACTTGTGGTAGTTGTAAATTCTGATCAGATTTTTCAAATATTCAACAAAAATGCAAAAAACGATCTTTTCCATTATTTTTTTATTTCTGAAATTTTAGCACCTCATAAGACGGTTCTACTTTTGTGTATCGCAAGACGAAAATTAGGGTAGATTTTGAGGGATAGATAACAAACTTCTGCGATAATAGCAAACAAAAATTAAGAGGATATAAATTCATTTTCGAAGAATAATAAACCATTTTAAACTCTATAGAAAGATGACCGCTCTACAATTCCAGACAAAATTAGTAAACATGCAGGAACAAATGTTCAACGTAGCATTGATGCTTACTTCTAACACAGAAGATGCACACGACCTACTGCAAGACACTACACTAAAAGTTTTAGACAACAGAGAAAAATATGTTGATAATGTTAACTTCAAAGGATGGGTAATGACCATCATGCGTAACATTTTTATCAACAACTATCACCGTACAGTACGTACATATACTATGATTGACTACGGAGCAGATCTGTACAATCTGGATACAATTAATGACTCTGGCTTTGTGTCTCCTGAATCATCTTATAATTTGAATGAAATTAGTACGGCTATTGAGAATCTGCCGCAAGAATTAAAGAACCCGTTTTCTTTATTTGTGAGTGGATATCAATATGTTGAAATTGCTGAGAAGTTGGATATTCCGTTAGGAACCGTTAAAAGCCGTATTTTCTTTGCTCGTCAGGAGCTCCAGGGAAAACTGAAAGATTTTCGTTAATATAAAATATAAAAAAATTAGTTTGTTTTTTATTTAGGTACTCCGAAAAGAGGCGTCTGTGAAGATGCCTTTTTTTATTCTATTTATGGGTTATAGCACGATATATCGCCTTTCCCCAGAACTCCCCTAATTTACTTGCTCCTGAAAGGTTCGGATGTAGATAGAATACACCGGAATTTCCGTTTTCAGGTATGAGTTCCGTCAGATGGTTCTCCTTAAAATAATCGAAGGCTTCCGTATCTCCCATAAAAACCTGATTGGGATAAGTATCCTGATAATGGGCTACCAGTTTTTCTAATTGCGGGAAATAACTTTCTAACCGTTTCAATCCCTCTTCCAAATACAACGATGCATTATGTGTATTCGGGCTATACCAAAGTGGTTTATGTAGTACCACAAGCGCTGCCGGATAACGGGAAAGCAATTCGTCAATAATAATCCGCATATTTTGATAATACTGCTCCGCGGAAACGGGAGAACCATTTGGACCTTTAATCGCGCTGTCATTAGTGCCCAACATGATTGAAAAAACCAGTTTTGCCCAGGTATCTTCCTTAAATTGTTCGGCCACTTCAATGACTTTAGGGAAAAAGGTGTTGGTTTGCGGTAAAAAGTCAACGGTTGTTTTTCCACTAACACCCTGATTGGAATATTTTATTTCACCTACATTGGGCTGTGCCCGTAAATAAACACTGGCCTTTACCGGTGGTGCATTTCTTCGCGGATTATCAATCTGAACGCCTTGTGTTATACTGTTTCCTATATAAATCACGTTGAGCCAAAGGCGTTCTTCCACCTGGGCATAAGTTCTGGCAACAATAAATAGAGGGAATATTAAAAATAGCAGTCTTCGCATACTTCAAAATAACTACAGGAATGATTATTTAAAACCATTCTTATTCCATTTATAGACTTTTGGTTCCTCCTTAAGGAAAGGTTGTATTTTCTCCTGATCTTCACGGCTTAAATACAAGGGTGTTGTATAGGTAGCCGTCAATGTCTGATTATCGGGACTCAATTGGTATTTTATCAACTCCATATCCAGACGTGATATCGCATCCAGATAGGCATCACTATTTTTGTTTCGGGTATCTTTCAGAAACCATTCCTGCGTAACAGGTGTAAGCAACTCTGCCTTATCCAAAGGCTCCCAATCCGTCGTGAAAAATTCGATACGACTATCCGAAACCGGCCCGTCAACCGTTGTGACCACACAAAGCAGATAGGTATTGTTGATCAAAGGAAGCATTTTCATTTCCAACGTACTTTTCTCGGACTGTTGTAATAACAAATAATCCGGTTCAAGACGTACTAAAGTCGAATAGCCTGCCATCAGGTTCTGTAATTTAGCCTCCTTGCCGAATTTGTATAAGTCTACCAGGTCTTTACGCCAGGCCACATCCAGTTGAGGAAGATATTGATCCGGCATATCGGAAAAAATCGTAGCAATATCTTGTGCAGAAACAGTTTGTCCGAAATATATAAACAAGGAAATAAATAATAGGAGTATTCTTTTCATCTGGATAAATTCATTATGTAATCGCAAAAATAACAATTAACCTGTTACCGGGTACCGAAATAAATAAATATCATTCCTAATAAAACCAAAAAGAGGTCAATCGCTTTATTCTTCAGATTCTTTTCATGGAAGAAAAGCGCTCCTGCCGTGAATGTAACCAGGACATTACTTCTTCTGATCATAGAAACAATAGAGATCATAGAATCAGGGAATGACAAAGCATAAAAATAGATCCAATCGGCCATGACCAGAAAAACAGATATAAAAACAATATTCCATCGCCAGACAAACGGCGTACTTTTGCGACGTCTCGGATACCACAATAATAATAAAATAACCAGCATCATCAGGCATTGATAGACATTAAACCAAACCTGCACTGTCATGACATCCATGCTCTTCATCAGATACTTATCATACAGCCCGCTCATCGAACCGGTAATGACGGACATGACGGTAAAGAATATCCATTTGTTATGTGAAAAATGAATTCCCTCCTTTTTCCCTGAAGATGAAAGCAGATAAAATGATGCGATAGCCAGTAACACACCGGTCCACTGATACATATTCAAACGCTCGCCGAAAAAGAACATAGCCCCCAATAAGGTAAGCACCGGTTGTGTCGCTTTTATCGGGCCGGTAATAGTGAGTGGTAAATGCTTTATCCCAAAATAGCCGAATAACCATGATGATAATACAATAACCGCTTTGATAAATACGGCGATATGTGTATCCAATGAAACACGCGGCACATAAAACATCGTATGATCCAGTACGGAAGAAAAATTCGACAGTAAAATAAACGGAAGAAAAATCAGACTGCTGATCAAGGTATTAAAAAACAAAACCGGAATAACGGCATTTCCGGTTAAAGACACCTTTTTATTCACATCATAACATCCCAGCAGGAAGGCGGAAACAAAGGCTAAAGCTACCCACATACACGCAATATTATCGAATGAAAACCTCTTCCGGGTAGGTTATATGTTCAAGAAATAACGCATGTCCCGGCACGGAAGTTCCCGCTTGTCCCCGGTCTTTTGCTTCTATCACTTCACGAAAACCGTCGATCGATAGTTTGCCACGTCCCACTTCCAATAAAGTCCCCACAATGGCACGTACCATATTGCGAAGAAAGCGGTCGGCCGTTATCGTGAAAACAAGCAGATCATCCTCTTCTTGCCATCGGGCTTCCATAATCTTACAATTGTTTGTTTTTACATCCGTATGTAGCTTGCTGAAACTGGTGAAGTCAATATATTCAAACAGCACCCGGCAGGCCTGGTTCATCGCCTCACAATCAAGTTGTCCATGTATCCGGTAGACCCAATCATAATTAAACGCATCCTTCCGGGTGGTTATATAATATTTGTAGGTCCGCGACAGGGCATCAAAACGGGCATGGGCATCTTCCTTAACCGGAATTATTCTGTAAACAGCAATATCTTTAGGCAGCAGACGGTTCATCTTGTCCGCCAGAAAAGCTAAATCTTCAATTGCCGTATGCCAATCAAAATGAGCAACCATCAACCGGGCATGTACACCGGCATCTGTCCGTCCGGCGCCAACAATCGGACACGGCTCTCGCAATAAAGTGGCTAACGCTTTTTCTATTTCCTGTTGAACAGCAATCCCATTCGGTTGCGATTGCCAACCACAGTAATTAGCGCCATTATATCCTAAATGAATAAAATACCTGTTCACTTTATTTTGAATTATTCATACAAAGGTACAAGTTTTGACCTGAAAAGTCTACATTTGCATTGTTTTCATACTGCAAATTCATGTTCAAACAAAAACTTCGAGAAGATAAAACATGTCAGAATTGTAATTCTCATGTGGAAAGCACCTTTTGTCCGGAATGCGGACAGAAAAATATTGAACCCCGGAAAGCTTTTTATTATCTTTTTACAGATTTCTTTTCTACGTTTTTCAATTATGAAAATTCTTTTTGGCGAACGATGAAGTTGCTTTTATTTCAGCCTGCTCGTTTATCGCAGGAATATCTGGCAGGAAGGCGCGCCAGTTACTTGGAACCTGTAAAATTATACTTATTCATCAGTTTTATCGCTTTTCTACTTCCATCTTTAATCCCGGAACGGACCTCCTTTTTTGATGAAAGCAGCATAAAGGATGACGAGTTTGTCGTTGAGAATATAGATGAAAAAACAGATGAAGGTTTACCTAATGAAAAAGAGCCGCAACAGGAACTCAAGATAAATGAGGCCATCGAAGCAATAACAAATTCTTCTTCATTACTGTTTCTTCTTTCTGAAAAATATGCAGATGTCACAACGAATACACAATTGGCATCCGTACATAATTCATTACCAGAAGAGGAAAGATTATCAACCATTAAGTATTGGATGGCAAAAAAACTTTTAAGAGCCGGAGCTAAATTTAAGCAAGATAGTTTCCAACGGGAATTGGGTGACTTTATCGTGAATAATTTCTCTAAAATCATATTTCTTTACATGCCGGTCTTTGCCTTTTTGCTTTGGATTTTTCATGACAAAAGGAAATGGTATTATTTTGATCATGGGATATTTACCTTGCATTTTATCTCCTTCGCCATGATTATGATCTCGCTCTTAGTTGTTTTAAACCGTATTTTTGATGATTGGCTACAAATAGAAAAGATATATACCTATATTCGGCTGTTTATTATTGGCTATATAACCTTTTATTTCTTCCGTGCGCACAGCCGGTTTTATGGAGAACCAAAGGCGGTATCAAGAATAAAAGCGGCTTCTCTGATTTTTGTGAATACAATTCTGATGACTTTCAGTATAGTTTTGTATTTTATCGTGTTAGTGATCCTCTTTAGCATTATTTAGGGACCGCTTTTCTTACTGCTGTTTTTTCTTGTAAATTCCCCTTGTATCCATCTGTGCCTAATCAGTTGAAAATCTGCATGAAAATAATATTTTCTTTGCGTGGGTTTTGTTGCCGACAATTGTCGGCAATTCTGCCGATAATTATCAGCAATTCTGTCGATAGTTATCAGCAATATTGCCGATAATTATCAGCAACAAAACTCTTGACGAAAAAATGTGGAAATAATATGGTCGAAAAGTAAAATATATACAGTGAAATGTGTTTAGGTATATATTATTCTTCTTTAGTGAAAACCCTTTCTATGCCTGCCCGTTTTAAAATCATCTGTTTTTTTGTCGCATCAAATTCGAAAAATATTCCCGGAGGATCAATTTTGAATTTGTCTATGGCAGTGGATTCAAGCGGAATGCTGTCTGTATTCTGCTGCCAGCAAAGTGTTGTGCCATCTCTGGTTATTATGAATTTCATCGGTGCTTCCAGATTTGAATACACGCCGATATATTGGTCAAGAATTTCCGGATCAACGGCAATTGACTCGAATGAGGGTATTGTAAACGGCTTATTCCAGTAAATATCAAAAACCCCGTCTATAATGTCGGATACAGGATAAACTTTTGCGTTCGTGGCGTAAGCAAGCGTTAATTTTTCTTCCGGCAGATAGACCATCCAGGATCCGAAGTTATCGATTCCCCCGGCATGACCATAAAACGTTTTACCATTATGTATAAAGGCTTCCATCCCCAGTTGCTTTTGCATCATCACATCAAGGCTTTTCTTCGACACGAGTTTGCCGTCAAACAGTGCCTGAATAAATTTAGTGAGATCAGCTGGTGTTGAGATAATTGCTCCAGCGCCGGCGGGAATACTTAAGTGCGTTTCTGTTAGCTGTTGCCAGCGTCCATAGTAGCCGTAAGAATAGCATTCGTTCTTGCTCACATCTGTATATCCTGTACCTAAATAGGTGTCCAAAAGTCCTATTTTAGAGGTGATTCTTTCGTTCAAAACTTCCTGGTAGGGCTTTTCGGTTATTTTTTCGATGATATATCCTAAAAGGACATAACCGGTGTTGCTGTAACTATACTTTTCATCCGGCGCAAACTCTGGTTTACTTCCTACTATGAGGGCAAGTCTTTCTTCTTCCGTTATTGGATTTGTTTTACTATCCCCTCCTCTGGTAGCATTAGAGATACCGCTACGATGTGCAAGTATTTGTTGGATTGTTATTTTTCCGGCATGCGGAATCTGTGGGAAAAATTTGTCAATTGTGTCATCCAGTTTTAACTTCCCTTCTTCGATGAGTTGAAAGGTTATTGTCGCAGTAAACGTTTTTGTGATCGAACCGATACGGTATCGTGTTGCTGCCGTTAAAGGTATCTTTTCTTTTTCGTTGACCTGACTATAACCGATAATGCGGGAATAAGTAATGTTATTATTCTCTGTAATGATCAGGCTTCCCATAGCTTTGTTGTTATCAGAGAGTTGATCGAAAAACAGATCAAGTTTAGCCTTGTCGGGTGTTTGCGCATAGCTTGTGCTAAACAATACTAATAAAATTAGTGTTAATACTCCATGTCTTTTCATGATTTTAGACAATGGTCTGTTCGAAAATAATTCGTTAAATCTTTTGTTCTTTCGCATAACTCAGTTGAATTTTAAATTAATGTATAATTTGTTGCTTCTATATGAAACAGTTTCTTGTTATAGTCTTCGTGTTTCTTTACGCATAAAAGTACTTTGAGATACAAAGTTAAATATATAATTGAAACAGCAATGAAAAATTTGAAAAAAGATTCGACTATAACGAAATAACTCTTCAAGTACTTTAATGGGATTTATTTATATTTGTCCAGAGTATAAACCCGTTTCTGTTTCGCTGTTAGGATCCGGCGATATCATTTGTTTGAAATTTAACGTGAATATGGTGTTCTTAATCTCTCTGAGGGAATGTTTTCAGCTCTATCTTGTGGATTTATGATTTTCTTTATAACTTGCCACTGTTTATCCGTTAGGTTTGTTGCCTAATAAACTTAAATTATTTCAAAACTACTTCTAAATCAATTTTATGATGAAAACTACGAATCTAAACAGCGGCATCCTCTGTATGCGACACCTGTATATTGTATGTATTATGGCGTTTATGGTGGGTTTCTCGTCTTGTTCGGGGACCTCTTCTCCGGACAATCTGCGTGTACTCTTCTGGAATATTCAGAACGGGATGTGGTCCGGACAAGATGACAATTACGATGCTTTTGTGGAATGGGTTAGCGAACAACAGCCCGATATATGTATCTGGTGCGAAGCTCAGTCTATCTATTTATCCGGAACAGCCGACGCGATGCCACGAGAGGATCGATACCTGGTTGACAACTGGGATGAATTGGCTGCGCGCTACGGACATACATATTGCTATGTAGGTGGACATCGCGACAACTATCCACAGGTGATTACTTCAAAATACCCCATCGAAAACATCGCGCGTATCACTGATGCCGAACCGGACAGTATTGTTTCGCATGGTGCGGGCTGGGCTCGCGTTAATGTAAATGGTCAGGCTCTCAATTTGGTAAGTCTACACCTATGGCCTCTGCGATATACTTACGGAGCGACAGACAGAGAAGCAAGTATTGCCGAGAATGGAGGCGACCGTTACCGTCGTATGGAGATGGAATATATCTGTAATCAGACGATCAAAAGTGTTTCCGGTGCTGAAGAGCAAATGTGGTTTATGGCAGGCGATTTCAACGCCCGTTCCCGTCGCGACAACTGGTTCTATAAATATCCCGAAGATGATACTCGCCTGCTGGTTCATGATTACATCCAGCAGAATACACCTTACATAGATATTATTGCAGATAAATATCCGAATGAGTTCAAGACCACAACATACGGTGAGTCTCGTATTGATTTTGTCTACTGTACCCGTCCGCTCTACGACCGGATTGTGCAAGCCGAAGTGCTTCTGGACGAGTACACAACCCCAGTCCGTGACCCTAAAGGACTCAGTAATTTCTGGAATCCGTCGGATCACCTTCCGATCCTGGTGGAGTTCAAAATGGGAAAATAATAACGGTTTGTGAACATCATTCTATACTCCCAATCCGCATAGTAAATTTTTCGTTCCTGTTTTGTTGTTGGAATCCGGTGGTATCATTTGTTTGTAATTTATACTATCTTTGTACATTACCTATTAATCGTATTATCCATGATACAAACCAATCCGGAATCAGACCTTGCTTTGAAATTCATCCGTGATACCGGGACTAATCTTTTCCTAACAGGGAAGGCCGGGACAGGAAAAACAACGTTTTTAAAACAACTGAAAGAACTTTCACCTAAACGGATG
The DNA here is from genome assembly GCA_030266465.1 of Parabacteroides sp. OttesenSCG-928-G21. Taxonomy (GTDB): domain Bacteria; phylum Bacteroidota; class Bacteroidia; order Bacteroidales; family Tannerellaceae; genus JAJDIA01. Next base: position 472 of record JAJDIA010000072.1, on the reverse strand, counting down.
ATTGTTGTTGCACCTACCGGTGTCGCTGCCATCAATGCAGGCGGTGTGACGATTCATTCGTTTTTTCAATTGGCATTTGGTCCGTATCTACCCAATGCGCAGGCGCAACAACAACATTCCTATAAGTTCAGTCGTGAAAAGAAAAATATTATTCGAAGTATTGACCTGTTGGTTATCGATGAAGTAAGTATGGTGAGGGCTGATTTGTTGGATGCCATTAGTGATGTATTGCGGCGCTTTCGTAATCCGGATAAACCTTTCGGAGGTGTACAGTTACTCTTGATCGGGGATTTGCAACAACTTGCGCCTGTTGCCAAAGAGGAAGAGTGGGAGGTATTAAAACCTTATTACGATTCGCCCTTCTTTTTTGACAGTAAAGCTTTGAAAGAGAGTGAATATCTTAGTATTGAACTTCTGCATGTTTACCGGCAGGAAGATAATGAGTTTATTCACCTATTGAATAATATTCGGG
>JAJDIA010000070.1 GCA_030266465.1 Parabacteroides sp. OttesenSCG-928-G21 | reverse complement strand
TAACACCATTCGCGGGGATGGAGATATCGTTACGCATACAATCTCGATAGACGACTATTCGGAAATGATAATAGAGGGTGGCCGGATAGAAATTAATTATACACAGGCGATGTCGGATGAAAAAGCCCCTTTCCTGGAAGTCTCCACCGACCGAAATATCTTTGAAAAATATGACTTTGAAGTAGTAAACGGAAAAACACTCCGAGTATGCCCTAAACAGGAATATCGCCGGAATACTAATTTCAAACCGACACGTTTCATTGTCAACACCAATTCAACAAGGATTGAAAAGGCAACTTTGACAGGTAGTTCAGAACTAAATACCGAGCATACGATTACAACAGACCGACTCTATATTGATGTAGCCGGCAGTGGAAAAATCAATCTGCGGGATACAATCAGAACCAAATCCTTTGAGAGCAGTATCGCCGGAAGTGGTAATATGCAGATCAACTACCTGGAAACGCTTGATTTTAAAGGAACAATTGCCGGTAGCGGAAGTCTCAGCATCGCAGGAAAGGGGAGTAACGGAGAACTTTCAATTGCCGGAGCCGGTGAAGTAAGCGCATTTGATTTTGTACTGGATAATGCATCTGCCAACATTGCCGGAGCAGGTAGTGTAGAACTTACAGCCAACAAACACTTGGAAGCCAGCATTGCCGGTGCCGGAGATATAAGTTATAAAGGAGACCCGGAAATTAAAAAGGATATAGCCGGCGTCGGAAAGATCCGGAAAGCAGATTAAGGCATAAAATAGATCGAGCTTTATTTAAGCCATTTGTTTTCCCTATACCACGCAATTGCCTCTGTCAAGCCCTCCCGAAGCGTATAGGTCGGTCGGAAATCTAATTCATCCTGAAGCAACGAAGCATCGCATATCCAATTTCGTTGTTTCAGGATGCGATATTTATCCGTGTTCAGTGTCATGCTCTTTTTCAGTAGCTTACCTATCCATTCGGAACATACACAGACCATGTACACCAACGGCGCCGGAATACGGGCACGAAACAGATGCTTTTTCCCCAGGATCTCCTGAATCATACGGGCAAAATCCTCGTCCGAATACACCTCACCATCCGCCACGAAGTATTCCCGGTTAATTGCCTTTCCGCTCTCTAAGGCCACGAAAGCAACCTCCGCCAAGTCCTTCACATAAATAAATGTCAGTTGCTGGGGTGGGGAACCTACGGCAAAGTCAAACCCCGATTGGATACTTTTTATCTCCATGAAATAGTCCTTATCACCCGGACCGTAAACGCCCGTCGGGCGTAAAATCACAAAAGGACATAAGGTCTGGTGTCTCACATAGTTTTCCGCTTCCAGTTTACTTTTTCCGTACTCCGTTTCGGGCACTTGCAGGCTATCCGGTCGAATAGGCTCATACGTCTTATCATTACCGCCTCCGAATGTACTCAGGCTGCTCATCAACAGAAACTTTTCCGGGACCGCCTCCGATAGTTGCAGCGCCTTGATCAGATTATTAGTGTATTCGGCATTCACCCGATAAAAATCGGCCTTATTCAACGCCTTCGTCAGCCCGGCGTTATGAATCACATAATCCCAACTTCCGTACTCCTCTTTATGATTGCTTAACTGACAGGAAAGAACCTCCAAATCATTCAGTTGAAGGGAGATAAACCGTATCCGTTCATCCTGCAGATTTGCCCGGCTGCTGGTCAGGCGTACGCCCGCCCACACCTCATAGTCTCTCCTTAATGCCTCCTTCACAAGGAAGCTCCCGATAAAACCACTTGCCCCGGTAATAAGTACCTTCTTTTTCCTGTCGTTTGTCATTTCTCGTCTTTCATGTAAAATACATAATAATACCATAATAATCCGATCCAACTCAATATCGCGATCGTAATAATCCATACCGTTTTCTGCTTCTTGGTGAGCATCGGATTCTGAGAAACAGCCTTGCAGCCGAATAACAAAACCGCGATCCAAAGAATCAATCCGGTTTCCGGCAAACTAATCATGCAGAAGAATCGGGACAATATCATCATCGGTTATTTATGCTTATGCGAATGCGATTTCAGAACCCGGTGAGGCAATTCACCATGCCCGACCAGTTCAATCGGACAGGCATACGCATCGCCTATCCATTCTTTCGACAGATCAGTCCCGGCATGGTAATGCAACGTCTCGTTGACACAGGCAATATTCTTCACCTGGCTCAATACAGTCCCGATATCATGTGAAACAAGAATAATCGCACTCTCTTTATTGATCTCTTTCAACAGCTCGTTGAATTTGGATTCGAATTGTTTATCAACGTAAGAGGCCGGTTCGTCCAGGATTAGTATCTGCGGACGCGATACAATAGCCCGTCCCAACAATACGCGCTGCAACTGTCCGCCGGACAACTCCCCGATAGGTTTTGCCGTCAGCTCCTCTATCCCCATCAGCCGGATCACTTCGTCTATCCGTTGCCTTTGCTTCTTATTGTAGCCCTTAAACAGCGGCTTCTCTTTGGAAAGCCCGGAAGAGATAACCTCCCAAACGGAGATAGGAAATTTCTTGTCGATGTAATTCACCTGCGGCAGATAGCCGATATTCAGCGACGCCTTTTCCGCGCCATCTGTAAAGAAACTGACCTTCCCCGAAGCAGGCTGCAGCAATCCGAGAATAACCTTCAGCAGCGTCGTCTTCCCGCCACCGTTCGGACCGATTATCCCCAGAAAATCATCTTCCCATAGGTCGAGGGAGACATTCTTCAGGACAATCTTGTCATCATATCCCGCCGTAATCTGTGAAAGTTCGAGCAACTTATTCATTGGCCAGTGACTTAGCAATATGAATCATCTCGTCAGCCCATTCATAAGCCAGGGGATTGATCGTTACGAGCCGGCAATTGGTCTCTTTTGCGATCAATTCGGCATTTTTCCGGTCAAACTCCTGCTGGACAAAGACCACCTCTACATTATAGTTCACCGCCACATCAATCAGTTCCTTCAGTTGTGCCGGCGAGGGCTCTTTACCATCCAATTCGATACACAATTGCGTCAGATTGAAGTCGTGCGCAAAATAGGTCAACGCCGGATGATAGATAATAAACGCCCGACTCAAGAGCGGCTGTAGATACTGAATAATCTGCATCTCGGTCGTATCGATTTCCTCCATCAACAGATAGAAATTGTCCCAGTAATATTCCGCGTTTTCCGCGTCTAAGGTCAATAGGGCCAGTAAAATATTCTGGGCAATGGCTCTTGCTCCGTCGATGGAGCTCCAGATATGCGGATCGACAGCGCCATGATGATGTCCGTGATCTGCATGGTCATGATCGTGAGCCTCATTGTTTTCCAACAAGTCCATACCGGCAGAGAGATCGAAGAACTGCACCTTAGGGTTATTATCCTTAATATTTTGCATCCAGGCCTGCTCGAAGCCTATATGTCCGATCTGAAAATAGGCAACGCCTCTTCCGATATCCTGCATTTGCCGGGGCGTCGGATCATAGGTCTCCGGACTTTGCCCGTTAGGGACAACCGTCTTGACCGTGAATTTATCTCCGGCTATCTTTTCCACAAAAAAACGCTGTGGCTCAATGGTTACGGAGATGATTTTTTCATCCGTTGTTTTCCCGGCACAGGAAATCAATAGAAGGAAAAAGAGTATTACTCCTGAATATTTAATCGCATTCCTCATGATGCAAATGTATGAAAAAACACGTTTGAAAGGAACCATTCGTCTACACAAATAGTATCATACGCCTATATTCTTATATAGAAAGAAAAGAATATTTTCGTGTAACATATTTTAACATTCACACTTCCACGCATGCGTGAAAACCCCAAATATTTTTCCGGGAGACTTTCACGCTTGCGTGAAACCCCAAATATTTTTCCGGGAGACTTTCACGCATGCGTGAAACCTTCAAATATTTTTCCGGGAGACTTTCACGCATGCGTGAAACCTTCAAATATTTTTCCGGGAGACTTTCACGCATGCGTGGAACCCCAAATATTTTTATTTGAGACTTTCACGCATGCGTGGAACCTTCAAATATTTTTTTCGGTAGACTTCCAACAGTCGTTGGAAGACCGTATATTACCCTAAACGGTCAACCGATTACCATCCGCGAAACATAAAACACCATGCGTAGGGCATATCGCATCCCCAATGATCTATTAAAAGAAGAGGAGAAGGGATATTCTGATCTTCCCTTCTCCTCTGTTCCTGTATTTCTCTCGTCAGAGAATCATTTGTATGACGATTTGCTGTTAAATTAATTAATCTTCATCCCGTAGAAGCCCGTTGATGTGGTAAAGAACAGAATATCTTTATTCGCGCCACCGATAGCAACAGAGTTGGGTCGTTCGGGCGGGGTGATGCGTTGGATTTCCTGACCTTGGGCATTATAGATGTAGATGTGTCCGTCGGCGATGTAGAGGTTGCCACGGCTATCGACCGCGCTGCTGTAATGTCCCTGCGGATAGAGTTCGCGCATGTTGGTTGGGCGGCCGTCGGGCGTGATATCCAGCTTAACGGTGCTCTTGTTATTCTCCCAGGCTACGTAAAACTCCTTCGTAACGCCCGGAATCACGGCGCCGAGAGAGGCGGAGCGGGAAAGGTCGTAAGTTTCCGGTATGATCGTCACGCCATCGGGAGCTACATAGCTATTGGCGGGCATATCAACGACTACTTTGGTGAAGTCGCCACGCCAACGGCTGAGCGGATAATAGATTTTCTTGGCACGAGGCAGTACGGAGGCTGTCGAAACGCGTGATAAGGGCTTCATCGTAGCGTCCGGATTATTCGGATTGATGGAGTAGCCCCATGCCGACCAGCCGCTGTTGCCCCAACCGCTGTACATCGGGTTGTCGTCGGGCAGTTTTTCCACGGTTTCCTGTTTGCCGTCTATCAGATAACCCGGTTGCGGGTCGTAACGGAAGATGACGAGGAGGTTATCCTGTGTATCGGTAGCCAGCGTAAATGGTTTTAACGGATAATCGGCTAAGAGCGACAGGGTATTATCGGCGGCCGACCATTTATAGAGTTTCTTGAGGCGGTTCTCGCCGAAGTAGACGTTTCCTTGGCTATCGGCTGTGATACCGGCAGCAAATTCAAAGCCTTCACCGAGTTTATTGATCACGCCGGGACGGAAGTCAACCGCGCGGTTGCTCTTTTCCTGTCCGGAGATGTTGAGGCGGGCAAAGTCCCATTCATAGATGGGTATCTGCTTATTCATATCGTAGATCGGCGCTTCGATGACGGGGAGAACCTGCGTGTAGTTGTGTAGATTCCGGAACTCGATGTTCTTGCTGTTCCAGAGTTGGATTCCCTTTTGCTGTGGTGTGGATGCGCGGATCACGCGGTATATCCATACGTTGACGAACATGAGGTCGGAACAGTCGATGATCTCCATCATCTTGCAGTCTTTCCCCTCGCGACCCTCTTCTTCGAACTGGAAGGCATACATTTTCCAGTTGGATACGTTGGTGAAGCGGGCTTCGTTGCGGACGTGGTGTTCCAACGACATGGCGTAGATGCGTCCGGGGGTGGTGGTGTTGCTAACGTAGAGGCCGCTGGTGGCGTAAGTGCTGGCGGTCCAGATATCTTTGATGGTTCCGCCGCCGTTGTTGGTCACCCAGAAGCTCCAGTACTGGTTGTCCCATGCCTGATCTAATCCTTGTGCGGCAATCGGGTTGGTGGGCGAACTGATACGTGCCGCGCCACGCGACTGGTTGCCTTGTTGGGTAGTTCCGGTAGCCGTCGCGGGGACAGGCTTACGCATGGTGCCGTGTCCACCGACGAACTTAACGTCGTTGACCAGCGAGTGTTCGTTCGCCATCCATTTCAGCCCGACGGCGCGGTAGTTGTAGCCACCGGTATTGATGCCGATGCCGTTAATAATATCGTCTCCTCCTTCGGAAGATTCAACGACGGCTACGGGTGTACCGAATCCGCTGAAGGCGGGTTCACTTTCTTTCAGAAGAAACTGTGTGCCGAAGGGGTGCAAGCCGATGAGGCGAGTGCCCGGAGCCATTTTCAGGGTCTCCGTGATCCGGTACCAGCCTTGCGGTACGTAGATGTTCTTGTGCTGGGCGATGGCGGCTTTGAAAATGGGGGTGTCGTCGGTTTCACCGTCGCCTTTAGCGCCGAGATCGCGGATATTTACCCAGGTATTCATGGCGGGCAGGGCAGGAATATCATTTCCCCATGTCGGGATAGCGCTGACAGGCTCGATCTGACTGATCGTTTCGTAATCCGCCTTACTTTGCATATCGCGAAGGACGAGTCCGTAGGTGAAGTCTTTCACGTGATAGAGGCGGTCTTTCACGTCGACACTCTTACCGCTCTGGGTATATTGCACCAGACGGGGGACGTTGCGACAGTAAACGTCGAGCAGGTTGAGTTGCGAGAAGGCATTGTTCTCCTTACTGACGATGATGGCGGCCTGTGAGATATTCTCGAAGCGCGACTTCTCGATATGAAGGCGATCGACTGTTCCGTCTTGCATCTCGAGTACGACGGGGACATTCTTCACGGAGAGGTTGACGATCGCGAACCCGACTTCGCGGGTCAGCATGGCGGCTTTGCGCTGGCCTTCGAATTCTACGTCGACCATCATCATGGGCCAACCGGGCGAGGTGCGGCGGGTGTCGATACCGTAGTCTCCGCCGATGAACTTAACGTTCTCGATCTCGTTGCCGACGTCGTATATGCCGGACTTCCCGCTGCCGATGTTAATCACACTGTGGCTGATGAAGCCATGTTGCGCGAAATGGGCACGGATGGCTACGGCTTGCGGGTTACCCCGTTCGATGGTGAAGTTAATGTTGGAGAGGGCGCTGTAGAAGGTCCCGGCGCCGGCATCACTCGGTGCTCTTCCTTCGGCAACAAGGCCGCCGGTGAACCAGAGCATATAATTCTGTTCGTCCTGATAGCCGGGCGTGTTGCGGGCGAGGATGAACTCAGGTCTGCTTTTCCCGTAACCGATCAAACGGATGGCGGCGGGGACGTGGATCGTCTTGCTGATCTTGTATTTCCCTTCGGGAATGAAAAGGATACCGAAGTTCTTGGCGCGCTTAAGATCGTTGATGGCGGTCTGGAGCGCGTCGGTTACGTCTGTGCGTCCGTCGGCCTTCACGTCGTAGTTCTCCGGCGTAAAGTAGAATGCTTCGGGGTCGTCAGGACGTTCGGTGTAGATGGATTGCAGGTTAACTGCCTGTGCTGTAAAGCTGCCCAACGCGCAAATAAGGGCGAGGAGGCAGGTAAGCGTAAAAGTTCGTTGTCTCATGTGTGATTCTGTTTTATAGTGTTCCATGTTTTTTGTCTTCGCAGCGATTTTAGCTATATTCATCTCCTAAGTTACTGTAAACAGTACAAAAGGGGAGGCCAAATATCACTTTTTCTCTTTAGAAATACAAATTTTATAACCGGATAGGTTCGTTTATCAGCAGGATTGTTCTAGGATTAAATCCCTTCTCCCTTTTCCTTTGTCCCCTTCTCTCTATTCCCTTCTCCCTTATTTATAGAAAACAAGGTTTCTTCCTCCGAAGAAACCTTGTAAAACCATGAAATAAGAAAACACAAAAGAGAGTATTATCAATCTTTAAATCCAAAAACTCAAGTCTAAAGTGAGAATATAATTTTCGTCTATTTTGTTGTCTCGAATTTATATTGTCAAGTTATTTATTTCACTTTTACTCTGAAGAGTGATTTATAGGAGTTGACAAAGAGTGTGTTTTTGTCGCTTCCTCCGAAATGCATGGTAAGCGGACGCTCGGGAATCTCATATTCTCCGATACGCTTTCCTTCCGGGTTAAAGATATAGACCTGTCCGTCGGCAACGTATAGATTTCCGCTGCTGTCAACGGTGGAACCGAACTCACCCATTTCAACAAAGTATTTTAGATTGGAGAGAACGCCCTGATTGTCGACGTCCATCTTCACCATTCGTTTGTCATACTCATCCGAGGCGTAGAAAGGCTTGCCCGGGAAGGCTTCCAGTAATGAAGAGCCACGAGCCAGGTCGAATTGCTGCGGGATAATCGTCTTTCCATCAGGAGCAACGAAGCAGTATTCGGGCTTGAACAGGACATTGGTGTTGAAATCGTGGAAGTCACGCCATCTGTTGGATGGATACAATGCTTTATGGATATTGGAAATAGAGCCCATCTTTACTTTGGGTAATAGCTTGATGGTTTCTTCCGGGTTGTTCGGGTCGATGGAATATACCCAGACGCCGTAACCGGAGTTACCCCATCCTGCGAATGAAGTCCCGCCTGTGTCAGGAAGTGGATCTATCTTTTCCGGTTCGCCATTAATCAGATAGCCCGGCTGTGCGTTGTATTTGAATACGACGAGCAGGTTATCTTGCGAGTCGCATCCCAATGACAGCGGTTCCCATTGGAAGTCTGCTACCATAGAAACGGTATTCGTTTCGGCCGACCATTTGTAGATGCGGCGGAGGCGTTGTTCGGAGAAATAAACGTTTCCTTTGCTGTCGCTGGTTGTTCCTTCGGAGAATTCGAAGCCGGTTGCCAGACGCTCAACTTTTCCAACGGTGTTGGTCAGTGGATTTTTTGTAGGCTCATTTCCGGTGATGTACAGGCGGTTGATTTCCCATGGGCGGACTTCGATATTCTTGTTGATATCATATAATGGTATTGTCGTGGTATATTTTGTCTGCGCGTAGTTATGCAGGTTCAGGAATTCGATATCCTTACAGTTCCATGTGCGGATGGAGTAGGGATAAGGGGTATTCACGCGGATAACCTGGAACATATAGAGGTTTGCGAAGAGAAGGTTTGAGCAGTTCTCTAACTCTATCGGCTGACAGTATTGACCTTCGCGGCTCTCCTCTTCCAGTTGGAAGGCGTACATCTTCCAGTTGGAAACGTTCTTGAAACGGGCTTCGTTGCGTACGTGATGCTCCAATGACATGGCATAAATGCGACCTGAAGTGGAGGTGTTGTTCACATAGAGTCCGCTGGCGGCATAGGAACTGGCCGTCCATATATCTTTGAATGTACCGCCACCGCCGTCGGTTACCCAAAGGCTCCAGTATTGATTATCCCAAGCCAGGTCTTTGGCCTGTGCGGCAACCGGGCTGCGAGGCGAACTGATTTGCTGTCCGCGTGCGCGGTTAGCCTGCTGTCCTTGTTGGGCTGTAGAGGGCTGCGGAGGATAAATGCTACCATGACCTCCGACGAACTTCACGTCGTTCATATACGAGTCGGTACCCGCCATCCATTTACAGCCTACGGCACGGTAATTATATGCGCCGGTGTTCAATCCGATTCCGTTTACGATGTTCTTTCCTCCTTTTGGCGTTTCAAGTAAGGGCTTGG
>JAJDIA010000069.1 GCA_030266465.1 Parabacteroides sp. OttesenSCG-928-G21 | reverse complement strand
AGGATCTGCTTCAATATTACGGTTTTAGTGAAACAATTATTCCGGATGTTCGTCCTACGTTCGGACTGCAGGGAGAAATAAATGGAATAGCGGCGGCTGAACTCGGTTTGAAAAAAGGAACTCCGGTTACTTACCGGGCAGGCGACCAACCGAATAATGCATTGTCATTAAATGTGCTTAATCCGGGAGAAATAGCGGCAACCGCCGGTACGTCCGGAGTTGTTTATGGTGTAAATGGCAAAGTAAACTATGATGATCTTTCGCGTGTAAATACGTTTGCTCATGTGAACCATACACCGGAACAGACAAGATTAGGTGTTCTTTTGTGTATTAATGGCGTAGGCATTATGAACTCCTGGATAAAACGTAATGTGGCGGAAGAGGCTAATTACGATGATCTGAACAAGCTTGCCGCTTCTGTACCTATCGGCTCTGAAGGTCTTTCTATTTTACCGTTTGGGAATGGAGCGGAACGGATGTTGGAAAATCAGGAGATAGGCTGTTCGATTCATGGAATGAACTTTAATATCCACCATAAGGCCCATTTAGCCCGTGCGGCACAAGAGGGCATTGTCTTTTCTTTTAAATATGGTATGGATATTATGAATGATATGGGAATAGATATTGATATCATTCGTGCCGGGAATGCGAATATGTTCCTGAGCCCGTTATTCCGGGATGCTTTAGCTGGTGTTACCGGTGCGGTTATCGAACTATACGATACCAATGGTGCTGTAGGCGCGGCAAAGGGAGCCGGATTTGGTGCCGGACTTTACAATTCACTGGAAGAGGCCTTCTCTTCGTTAACAAAAGTAGCGGTGATCGAGCCTGATGGACTTAAGGCGGATAAATACTGCGGTGCTTATGCCACTTGGCGCGACCGGTTAGAAAATGAAATTTCGAAATAATATTAACGTCAAAAAATAGACTATTATGGATTATTTTAAAGGAGATAAAGAATATTTTCCGGGGATAGGAAAAATACAGTTCGAAGGACGGGAATCAAAGAATCCGTTAGCTTTTCATTGGTATGATGAGAATCGTATAGTCATGGGTAAGACCCTGAAAGAACATCTTCGCTTCTCTATGGCTTACTGGCATACATTATGTGCAGAAGGAAGTGATCCGTTCGGACCGGGTACCAAAACTTTCCCCTGGAATGCAGGCAGTGATCCTATAACACGAGCCAAACAAAAGATGGATGCTGCATTTGAGTTCTTGACGAAATGTAATATTCCTTATTATTGTTTTCATGATGTGGATGTGGTTGATGAACCGGATACGTTAGCCGAGTTTGAAAAACGTCTTCAAACGATGGTTGATTATGCCAAAGGACTTCAGCAGGCAACAGGAAAGAAATTATTATGGTCTACAGCTAATGTTTTCGGTAATAAACGCTATATGAATGGCGCTGCTACTAATCCGAATTTCCCGGTTGTGGCTTGTGCGGCAACGCAGATTAAAAATGCGATAGACGCTTGTATTGCTCTTGGAGGCGAGAATTATGTATTCTGGGGTGGCCGTGAAGGATATATGAGTCTGCTCAATACCGATATGAAGCGGGAAAAAGATCATTTGGCGATGCTGCTGACTATGGCGCGTGATTATGGCCGGAAGAATGGTTTTAAAGGAACTTATTTAATTGAACCTAAACCAATGGAGCCGACTAAACATCAATATGATGTGGATGCTGAAACAGTAATCGGTTTTCTGCGTCATTACGGATTGGATAAGGATTTTGCATTAAATATAGAGGTCAACCATGCTACTTTGGCCGGTCATACCTTTGAACATGAATTACAGGCTGCGGCTGATGCCGGAATGCTCTGTAGTATAGATGCTAATCGTGGGGATTATCAGAATGGTTGGGATACCGACCAATTCCCTGTGGATATTTATGAATTGGTGCAAGCCTGGTTGATTATTCTGGATAATGGAGGGTTTACTACAGGAGGAACAAACTTTGATGCCAAAACACGTCGCAACTCAACGGACTTAGAGGATATCTTTATCGCGCATATTGCCGGTATGGACGCTTTTGCCCGCGCAGTTATCATTGCGGCAGATATTTTGGAAAACTCCGCTTATCGCAAGATGCGTGAAACGCGTTATGCCAGCTTTGACAATGGCGACGGAAAAGCATTTGAAGAGGGTAAGCTGACATTAGAAGATCTGCGTAAGATCGCTTTGAACAGTTCCGAACCGAAACAGATTAGTGGAAAACAGGAACTGTATGAGATGATAATCAATCACTATATTTGAGAATTATGAGTGATGAATTATGGATTAAAAAGGAGTAACTGTATATGAAAAGAGGTCGGCAAAAGCCGACCTCTTTCTTTTTATGATTGGGAAATGTTAGTTCAAATAATTGACTAATGACGTAGGGAGATAGAATGTTTCGTTTGCATCAACATATACAATGACAGAGTTCAATTTGATATCTCCGTTGGTAGACTTAACCGTATTGGTGAATGCATCAATTGTTAGTTGTTTGCTGTTGTCCGTCTTGCTTTTTACGATAAGAGTAGGAATGCCTTTTTCCGGATTCTCTTCGCCCTCTTTTACCTCTATCTCAGGGAAAACCAACTCGAAAGAATAGTTGTTAAAGACATCGGTGTGACGGGCGAAAATCTGATCGTTTAATTCATCTAACTTTCCTTTCAAACCAACAGCTTCACACATATAATGATTGAGTTCCACATTGGTCAGGTTCCCAAATGGGAGAGTCCCTTGTGGATGGTAAGCAGCAAGGAAAACCTCTTCGCCCGTATGTCCTCCGGTAGTGAAGCCAATACAGGTTTTTGAGGTTATCAACTTAGACATGAAAGAGGTCAGCGAACCACTGTATAGCGAAGGTTCAATTCCTTTTGAAGAACGTTTATCCAAAGGAATAGGACTATGTTTGTAATCTTTACAGTTATACAACGCATTTAATTCCTCATCAGACAATTCAAATCCGGCATATTCTGAAAATACATTTTGTAATTCATCCAACTCTACACTGTTTACCTTTTTAGCCAACCCTTCAGCTGTCAGCTTGAACAATGAAAGTTGATGAAATAGCTGATCCATAGATAGTTTGTCGTATCCGGTGCAATCTCTTCTACCCAGACTGACACCGCTATTCCCATGATCAGGGACAATAATAACTAATGTCTCACCATCTTGCTGAGCAAAATCCAGTGCAACCTTACACGCTTTGTCAAAAGCCAGCAGGTCAGTAACCATTCCGACAGGATCATTCGCATGTGCAGCCCAGTCTACTTTACTTCCTTCAACCATAAGGAAAAAACCATTCGGGTTTTGAGATAATTTATTGATCGCAATTTTTGTCATTTCATCAATTGCCGGTTGCTCATCCGGATTACGATCCAGATCATATGCCATCGATGTTTCTCCATATAATGCCCACATCTTATTGTTATTATCCGAACGCATTCTCTGGATATCATTTTTATAGATACTATATCCGTTTTCCTTTAGATATGCTTCACTTTCTTCGGAGAGATACGAAATACCACCACCAATTACAACATCTAAGTCATTATGTGCCATTTGTGGGGCAATCCAGTCGTACCTGGCCCGCTTATAACTATGGGCAGAACAGTCTGCTGGTGTAGCATGAGGAAACTCACAGGTGAAAACCAGTCCTGTCGCTTTCTGTTGCAAGATCTTCATACCTTCCAGAATCGTTGTCAACGGTTGATAAGCCCGATCAGGATCCATAGGCAGAATATCATTATCCTTATCCGCCACGGGATGAGTGGATACGTATCCGGTTCGGCTTGGATAGCCGGTCATATAGCATGACGTTGTCGGAGCTGAGTCGCCGATAGGCGCATTCGATGAAAACGTCGTTACAGTACCACATAGATATTGATCTAAATTCAACTTCGGTTGATTCGGATCATTGTAGAACTGCATCCAACGCGAAATAGAAACAATCGGCAAAGATGTCCCGTCAGGAATCAGCACAATCAGATTCTTTACAGGCTTTACCTTACCATACTCTATCCCTTTAGATGAGGGAATAAAAAAGATCGTCAAAGATACTGATGCAAGAACGACCAGTAAAAAAAGCAAAGATAATGTGGATTTCTTCATGTTATTATTCACAGTTTATAAGTTTATTTAGCAAGATAATATTAGTCTAAACGGATAATGTCTTCTTCAAAGATCGTTAATTTCTCCAGGCCGGTTTCAGTAACCAAATAACTGTTTTCAATACCAACGGCTCCAACTCCAGGAATAACAAATTTAGGTTCAAGCGCAAATACCATACCCGGTTTTAATTTTTCCCAGGAGCGCGGTGTAAGTATTGGCAGTTCGTTAATCTGCAATCCTATTCCATGACCGACGAATTTCGCCTGTTGTTTAGTCCCCATGAAATACTCGCCCAGCCCTTCTTCTTCGGCAATATCTAAAGCCCGGTTATATAGTTCGGAACATAATACACCCGGTTGCGCCATTAATTCAATCTCTTCCTGAATGGCTAAGGCTACTTTATGCGCACGATAGGCAATATCCGGAAGTTCTCCGATAGAGTAAACGCGTGTCATATCCGTAATATACGGCGTGTAATTACCCGCCATGTCAACCATAACAGCCATTCCTTCTTTTAATTCTGTGCCATTAGCACCGATCGGAAGAGAGTCATTAATACCGGCACCACCCAATGCAAAATCAAATGGAGATGGATGCTCAGCATTATCACCCGCAAGAATACTTCCCATGTGAATGTCCATGTTAGCCCCGAATGTGCGGAACAAGCCCATTGAACCATTCTTACGCATCCTACGTTCTATCTCTGCCTGAAAGTCCAAGTCTGTCATTCCCGGCTGATAACATTCCGGAATTTCGGAATAGGTAAGCGCATGTTTTTCTGCGGATATGCGGAACTGCTCAATTTCCCATGGTGTCTTCACGCTACGCAACTCACGCATGGCCGCTGTAGCATTGCCAACGTCAGGACGACCAAAAGCAGCATGTAAACGCATATAATCCGTATGCGATAATTCATCGGCCTCCATTAAGATCTTTTTTGGCATAGAAATGCCATACTCTGCAAATAAACTTGGAAAATCCTCCGGTTTACGGATATAGATAACACCGTCCCCTTCTAATCCTTCCGGACGCTTTACAAAAAACCAAGGTTCACCAATTTGCGAGATATAAAGATAACCGTTATATACTTTACCGGTCATGTAATAGAGGTTCACATCTGCACTCAACAAACAACCTCCTGTAGCCGTTTGCGCCATGTATTCCTGCAATTTTCCCCATCGGATTTGCAGGTCGTCATATAATTCTTCAGCAATCATTATAGTATAAATTTAAAAGTCCCAAAGATACGGTTTTTATCTGATCATAAAGAGTGAAACCCTCCTTTTTTGGAGGATACAGACCGGTGATTTACCTGATAAACAAAGCCTGTTACTTAATAAACCGTTGTTCCACACCTTCAAATGTGATCTTTACCGGATTGATATAACCATTCTCATCAAAAGTCATCTTTTCAATACAGGTTACACGATGATTTCCATCCGTATCATCTAATGGATGGCGATGATAAATGATATAATAATCTTCTGTATTCGGGATACGAATTACGGAATGATGTCCGGCACCAGTACCCACATTCATGTCTCGTTGAAGGATTGTCCCGATACGATCGAACGGTCCGAAAGGAGAATCGGCAATGGCGTAGGCTACACAATAATCCGGTCCGGTCCAGCCGCCTTCACTCCACATAAAGTAATATTTTCCATCCTTTTTAAACATAAAAGGTCCCTCCACATAGTTTTCAGGAGTAACCTCCTTATAAAATTCACCATCTTCAAAAGGAATCAAACTGGTAAAGTCATCACTTAATCTCACCATATTACAGTGTCTCCAGCCACCATAATACATATAGTAATTATCACCATCTTTGTAAACAAACTGATCGATCGGTTGTGCGCCATTAATAATATCATTGATTAGCGGTTTGCCTAACAGATCTTTATAAGGTCCCTCCGGTTTATCGCTGACGGCAACACCTATTCCGCCGATTTCTCCCTCATGCACATCATTAGCTGCGAAAAAGAAGTAATATTTATTGTCTTTCTCTATCACGGCTGGTGCCCACATAGCCCTTCTTGCCCACTTAACTTCCGTATTATCCAATATACGCTCATGCTTTGTCCAGTTTACAAGATCCTTTGAAGAGAAGCAATCAAAAAACACCTGATCATCAAAAGGAACACTATATGTCGGGTAAATCCAATACGTATCCCCGTAAATAATACCTTCGGGATCGGCATACCAACCTTCAAATACCGGATTACCACTCATCGCAACCTCCTTCGGACCAGACTGTCCGCAAGAAAGAGCTATAAAAACAAAAGTCATTGCATAAAGAAAATGTGTTTTCATGTTTGTTTAGATTTATTCCTGTTTAATGATTTATTTAGTATACTTTTTAGCCAGTCCTCCTTCAGAAGTCTCCTTGTACAGACTCGGCAGATCATGTCCGGTCTGGCGCATAACTTCCACCACCTGATCAAAACTAACCCGGTGCTTGCCATCCGAGAAATTAGCATAAGCATTCGCGTCGAGCGCACGGGCAGCAGCAAAAGCATTCCGTTCGATACAAGGTATTTGCACCAACCCGCAAACCGGATCGCAAGTAAGCCCTAAATGATGCTCCAGGCCCATTTCAGCCGCATACTCTATTTGTGCGGAAGAACCTCCAAACAATTGACAGGCAGCTCCGGCACCCATAGCACAGGCAACGCCTACCTCTCCCTGACAACCTACTTCCGCCCCTGATATCGACGCATTTGTACGCACAATATTCCCGAATAGCCCTGCCGTAGCCAATGCCCGTAAAATACGGGAATCCCTGAACTCCCTTGTCTGTTTCAGATGATATAATACCGCAGGAATAACACCGCACGAACCACATGTCGGCGCAGTTACAATTCTACCTCCGCAGGCATTCTCTTCGGATACGGCCAATGCATAAGCATACACCAGGCCTCGTCCTTTCATGCTGCCGTCATATCCTTTAGCACGTATCATATAATCAGAGGCTTTCCGTCGCAATCCCAATCCGCCCGGTATATTACCTTCCGCCTCCAGTCCACGACTGACGGCACTCTGCATCACCTCCCATACTTCAGCCAGATACTCCCATATTTCAGGACCTTCACACTGCTCAACATATTCCCAGTAGGAGTGTCCGGTCTTTTCACACCATGCCTGAATCTCCCGAATACTATTCATTTCGTAGACCTCAGCCGCCTTCTGCTCATTGAATTTCTCATTAGCCAATACGCCGCCTCCGATGCTGAACACCGTCCACGACTCTAACACCTGATCCTCCGCATTAAACGATTCAAATTTCATCCCATTCGGATGAAACGGAAGTACGATTTTAGGTTCCCATCGGATAGTTGTCTGTGCGACGGGTAGCAAAACGTCGAGAATAGCCAGATCCGTCATATGCCCTTTTCCTGTCGCAGCGAGACTGCTGTAAAGGGTAACTTCAAAACGACAGGCCTGTCTGTTTCTTTCCAGGAAGATACTTGCCGCCCTCCGTGGTCCCATTGTATGACTACTGGAAGGACCATAACCAATTCTGAATATTTGCCTGATGGATTCCATGATGTGTCTTTTGTTTTTGTTGTACAAATAGAGTGAAAGCCGAGCGCAATCAAGCTTACTTGAAATTGCTGAGGCGTATCTTCTATTCCACAAATATAGCTAATAAGTACCGATTGGTACACTTTTTTCATTAGTTTTGTGCTTGCATTGAATTAGCACGCTCGGATGAAACCACTATTAAAACCTATCATGTTTGTTGGCACCTGCTCGGATGCAGGGAAGAGCGTGATGAATGCCGCTTTCTGTCGTATATTCAAACAGGATGGCTATTGCCCAGCCCCTTTTAAAGCACAAAACATGTCGCTTAATTCGTATTCCACCCTGGAAGGGGGAGAGATGGGACGGGCACAAGTTGTACAGGCAGAAGCCTGTGGTATCCATCCGCATACGGACATGAACCCCATCTTACTGAAGCCAACCAATGACCAGGGTTCGCAGGTAATCCTTAATGGAAAGCCCATCGGAAATATGACCGCCCGTGAATATTTTGGTGAAGAAAACCCGAAAGAACATCTCTTCAAAGAAGCTATTCAAGCCTTTCGGCGACTAAGCGACTACTATAACCCCATCGTACTGGAAGGCGCCGGCAGTATATCCGAATTAAATCTGCGCGACCGTGATATCACCAATATGCGTATGGCACTGGCAGCCGGTGCATCTACCTATTTAGTGGCGGATATAGACCGCGGCGGACTGTTTGGCTCCGTATACGGAACGATAGAGCTGCTCACGCCCGAAGAGCGCAGTCAGATAAAAGGTATTATCGTGAATAAGTTTCGGGGAGACCTCTCCCTTTTTCAGGAGGGGCGTCATATCCTGCAACGTCTTACGGCTATCCCCGTAGTAGGTGTAATCCCCTGGTTTGACTCCATTAAAATAGAGGAAGAAGACTCCGTAGCCTTGGATATGAAACGCAATCATTACCGTCCCGGCGCTATTAATGTAGCTGTAGTTCTGCTCAAGCGTATGTCGAACTTCACCGACTTTGATGCATTGGAAAGCGATCCCCGCTTCAATGTTTACTACACACAGGATGCCTCTGAAATAGAACGGAGTGATATAATCATCCTGCCCGGTACGAAAAACACCTTAGCCGACCTGCAGCAACTACGCGAACAGCGAATCGACGAAACGCTCACACGCTGTCATCGTGCCGGCAAGATGATTATCGGTATTTGTGGCGGCTACCAAATGATGGGATTCTCCATAGCCGACCCGCAGGGGTGGGAGGGTGATATTCCCGAATCCCCCGGTCTGGGTCTGCTGCCTATACAAACAGTCATCGAAGGTGAAAAAATAACCCGGCAACAGTCCTTCTATTTCCTGCCCACCCAAAGTGGATTCCTTAGTCATGGCTATGAAATTCATATGGGACGTACAACCATACTTGGCACCTCCTACACATTACCCTTGCTGCAATTTCCGGACGGGCGGCAGGAGGGATGCTGGCTCAATAGCCGCTGTTGGGGTAGCTATATGCATGGTATTCTGGATAATTCCGATGTGCGGGATTGGCTGGTTTCGCAGTTTCCTTCTGCGGCATATCCCTCTGCCGCCGGTGGTTCATTTAATTATACCGCCTTTAAAGAGAGTCAATATGATAAATTGGCAGACCATGTTCGCCAGAATGTTGATATGGATTATATCTATGAAACACTGCTCTAAGCAAA
>JAJDIA010000007.1 GCA_030266465.1 Parabacteroides sp. OttesenSCG-928-G21 | reverse complement strand
CCATAGACTATAAGAGGCATTTTCAACTCCAATATTTTTTACTACTATTACTATTGAGTTTACTCCTTTGGTAGCTTTAAAATCTTCACCTCTTACCATATTCGAAGCTATTCATTACTACATATATTATAAATAAAAAAGCAGCCGGACAGCTACTTCACGATAGACAAAGAAAATATACTGATTTTAATTCCCGGTATGTTTTTTACCACCTCCAGGCAGGCGTTCATCGTTGCGCCACTGGTTATTACATCATCTACCAATAGGATGTGTTTTTTTTCCAAAAGCGCTTCATCTGTTACGGCAAACTTATCTTTCACATTCAACCAGCGTTCAAAAAAGATTTTATGCGTTTGACTCTCCATATGATGAAGGCGCTGCACAGCCGTTGTATTCAATTCTTTATTTAATACGGAATTAATCCCCTTAGCGATCCATTCCGACTGATTATATCCTCTTTTTCGTTGTCGCCATTTATATAAAGGTATAGGAATAATCACATCTATCTCTGGAAAGTCTGTTTCAGCATTCAACCATTCGACAGCCGCCTGACGGCCTAAGCCAAAGGCTAATTTTGTATTCCCGTAATATTTAAAAGAATGTACGAGATGCTGTACCTTTCCTCCTTTTTCATAAACGAGAAAAGCGACTGTCCGGCCAATACTCTCCCGAGGCACAGCTAATTGCAATGCCGGCAAAACACCATATTCTTCAGAAAATCCTGTACGGGGAAGGTCAATCAGGCAAGCGATACAAATATGCTTTTCGCCTTCTATTAAAGGGATTTTACATAGTTTGCAAAGGTTTGGAAAGAAAAGATTCAGGAAATCATTCCAATATGTCTTCAAAATTTGCTTCATCAGCTAAAGCGGCATCCAGCTTTTTTAGAGCAATTGTTATTTCTTTTACGGTAAATCCACGACTCAAACCGAAGCGATAAAGCTTTTGAGAAACAGCATAGGCGTCTTTTCCTTTTGTCGTTTTCCGTTTATCCCGCATAAGATTTACCAAGAGGGCATTGTAAGCCTCAATATCTATTCCGGCAAGTGCCTCTTCTATTAATTCGTCAGGGATATTTTTTCGTTTTAATTCATACGAAATTTTCAGGCGCCCCCATTTATTAAATTTCCATTTATCATTCACAAAGCTCCGACAAAATCGGGCTTCATCGATAAATGATTCTTGAATAAGACGGGTAATAATTCGCGATGCCACTTCAGGAGTAGCCAGAGGAGTCAGTTTTTTCGTTACGTCTTGCACACATCTTTCCGAAGCAGAACAATAGGCTGCCATACGATGCAATAGTTCCGCTTCGGTTTTTTCTCTCATAATTCAGCTTTTACAAACCGATCACGCCTGGACATATCTTTAAAAACTTCTATTTTCTTATACCGTTCTTTACGGAACAGTTCAAAAATCTCTTTCCCATAACGAGAATTTATCTCAGCATAAATACGTCCGCCCCGACATAACTTTCGTTTTCCGAAACGAGCGATATGACGATAAAATTTCAGGGGATCCGCATCCTCGACAAATAGCGCTTCAGAGGGTTCATAATCAACTACGTTGCGGTCCATAAAAGGCATTTCGCCATACGTCACATACGGTGGGTTACTTACAATAACATCCAGTCCAAAAGGAATAGTTTTATCATTCGGCAAGGCATTCAGTATGTCATAATTCAAATAATCTATTTTCACTTTATGGAGTTTTGCATTTTTTACGGCTAACCGAAGAGCGGCGTTAGAAATGTCTACCGCTATGATTTTCGACTCCGGAAAGTATTTCCCCAAAGTAACGGCGATACAGCCACTTCCCGTTCCGACATCAAGAAACGCGGGTGTTTTACCTTCGTAATCCTTAATAATCCGTCCTACCAACTCTTCTGTTTCGGGACGAGGTATCAGCGCTGAAGGATCCAATAAAAACTTCTGGTTATAAAACTCTGTTTGTCCTAATATATACTGGATTGGTTCATATCGTTTTAAGCGTTCAACAATATCCTTGATCTCATCCTTTTCTATTGCTGAGATTTCCGTATCTTTGCCGAAAAGCAATTTGTGCGAAGGAACGTTACAAACTTTTTCCATAATCAGGTGGGTAAAAGAGGTTACCTCTTGAACAGGGTAAACCCCTTTCAATGAATCGTAAATGCAAGAAAGTATTTCAGTCATCAGGTTCTGTTTTATTATGCAAATGTAATGTAAAATAGAAAGATATGCAAATGAGATGATAAAGGTTGAAGATAAATATATGGCTCGTTGCCTCCAACTGGCATCCTATGCCAAAGGAGAGACTAGCCCTAACCCTATGGTCGGAGCAGTCATTGTTCATAAGGACAAAATAATAGGGGAAGGTTTTCACCATAAAGCCGGTGAGCCACATGCCGAAGTGAATGCTATTGCTGCCGTATCCGATCAACGATTACTTACGGAGTCCACTCTCTATGTCAACCTTGAGCCCTGCTCCCATTATGGCAAAACTCCCCCCTGTACCGAATTGATCATCAAAAAAGGGATACCGCGTGTTATCGTAGGCTGCCTTGACCCTTTCCCTGCTGTATCCGGACAAGGTATAAAAATGCTTCGAGAAGCCGGCGTGGAAGTCATGGCAGGCGTTATGGAAAAGGAAAGCAGGGAACTAAACCGCTGCTTTATAACTATGCATGAAAAACAACGGCCGTACATTATTTTGAAATGGGCGCAAAGCCAGGATGGCTTTATTGATCATATACGAACAGACAACTCCTTGCCTCCGGTACAATTTTCCACACCTCAATCCCGCCGTCAGGTGCATAAATTACGAACAGAGGTGTCGGCTATTATGGTCGGGACAAATACAGCCATATTAGACAACCCCTCACTCACTGTCCGCCATTGGGAAGGCAAATCGCCTGTTAGGATTGCCATTGACAGGGATTTGCGCATTCCAACCGATTCTCATTTATTAGACAAAGCCATACCAACGCTTATCTTCACTTCTAAACAAAAAGAAAATGTTTTAAATACCGAATATATCACTATCGATTTTTCAAAAAACATACTCCCCTTAATCCTGAATGAACTGTATAAAAGAAATCTCGATTCATTACTTGTGGAAGGAGGAACTTTTTTACTCCAACAATTTATTCAATCCGAAATATGGGACGAAATCCGCGTGGAAACCGCTCCATTTCTGTTAAATACAGGCGTCAAAGCTCCGGACATACCTCTGGATAAAACGTATACTTCAATATGCAATAATTCTATCCGGATCTATAAAAATAGCCACTAAACGGCAACACTATTTCACACAATAAATCGAACTTTTAATAATATATTGAAAAATCGTCCTCAGAATGGTAATCAAAACTAAAATATTATAAATATTCTCCTGTAAGTAGGTAGAAGCCAAAATTGTTTCTACTTTTGTGACCTATATACAATAAATTAATTGTTTTGATGAAGAATAAGGTTGGATTATTTATTGCAGGGTGTTTGGCTTTTTTCTTGACAGCATGTTTAGGTTCTGATGACCCTATAACTTATCAGATAGATTTGGACTGTCGGATAATCTCTTTTCGATTAAACAGCGATTCTATTCCTGGCTTGAAAAAAGTCAAATTCACTATAGATCAAGCAAATGGTAAAATCTTTAACATTGACTCTTTACCTTATGGAACCAAAGTAGATAGTGTTGCCTGCATTATTACTTACAACAATTCAACTTCGATATATGCAAATAAGGTCAGACCACAAGCTACAGGAGATACTATTTTATGGCAAGGCACTGATTCTATTTATATAAATTTTTCCAAACCTGTCACTTTCGAAGTAACAGCCATTGATCAATCAACGACTAAAACTTATCAGGCTCGGGTAAACATCCATCAAGTGAATTCAGATTCTTTGGCCTGGTCATTATATAACAATAAAATCCTGAATCAGAATATCACAGAGCAAAAGGTTGTTTCATACACATATAATAATAACAAAGTTTATTTTATGTATTCACGTCCTAATGAAGCAGCAAACAATATCAAATTACACTATTCTAATGTGTCTGATATGAACAACTGGGAGGAATTAACCCTTCGTGGTTTACCAGCAGAGGGTATTATTCTCACACAAATAACTGTATTAAATAATAAATTATATGCCACTTCATATAATGGTGTTCTGTATTCTTCTACCGATGGGCAAAACTGGGTTATCGCAGAAAACCGTTTGCCATCTGTAAAATACATATTAGGCACAATTAAAAACAGTGAACGACAACCTTTATCAGTTTTATCTACAATTATCAGCCATGAAGGTGCTTTGACATTTGCAGCCATGAATGAAAATTCCGAATGGAAAATCGGAGAAAAAGTACCAGAAAAATTTCCTCTTACAGGATTTGCAAACTGCAGCTATTACAATATGCATAATGAATATTTGATGCTAGCTACAGGACGCGATCAAAACGGTCAGCAACTAAATACAACATGGAGCACAATGAATGGTGAAACTTGGGCTTTATTAACAAATGAAGGGGCCAATTACTTCACTAAAAAAGAAGGCGCTATACTTACATATTATGATGACAAGTTTTTTCTGATTGGAGGAATAGATGAAAGCAATGTAGGGACAAAAAATATCCATTGCTCTATTGATCATGGATTGACATGGGCTATCCAAGACACATTGGTTGTTTTGCCGGAACAATTTACAGGAAGAGGTTTCTCGTCAATTATTGTCGATGAAGATAATTATATAAATATCTTTGGAGGTAAAACTTCAGGGAACTCTAACGATTTGAATGAAATTTGGCGGGGACGTATTAATCGATTGGGCTTTAAAAAGTAGAAAAGTCATGCAATAAATTATAATTTTATGCGGCTTTTAGCGTTAGTGAGAAAGGTGTAGGAATATAACAATCAAGCTTATGACTTCAACTTTTTTTCGGCGTATATTTATACTACTTATAATTACGATTTCGTTTCCGGTGCTTAATGCACAGGATTACAAATATGAAATAGGCGGAATGGCCGGCGGAGCCTTTTATATGGGAGACGCAAACAAAGGAGTGATCATGAAGGGATTAAACCCTTCTTTGGGTGGAGTTTTCAGATATAATGCGAACTTCAGATGGGCTTTAAAAGCTGATTTGTTATGGGCAAAAGTATCTGGCAACACTAAAGGCTTGGATAATGTTTTTCCTTTTTCGGAAGATCTATCATTCAGTCAGAACCTATTTGAGTTAGGGGGGCAAGCAGAATTTAACTTTCTGCCGTATAGTGACAAGTATGCTTATATGAATACATCTCGTATTACGCCTTATCTACTTGCAGGGTTAGGATTTACTGTAGCTACGGGAGAGGATAAGACGTTTGCCGGAATTAATATCCCATTAGGGATTGGAGTTAAATATAAGCTAAAGGAAAGAATTAATTTGGGATGTGAGTTTTCTTTTCGTAAATTGTTTGGTGACGGTTTAGAAGGAAATGAAAAACTAAAAGATCCCTATAATATAAAAAGTAGTATTTGGAAAAATAAGGACTGGTATTCCTGTTTGCTCTTTTTTATTACATGGGACTTCGGACCAAGAAGCCAGCCATGTAACAATGCAAACAGCATATCAGGTTATTAAAAAGAATAATGTCACTTAAAAACAACATTGATAGGAAACAACTCCCTCAACACATCGCCATCATTATGGATGGAAATGGACGTTGGGCTAAAGCACGTAATAAGGAACGCAGCTATGGGCATCAGGAAGGAGTAGTTTCTGTCAGAAAAGTTTTGGAAGCGGCTGTTGATTTAGGTGTTAGTTATTTAACCTTATACACCTTTTCTACTGAAAACTGGAAAAGGCCGAATGAAGAAGTAGAAGCCTTAATGAATCTACTCGTTACTGCTATTCATCGGGAAACTCCGGATTTAATCAAGAACAATGTTCGCTTAAAAGCAATCGGAGATCTAACCCGACTTCCAGCAGATGCTTATGTGACCTTGCAAGATTGCATTTCTCAAACAGCCATCAGCACAGGGACTACCTTAGTTCTTGCATTAAGCTATTCTTCCAGATGGGAAATCACTACAGCAGTAAAAAAGATTTCAATCGAAGTTGCAGAGCATAAATTAAATTTAGATAATATCACCGAAGAAATGGTTTCAAACCATTTAACAACATACGACATTCCTGATCCTGATTTATTAATTCGCACAGGAGGAGAAAAACGAATAAGTAATTTCCTATTGTGGCAATTGTCTTATGCTGAATTATATTTCACCAATACTTTTTGGCCGGACTTCAGAGAAGAAGAATTATATAAAGCCATTTTATATTATCAACAGCGAGAACGTCGTTTCGGTAAAACAAGTGAACAGTTGAGTTGTTAATCTGATAAAACTAATGATGATTACTATAATGTATAGAAAAATAGTGCTGCTTTTTGTTTTCCTGAGTATAAGCCTTTGTTGCATCCTTGCTCAGGAGAGTGACACTACGCGAGTTGAGGTTTCTGCTGAAGAACCACCCGTAGAAGTTCCTGTTATTTCTTATTCTTCATCTCCTAAGAAATATAAAATTGCCAATATTCAGGTAAACGGAATAAATAAAGACCAGTATCAGGATTTTACCATTATCGGTTTTTCCGGTCTGGCAATTGGAGATGATATTACTGTCCCGGGAGATGATATAACAGATGCAGTAAAACGCTTTTGGCGGCATGGATTATTTTCTGATGTTAAAATTCTCGCCAACAAAATTGAAGATGGTCAAATCTGGCTTGAGTTCCAACTAAAGCAACGTCCACGTATTTCCGGAGTAACTTATCATGGAGTAAAAAAGAACGAACGGGAAGATCTTGAGTCTAAAGTTGGACTTCGACAAGGATTTCAAATCACTCCCAATGCGATGGACAGAGCTAAAATTGTTATCCAACGATATTTTAACGAAAAAGGATTTAAAAATGTTGAAATTGAGTTGATAGAGAAAGATGATCTTTCGAATGAAGGATATGTCTTTGTAGATGTAATGATTGATAAAAAACAAAAAACGAAGGTTCATCAAATTCATTTTATCGGCAATGAAGCATTGTCTGATCAGGCTTTAAAGAAAGCTATGAAAAAGACAAATGAAAAATTCAACTTGAAAAGAGATTTTAAAAGTAGTTTTCTTGAGATGTTTAGCACCAAAAAATTCACTTCTGAAGAATACGAAAATGACAAAAACAATATCATCAGTAAATACAATGAACTAGGGTATCGCGATGCCACCCTAATTGCTGACAGTGTTGCTAATTATGATGAAAAAACAGTAGAAATCTATCTTTCAATAAGTGAGGGAACAAAATATTACCTAAAAGATCTTACCTTCGTTGGTAATACGAAATACCCTACTGACTATTTACAGGCTATATTAGATATAAAACCTGGTGAAATCTATAACCAAAAAAGGCTTGATGAGCGATTGAATACAGCTGACGATGCTGTTTCTAATGTTTATTATAATGATGGCTATTTATTCTTTGGCGTAGATCCTGTTGAGGTAGAAATTGACAACGATTCCATTTCATTAGAAATTCGTATTCAAGAAGGGCCTCAGGCCACGATCAACCGTGTAATTATCAATGGTAATGATCGATTATATGAAGATATTGTACGAAGAGAGCTATATACTAAACCCGGAGACCTGTTCAGTCGGGAAGAATTAGTACGTTCTATTCGTGAGATTGCTCAAACAGGACATTTTGACCCGGAGAATATGGACCCTCGCCCCATTCCTAATTATGAAAGCGGTACTGTAGATATTGAGTATAACCTCGTATCTAAAGCCAATGATCAGATTGAACTTTCGGCAGGATATGGACAAACAGGAGTTATTGGACGGGTGAGTCTACGGCTTACGAACTTTTCAATGAAAAATTTATTAAATCCAAAATCATACAAAGGAATCATACCACAAGGAGAAGGACAAACATTATCATTAAGCGGACAAACTAACGGCCGTTATTATCAATCTTATAGTATATCCTTTATCGATTCCTGGTTTGGCGGGAAACGGCCAAACACATTGTCTGCCAGTCTTTATTATGCCAGACAAACAGGGGTTAGTAGCAGTTATTTAAGCAATGCTATGACCAGTAACCCTTATATGTACTCAGATATGTACGGGTACGGAGGAAGTAGTTATTATGGAGATAGTTATTATGGGAATAATTCTTACAATAACTATTATGAATCGGCCTATGACCCTGATAAACTCTTCAACGTATTTGGAGCTTCCATTGGTTTCGGAAAACGTTTAAGTTGGCCTGATGATTATTTTCAATTTATGGGGGCATTGAATTATCAACTTTATAATATGAAAAATTGGGATTATTTCATGATAAATAATGGAACTTCCCACAACATAAACCTTGAACTTACTTTGTCACGAAGTTCTATTGATAATCCATTATACACGCGCTATGGTTCTCAGTTTTCATTCTCCGTCAGTGCGACACCTCCATTCTCTTTATGGGATGGTAAAGATTATGCGTCAATGAATAATAATGACCCTAACAAGCATAAAATGATTGAATATCATAAATGGAAATTCAAGGCAAAAATATTTTCTCCTCTAGCACCTACTAACATTAAACGTACTCCCGTACTGATGTCTCGTATTGAATATGGCTTCTTGGGAACGTATAACAAACATAAAAAATCTCCTTTTGAGACCTTCTACGTGGGAGGTGATGGTATGACAGGGTATAGTGGTACTTATGCAACCGAAACTGTTGGATTAAGAGGTTATCCCAATGGAAGTATTGCCGGAAATGGTGGTTATAGTTCATATGCATATGCATACTCCAGGCTTGCTCTTGAATTACGTTATCCTTTCATATTAGAGACAACCTCGACAATTTACGGATTAGCTTTTGTTGAAGCAGGAAATGCATGGACAGATGTATCAAAATTTAATCCTTTCAATTTAAAACGATCTGCGGGTGTCGGTGTTCGTATAATTCTACCTATGATTGGATTAATGGGTATTGACTGGGCATATGGCTTTGATCAACCCAATCATACAACAGCAGGCAAGAACAGAGGCGGAAGCAATTGGCACTTTGTCATAGGGCAAGAGTTCTAATTTAACTTAATTTATAACCTATAATATAAACCCTATTTTATATTTGTAGTCAGAACTAAATAATTATAAGAAGAAAGGAGTAATTATGAAAAAAACGTTTATTATCGGAGCCATGATGCTATTCTGTTCTTTTGCAGGTATGGCACAGAAGTTCGCATTAATAGATATGGAATATATTTTAAGTAATATCCCATCCTATGAAATGACTAATGAACAGCTCGATCAACTATCTCAAAGATGGCAAAATGAAGTTGAAGCCATACAGCTGGAAGCTCAGAATATGTATAAAAACTATCAGAGTGATCTGGTTTTTCTTTCTGCAGAGATGAAATCTCAGCGAGAAGAAGAAATTATCAAAAAAGAGCAGGAAGCTCAGGAACTAAAACGTAAGTATTTTGGTCCGGATGGAGAATTATATCAACGCCGCGAAAGTTTAATACGTCCTATCCAGGATGAGATATATAATGCCGTCAAAGAACTTTCAGAAGCCCAAGGCTATCAGTTAGTATTGGACAGAGCTTCTGCTATGAGTATTATATTTGCATCTCCCCGTATAGACATTAGTAATGAAGTATTATTAAAACTGGGATATTCAAAATAATTACGTACATTTGTGCGCTTTAGTAAACTTTTACACAATTGATTAATAACAGAAAATTATAAATAAAATGAAGAAAATTATTGCCTTAATGGTCATCATGCTCCTCCCTTTGGGAGCAATTGCTCAAAACACAAAAACTGCTTATGTATTCGCTCAAGAGGTTATGGTTATTATGCCGGAGTATACTGAAATGATCAATAGCATAAATGCTCTCAGTGAAGGTTATAGAAAAGAATTACAACAAATGGAGGAGGAGTATAGAAGAAAATACACTGATTTCGTAAACCAACAAGATTCTCTGACTGAAAACATCAGACTGAGAAGAATGCAAGAACTTCAAGATATGGAAACTCGGGTAGAAACCCTTGTACAGGCAGGTCAAGAAGAAATAGATGCAAAACAACAGGAACTTATTAGACCCATTCAAGAAAAATTACGTAATGCTATAAGAGCAGTCGGCGAAGAAAAGAAATATGTATCTATCATCGATCCACAAGCCTTGCTTTACTATAGCGATGACATGGAAGACGCTACACCGTTTGTAAAAGCAAAATTAGGACTTTAATATAATCTTCACAGATAATTCAAAAGGATGTCTTTAAATAAAAGACATCCTTTCTTATATCATAAAATCATCATGTTTTCTCAGCAAGCCGGACCGATTGGTATATTTGATTCAGGATATGGAGGATTGACTGTCTTTAATGAAATACAGCACCTTCTGCCTAATTATGATTATATCTATTTAGGGGACAATGCACGTGCACCTTATGGACCACGCTCTTTTGAGGTTGTTTACCACTTTACCCGACAGGCAGTTATTAAACTTTTTGAAGAAGGCTGCCAATTAGTTATTCTTGCCTGTAATACTGCTTCGGCTAAAGCCTTAAGAACCATTCAACAAAAAGATTTGCCGACTTGGGATCCGTCACGTCGTGTTCTAGGCGTTATTCGTCCAACGGTAGAAGAAGTAGATAAAATAAGCCAAACCAAACATATTGGCGTATTAGGTACTACAGGCACCATTTCTTCTCAATCCTATGCATTGGAAATAGAAAAAATGTTTCCTCATATTTCCGTTACGGGAGAAGCTTGCCCCATGTGGGTTCCATTAGTTGAAAATATGGAATATGATTCTCCGGGAGCTGATTATTTCATTGAGAAACATCTTAATCATATTCTCTCTTCCGATCCGGAGATTGATACGTTAATATTAGGATGTACACACTACCCACTATTATTAAACAAGATAAAAAAATATACCCCTGCCCATATTACACTATTAGCACAAGGAAAATATGTTGCCAACAGTCTGAAAGATTACTTGCTTCGCCATCCGGAAATAGAGAAAAAGTTAACTAAAAATGGTGTGACACGTTTTCTTACCACCGAATCTGCCGAAAAATTTACAGAAACAGCATCTATGTTTTTACAACATCAAATCTGTGTTGAACAGGTTTCTATCGAATAAAAACAGGGAATCACACTAAAAGATATATCGCCATAAAATGGCAGACAGTTCCGCCTAACACAAAAAAATGCCAAATACAGTGCATAAACTTGTATTTATCCAATGAAAAAAAGATTGTTCCTAATGAATAAAACAAACCGCCTGCTATGAGCCAATATAATACAATCATATTGTCTGTTCGCTGAAAAACAGTTATCAACGGTTTAAAAGCTATAACAACCACCCAACCCATCAATAAATAGCAAATTGTTTTCAAAGGACTTTTTTTCTTCATTTTTCGAAAACTCAACCAAACCCCAACAATTGCTGCTAACCAAACAATAACAAAAAGACTCCATCCCCAAAAACCCTCACCACGTAAAGCAACTAAGGTAAACGGTGTATAAGTTCCGGCAATATGAATATAAATTGCCGCATGATCGTAGCGACGCAATGTACGTTTTTGACGAGCATTGGTTGAAGCGTGATAAAAAGTAGAGGTGACATAAGAGAAAGTCATACTAAGCGCATATACTGTAAAGCTACCTATTACCCAAGGGTCTCCGGTATGAATAGCTTTATACCAAAGCAGACAAAACACGACCAGACCAAAGAGCATCCCGGCGCCATGGGAAAGAACATTGACAAGTTCTTCTGTATATGACTGTTTAATCCTTGCCATTCCCTCAGTTATACATTATTTAAGGGAAGCAAATATTGCAGATACTTTTTCGAAAAACATTATAACAACTCTGCTTTAAAACCGGCATTTGCAAGAGCCTCCTTAACTGCATTTTCGGACACATCTGCTTTAACTGTAAGAATTTTATCCGGTGAATCAAGATCAATAGACCAGTCGCTATCACTCATCAGATCATTTAATTTAGAACGAATAGCTGCGACACAGCCTCCACATTTCGCATTTGTCTTAAATTTCATTTCACTCATAATTAATCTGTTTATTTATTATTTCTTAAATTTTAATCGCAAACTATTCAGCACTACCGATACTGAACTAAAAGCCATTGCGGCACTTGCCAACATGGGATTCAATAATAACCCATTGACTGGGTATAAAATCCCAGCCGCTAAAGGTATTCCAATCAGATTATATATAAAAGCCCAAAATAAGTTTTGATGAATTAACCGAACCGTTTGCTTCGATAACCGAATCGCTTCAGGAAGCAACGTCAAATCAGAAGTAATCAAAGTTACCATAGCTACATCCATAGCAATATCAGTCCCTTTTCCCATAGCGATACTGACATCTGCACGAGCTAAGGCCTGAGAATCATTAATACCATCTCCTACCATAGCTACTTTCTTGCCTGTAGATTGTAACTGTTTTATATATTCTTCTTTATCGGAAGGCAAAACTTCAGCCTTGAAATTTTCTATCCCTAAGGCAGAGGCAACTGAAGAGGCCGCTTTCTCTCCGTCTCCTGTCAACAGATAAACAGAAATACCTGCTGATTTCAGTCGCTTAACCGCCTCGAATGACGTTGGTTTTATCTGATCAGAAACAGCTAAAACAGCTATTAACGTATTTTCTCTCCCGTAATAGACAACGCTCTTTCCCGCATTCTGCCATGAATCTACAACCGACGGAATAGCTATACCTTTCATTTCCGATAAATTCCGGCTTCCTACCCAATAGGTTGTATCACCTTCTTGTACTCGAACCCCCAAGCCTGTCAGACTTTCAAAGGATTGAACATCCACCAAGGAAGAACCTTTTTCTTCCAACCAGCAAGCAATAGCAGTCGCCAGCGGATGTTCCGAACGCATTTCTGCCGTATATAAAATGTCTTTTAAATAATCCTCTTCTTTATCTAACCAAAAAACATCTGTAACAGTCGGTCTTCCTTCAGTCAGCGTTCCGGTTTTATCTAAAACCACAGCATCAATTTTACACATGTTTTCTAAAGCGAAAGCATCTTTAATTAAAATATGCTTTCCCGCAGCTTTTCCGATTCCTACCATAATCGCCGTTGGAGTAGCCAACCCCAATGCACAAGGACAGGCAATGACCAAAACTGATACCGCAGATAAGAGCGCATAAGAGAAATAAGTCGTTCCGCCAACGAGCAACCATACGGCAAAAGTTAATATAGAAATACCAACAACCACCGGAACAAAAATACTACTGATTTTATCTACTATACGTTGAACCGGGGCTTTGCTTCCTTGTGCTTCCTGCACCATACGTACAATCTGAGCCAACATCGTAGCATTTCCAACCCCGGTTGCATTCATGGTAAAACCACCTTTCTGATTGATCGTTCCTGCTAATAAACGATCACCGGCTTGTTTTACTACGGGAATAGACTCACCGCTCAACATACTTTCATCCACAGAAGAATGCCCCTCCCTTAATGTCCCGTCGACAGGTATTTTTTCACCCGGACGGACACGTATAATATCACCAATCTGCAGTGTAGCAATCGGCACCTCCTCTTCCAGATCATCCTTTACGCGTCGCGCAGTTTTCGGTTGAAGTCCCATCAGGCTTTTAATTGCGGATGAAGTGCTATTCTTCGCTCTGTCTTCCATCAATTTACCCAACAGAACAAAGGCGATTATCACACCGGAAGCCTCATAATACACATGTGCTTCTAATCCACGGGAAGTCCAGAATTCAGGATATAACGTATTAAACAAACTAAAAACAAAGGCGATTGTCGTACTAAGCGCCACCAATGTATCCATATTGGCACTTCCCCGGACAGCATTACGGAAACCGTTTATATAAAATGACCGTCCAAAAAACAGCATGATAGTCAATGCCAATAGCATCATAATCCAATTGGCATAAGGGGCATGCATAAAGAACATACCTAATGTAGCCAAAGGAATAGCTAATATCCAGGCACCTATCGTATTTCGTTTGATTTTCTGATAATGCTTTTTCTCCATTTCTGCCTGCAAATCACCTTGAGCATCCTCTTCGATAATCAAATCATAGCCGGCCTTTTGCACAGCAGACTGAATTTGCTGAAGTGTAAGTACTGCAGGATCAAACGTGACAGATAGTGTAGCGGCAGCAAAATTTACAGTAGAGTTCTCCACTCCTTCCAATGCCTTAACGGTCTGCTCTACGCTATTGGCACAAACCGCACAACTCATTTCGAGTACAGGTATTATTTTTGAAATCTTTTTATTCATAATTATCTTTCAAACTTACGCATTATTCCCGACTGCATAGCATCAAAAAAAGTCAAAGTGTTACACCGCTCTTAAAAATACCTATATCCCGGTATCCGTTTTTTTCGTTATTTACATAAGTTCCATTTAGCACACTTATCACATACGAAACAAATTGGTCGCAAAGTTTTTCCATCGATTCTCCTGCAAGTGAAGAACCGGAATCAAAATCAATCCATAAAGGCTTGTGGTGAAACAAATCCGTATTCGTCGCTATTTTAATGGTAGGTACAAACGCACCCAAGGGCGTTCCCCGTCCGGTTGAGAAAAGTATAACCTGACAACCGGAAGCGGCCAAAGCAGTACAAGCCACCATATCATTCCCCGGAGCACTAAGCAGATTCAACCCATTCTTTTGTATTCTCTCGCCATAGGTTAATACATCGACAATGGGAGAGCTTCCCGATTTCTGTGTGCAACCTAACGACTTTTCCTCTAGCGTAGAAATTCCGCCGGCTTTATTCCCGGGAGAGGGATTTTCATATATAGGCTGATCATTCCTTTGAAAATAATGCTTAAAGTCATTGATCAAAGCAACCATTTTTTCAAAAACAACTTTGGAGTTACATCTATCCATTAATATTTTTTCCGCCCCGAACATTTCCGGGACTTCCGTCAAGACAGTGGTTCCCCCTGCTGCAATCCAGAAATCAGAAAATCGTCCTATTAACGGATTAGCCGTAATGCCGGAAAAACCATCTGAACCTCCACATTTTAATCCTATTCTGATTTTCTCTAATGGAAGTTCAACACGTCGATCTTCTAAAACTTTATCTTTAATTTTCCGTAGTAACTGCATGCCTGCTTCTATTTCATCTTCCACTTTTTGCGTTTCCATAAAACAGATGCGTTCCTTATCATAATCACCTAGCATTTCACGAAACGATTCCAATTGATTGTTCTCACACCCAAGACCGACTACCAACACACCTCCTGCATTCGGATGAAGCACTATATTCCGTAATATCCTGCGTGTGTTATCATGATCATCTCCTAACTGCGAACAACCGTAATTATGAGGGAACGCAACAACCGCATCTACCTCCGGAGTATTACGACATTCCGTCCGAAGCTTTTCTGCTAAACGGTTCACAATCCCATTAACACAACCAACTGTCGGCACTATCCATATTTCATTGCGAATCCCGGCATCGCCATTTTTACGCAGATAACCCTGAAAAGTCAGTCCTTCCTTAGCCGTTGATTTTTCAATGTATTGAGGATTATAGCTATACTGTAAGATTTCTCCAAGATTCGTATGCAAATTATGTTCATTAACCCATTCTCCGGAGAAGACACGCTTTACTACATGCCCAATCGGATATCCGTACTTTATAACCTGATCGCCTGGAGAGAGAGCATATAACGCTATTTTATGACCACTCGGAATATCCTCTTTTAATACAATTTCTTTATCAGCAACAACAAGCGCTTCACCTTTCTTCAGATCAGCAATTGCTACAAGCACATTATCCCCGGAATTTATTCGTATAAACCGATGCATCAGCATATATCTTTTATGGCATTCAACATTCCTTTTTCTTGTATAGCTACCAGGCTACAAATTAATTTATCAGTCAATCCCGGAATTCGGTTAAGATTCTTTCCCCAGATAAACTCTGCCTCTAATACCCCTTCAGCAACTGCATGAATAGAGCCGGTTGCCCAAAGCCCCTGAACCAATCGAACTATTTCCGGATCATCATTCGGATCAGACTGCATCCCATCAGCGCGTTGATCGCCTTTATTCCATGTAATTAAAGCAGCCAGTCCCATTATCAACCCATTGGGTAGCTCTCCTGTCAGTTCCGTATATCTTTCCAATGCCGGCAAATCACGTGTTCTGTATTTTGAAAAAGAATTGAGCATAATAGATGTCACAGAATGATCAATATACGGATTATTAAATCGTTCAAGTACCTCATTAGCATAGCTATTTAATTCTTCCCGGGCCAAATCAAGCGTCGGTATCAGTTCATCAAACATCACTTTCCGGATATACTGACCCACGATTTCATGCCGACAAGCATCCCGGACAATATCTATTCCCGACAACCAGGCCACAGGTGCTAAAACCGTATGTGCTCCATTCAATAAAGTAACCTTTCGTTTGTGATACGGCTCTTCATCCGCCACAAAAAACACATTTAAGCCTGCTTTTCCAACAGGAAACTCCTCTTCTATTGCTTGAGGAGCTTCTATAATCCATAAATAAAAGACCTCCGCCTGAACTACCAAACGATCTTCATATTGTAACCTTTCCTGAATAGCGGCAATATTTTTACGAGGGAATCCGGGCACAATTCGGTCTACCAATGTAGAATAAACGCCACAGCTCTCCGTAAACCATTTTTTAAACTCATCCCCTAAATCCCAATGATCAATATACTGACAAATCGTTTCCCGCAAAACATCACCATTTCTAAAAATCAATTCACAAGGGAAAATAAGAAGACCCTTATCCAAAGCACCCTTAAACTTCCGGTAGCGATGAAATAACAGTTGTGTTAATTTACCCGGAAAAGAAGAGGCCGGATGATCAGTCAACCGACAGTTGGGATCAAACACAATTCCGGCTTCTGTCGTATTCGACAGAATAAAACGTATTTCCGGCTGTTCAGCCAACCGTAAGTAGTCCGCATAATTCTCATAAGGATTTAAGGCTCTGCTAACAATATCTATTAAATCAAGTGTATTAACCTCTTTACCCTCTTCCAGTCCCAATAAATTAACATGGTAAAGGCAATCCTGTTGGTTTATTTCTTCTGCGAGTCCATCTTTTATCGGTTGAACAATAACGACAGAACCATCAAATCCCGCATTATCATTCATCTTCTGAATAATCCAATCAGCAAAAGCACGAAGAAAATTCCCTTCCCCAAATTGAATGACACGTTCAGGATAGGCTCGTTTTAGCGCATTTTGTCCATTTAGTTCTTTCATCTTACCCCTGTAAACGAATTTATGTACAAATCTAAAAAATAAATGCCCGGAATAATTCTATTCCGGGACATTTGCTCTTCTTTTTTATTTTCCTCCATTCGCACCTCCTTTCTTATAGGTTGCCATTTCGAAAAAAATCATCAGATTTTGTTTTCTCTATTTATATAACAATCCAGACTAGGAAAAAGGTTAGAATTGTTCCTCATAAAAGACAAATATTTCGTTTTATTCACTATCTTTCGCAAATTAAAGAAACCCTTTTTATTTGAGTAAATAATCTATAACATTTTATTATGGAAAAGCGATTCTTAGGACTGATAGAAAAAAGTATAAAAGAGCATTGGGATCTGCCTGCCTTTACCGATTATAACGGAAATACTTATCACTATAAAGACTTTGCAAAAGAAATTGAAAAATTTCATATTATTCTGGAGCATGCAGGCATTCAAAAGGGGGACAAAGTAGCGCTTGTTGGCCGAAACTCATCGCATTGGGCTATCTGTTTTTTCGGGACATTGGCGTATGGAGCTATTGCCGTTCCTATCTTACATGATTTTAAACCGGACAATATTCATCATATCGTTAACCACTCCGAAGCAAAAGCGGTATTAGTTGCTGCCAGCAACTGGGAAGACATGAATGAAAAAATGATGCCGGAAGTAAATCTGTTCATGCTATTGGATGACTTTTCTATTATCCACAGTTCCAATACTGAAGTATTTTCTGCACGTGAACGACTCAATGAATTGTTCGGTGCAAAATATCCCAAATCATTCGGCCGTGAAGATATCAACTATCATAAAGAGGAAGCGGAAGAATTGGCCGTATTAAATTACACCTCCGGTACGACCAGTTTTTCTAAAGGAGTAATGCTTCCTTACCGGAGTTTGTGGAGCAATACGCAATTCGCCTACGACTGTCTCCCATTTATTCATGCCGGTGATAATATCGTATGTATGCTTCCTATGGCTCACATGTACGGGTTGGCTTTTGAAATATTAAACTCCGTCAATAAAGGTTGCCATATTCATTTTCTTACACGTACACCTAGTCCTAAGATTATTACAGAGGCATTTTCAAAGATCAAGCCTACATTAATTCTGGCAGTTCCGTTAATCATTGAGAAGATCGTCAAAAACCGGGTTTTCCCGGAATTAGAAAAGCCGATGTTAAAGCTTTTGCTTAAAATGCCGTTTATCGACAAAAAAGTGCTAAGCACCATTGCCGATAAATTATATGACTCTTTTGGAGGGAATATGAGTGAAATTGTAATCGGAGGAGCGGCGCTGAACAAAGAGGTGGAAGCTTTTCTTAAATCCATCAATTTCCGTTATACGGTAGGGTATGGTATGACAGAATGCGGTCCATTGGTTGCCTACACACAATGGGATAGCTTTAAACCCGGATCAGTCGGACAAATTGTCGACCGAATGGAAGTTAAAATTGAATCCAGTGACCCGGTCAACAAAGTGGGAGAAATCATTGTACGCGGCATGAATCTCATGTTGGGTTATTATAAAAACCCGGAAGCAACAGAAGCTGTAATGATGGAAGATGGCTGGATGCGTACCGGCGACCTCGGCACATTAGACGAAGACGGTTTCCTCTTTATCCGCGGAAGAAGCAAATCACTGATCTTAAGTTCAAACGGACAGAATATTTATCCGGAAGAAATTGAAGATAAATTGAACAATATGCTGTATGTGGCAGAGTCAATTGTTGTTTCACAAGCTGGAAAACTGGTTGCTCTTATCTATCCGGATTGGGAACAATTAGACAAAGCAGGTATTGACCATAGTGAAATTGAACGACTCATGCAGGCAAACATTGACCAGCTAAATAAAGAGATACCGGCATACAGTAAAGTCGCCTGCTTTAAATTGTATCAGGAAGAATTTGAAAAAACACCGAAGCGTAGTATTAAACGCTATCTGTATCAACCGGCAGAAGAATAAATTCCGCCCATATAACAACTAAAAGGAGCTCTCCCGGCAAAGCAGGACAGCTCCTTTTTCAATTAAAGTACTAATTAAAGTTATCTTTTTCTATATAAAGGTTATGCAAATAGAATAAGCTGTTCAAGCTGACGAATATTCGTTCGCAACGTTTCTACTAACGGCATAACAGAATGGTTATAAACAACTATTCTTGTTTGTGCATCACTAACCGACTCTGCCTTATCACAGGCCTCCTGTATCAACTCTATATTATAGCGAATAATACGGATATGACTCTTGATAATCTCTATGGTAGCATTGCCCTCATCAAATACCAACTGCGCCTCTTCCGGCGAATAGACTGTACTTGCCTGCAATACGGTATCCATCAATGCTTGCTGATATGCACCGGCTTTCGGCAGCAGGTCTTGAAGTGCATAAGTGCACAAATCATAAACATCTTGCTGCAACTTACCTAATTCCGACTCCTGACGGGCAGTACAAAAACCTACACACTTACTGATACTTGTCGTATGACCAAATAAATCAGTAACTCTGTTCCAGGTATTAGCTACCCATGATTTCTTACCCAATGCTGCATCGTTAAATCGTATAGTTGCCATAATCAGCTCCTTTCTTTATACTGCAATAAAATCTTTTATTTCTTTCGTTTTGCTATTCGACAATTAGAATTGTTGACTTTTTGCTATTATTTAATCACAAAAATAATCATATTATCATACATAATCTATAATGTCGCCTATTTTTACAATACTTTAATAGTTTTTCTTACTAAAAGCATGGTTTTTGCAATCTCGACATTACAATTATTCACAAAAACAGCAACTTTGCATGACACATGAAATAAAAACCGACAAAAATATAACATTCTATTCTTCAAAAAACCTCCTGAAACAGATAGACCTTTCATCAGCAAGAAGTAGGGATTTCAATAGCATGATGTTGTACTTTCATCATAAACAAGTTATAATTCTCCCATGCGTGTATATATATACACCAGTTGGTGTACTAATATTCACCAGCTGGTGTATTATAATCTACCAATTGGTGTATTATAACTTCATCCTTATAAAAAGAAGAGACAATGCTGATGAAAACACAATCAGATAACGATGAAAAGAATAGTACGCGCGAAGAAAGCTGGGTTTAGCGCTAAGTAAGCAGAATAGAATAAGCCCTCTTTTTGTAATCATCATTTATATTGCTTTACTTTGCTCTATAATCAAATACTGAAGGGTATGAAAACAGACATAGAAATAGCCAGAGAAACCGATCTGAAAAAGATTAAAGAGATAGCTTCCGGCTTAGGAATATCCCGGGAAGAGGTACAAAATTACGGACGGCATATCGCCAAGATTCCACTTCATCTGATTCAGGAAGAACAGATTAAAAAGCATAACCTGATTCTGGTAACAGCCATCACACCAACAAAAGCAGGGATCGGAAAGACAACCGTCTCTATCGGTCTGGCGCTGGGATTAAATAAAATCGGAAAGAAAGCGGTAGTCGCTTTACGTGAACCCTCACTGGGACCTTGCTTCGGAATGAAAGGAGGAGCTGCCGGAGGAGGCCATTCCCAGGTTCTCCCTATGGAAAATATTAACCTGCATTTTACCGGAGATTTTCATGCGGTTACCTCTGCCCATAATATGATCACTGCGCTGCTGGACAATTATATTTATCAAAATCGCGATAATTGTCTTGGTTTGAAAGATGTTTACTGGAAAAGAGTGTTGGATGTGAACGACCGGAGTTTGCGCCATATTGTTTCCGGTCTGGGAGGTCCCGTGAATGGAGTGCCGACCGAAACAGGTTTTGACATTACACCGGCCTCTGAAATTATGGCTATCCTCTGTCTTGCTTCTGATTTAGATGACTTAAAACGACGGATAGGAAATATACTTTTAGGGTATACCTATGAAGGCAAACCATTTACCGTAAACGATCTGGAAATTGCAGGTGCCATTACCGTTTTACTAAAAGATGCCTTGAAACCCAATCTGGTTCAGACAACAGAAAATACGCCGGCCTTTGTTCACGGAGGACCGTTTGCCAATATCGCACATGGATGTAACTCTATATTAGCCACAAAAATGGCATTGACCTATGGAGACTATGTTATTACCGAAGCCGGATTCGGAGCAGATTTAGGGGCGGAAAAATTCTTTAATATTAAATGCCGGAAAGCTGGTCTGGAACCTAAACTGACCGTTATTGTCGCCACTTCGCAAAGTTTGAAAATGCATGGCGGAGTTCCAGAATCTAAAATCAAGGAACCAAATATGGAGGGACTGAAAAGCGGCCTCGCCAATCTGGATAAACATATAAAGAATATCAAAAGCTTCGGCCAGCAGGTAATTGTTACTTTCAACCGCTATGCTTTTGATGTGGAAGAGGAAATTGAAATGGCAGCCCGGCATTGTCGTTCCCTTGATGTGGGCTTTGCCGTCAACAATGTATTCGCAGAAGGCGGAACAGGTGGGGAAGAATTAGCCCGGTTAGTTGTCGAAACAATAGAAAAGAACCCTTCGTCCGCACTTAAATACACGTATGAAGAGTCCGATCCGGTTCGTGAAAAGATCAGTAAGGTTGCCAAGAATATCTACGGTGCTTCTTCTATCGTTTATACGACATTGGCTGATAAGAAAATAAAACAAATTGAAGAGCTGGGGATCTCACACTATCCGATATGTATCGCCAAAACGCAATACTCTTTCTCCTCCGACCCGAAAGCTTACGGTGTTGCCACCAACTTTGAATTGAAAGTCAGAGATGTTGTTATCAATAGCGGAGCGGAAATGATTGTTGTAGTAATGGGTGAAATTATGCGAATGCCCGGCCTGCCGAAAGAACCACAGGCCAAGCATATTGATATTGTTAATGGAATGGTTGAAGGATTGAGCTAAAACAATCAATACGCACGGGCAAACAATACGCGTTGTGCTGAAGGTTTGCCTGTCACCATACACTTACCGGGTGCTTTATCGCCTTCCAAAGGTATACACCGGATCGTTGCTTTCGTATCATTTTTAATCAGCTCTTCTGTTTCCGGAGTACCATCCCAGTGAGCCAGAATAAAGAGACCGTCTTCGATGCGTTCCTTAAACTCATCATAACTGTCTACCGAAATAATGTGTGAAGCACGGAAATCATACGCTTTCTGGTAGATATTCTGTTGGATATCATCCAGTAACTCTTTAATATATTCTTCAATTTTCACACAAGAAACTGTTTCTTTTTCCAGTTTATCGCGACGCATCACCTCAACAGTATTGTGTTCCAGATCACGTCCTCCCATAGCAAGACGCACAGGAACTCCCTTCAATTCGTATTCTGCAAATTTCCATCCCGGTTTTTTATTATCGGCATCATCATATTTCACAGAAATACCCATCGCTTTCAGGTTTTTCACTATTTTGTTTACCCGTTCACTGATAGCAGCCAGTTGCTCTTCATTCTTGTAAATAGGAACAATTACAACCTGAATCGGCGCCAATAGCGGTGGTAATACCAAACCATTATCATCGGAATGACACATAATCAACGCACCAATCATTCGGGTAGATAACCCCCAGGAAGTAGCCCAGGCATATTCACTCTTTCCGTTTTTATCAATAAATGTGACATCAAAAGCTTTCCCGAAATTCTGCCCTAAGAAATGGGATGTTCCGGCTTGCAACGCCTTTCCGTCCTGCATCATCGCTTCGATTGTATAAGTATCTTCCGCACCGGCGAATCGTTCGCTTTCCGATTTCACCCCTTTAATAACAGGCATAGCCATATATTTTTCTGCAAAAGTGGCATAAACACCCTGCATTTTCAGAGTTTCCTCTATAGCCTCTTCGCGTGTAGCATGTGCCGTGTGCCCTTCCTGCCACAAAAATTCAGCAGTACGAAGAAACAGCCGGGTACGCATTTCCCAACGCATTACATTTGCCCATTGATTTATTAAAATAGGCAGATCACGATAAGACTGAATCCAGTTCCGGTACGTATTCCAGATAATTGTTTCAGACGTAGGACGAATGATCAACTCCTCTTCCAACTTGGCCGCCGGATCAACCACGACACCTGCTCCGTCTGGATTATTTTTCAGTCGGTAGTGCGTCACAACAGCGCATTCCTTGGCAAAACCTTCCACATGTTGCGCCTCTTTGCTTAAGAACGATTTGGGAATAAGCAAAGGGAAATAGGCATTCACATGTCCGGTTTCCTTGAACATATCGTCCAACACACGCTGCATTTTTTCCCAAATGGCATATCCATACGGCCGGATGACCATACACCCGCGCACAGCAGAGTTCTCTGCCAACTCAGCCTTAATCACCAAATCCTGATACCATTGTGAATAGTTTACACTTCTTGAAGTGAGTTCTTTAAGCTCTTTTGCCATTGTAGTATGCTATTAATTATAATTAAATCTCTTGTGTTTACCTGATTGGAGAGGCAAAGGTACAAATTATTCATTTATCTTTTGCTGATATATGAAGCCGGATCAGGCAGGAATGGTTATGAAATTAAAATCCGGATATTCCCGTATTAGTTAATCTGTTTTCCGAATGGTGTCAATGCCAATGCGGCTAATTTGAAATGCTGGCGTCCGAAGGGTATTCCGATTATTGTAATACAGAGCAATAATCCGAAAAACAAATGTGTCAGACAGATACAAAAGCCTCCTAAAATCAACCAGAGTATATTCATGATAAGACTCAAACAACCACCCGAGTTTCCGCTATCTGTGACTTTACGTCCGAAAGGCCATAAAGCAAGCGTAGCCAATTTTAGCGTTTGCAGTCCAAAAGGAATACCTATAATGGTTATCATTAACAGCAAACTGGAGATAAGGTATTCAATAGCTGTAATAATACCCCCGAAAAGCAACCAGATAAGATTTCCTAAAAATTTCATATGAAAAAGAATAAAGTTAGTTGATAATTAAAGCCCTCCGGTCTGTTCTTCCTTCTCTTTTTCATCCGAACTCGCCAGATAATAATCCAAAGATAGTTTTTCCTGCCGATGAATAATACTAAAACTATCTATTTCTGCTAAAACCCGTTGCTTCACTATCGCAAAGGTATCCACCAGTTCCGGTTTAACCGGTAAGGACGGAGGGGCTTCCATCTCCAAAGGATTAATCGGCTGGCCGTTCTTATGCACCCGGAAATCAAGATGTGGTCCGGTAGATAAACCGGTGGAACCTACATAGCCAATCACTTCACCCTGCTGCACCGCGCTACCCTTCTGAATTCCGGTAGCAAAGCGACTTAAGTGCATATACGTAGTGGTATACACAGAATTGTGTTTTACCTTCAGATAGTTGCCTCCGCCATTGGCTTGATAACCCTTTTCTACAACGGTACCAGCCCCGATACTTTTCACAGGCGTTCCCGTAGGTGCTGCATAATCAACCCCATGATGTGCCCGGTATACTTTCAATACAGGATGCAAGCGGGCATTACTGAATCGTGAAGTAACCCGGACAAAATCAAGCGGAGCTTTCAGAAAAGCTTTACGCAGGCTATTCCCTTCTT
Organism: Parabacteroides sp. OttesenSCG-928-G21; assembly: GCA_030266465.1. Classification (GTDB taxonomy): domain Bacteria; phylum Bacteroidota; class Bacteroidia; order Bacteroidales; family Tannerellaceae; genus JAJDIA01. Next base: position 10,591 of record JAJDIA010000007.1, on the reverse strand, counting down.
CATCAAAATATTCGAATACGCTATCCTGTGTAAATGGAATGCCTACAAACTCTTTTCCGCGATGATTAAATATTACTCCTTCAATAGTAGCAACGCCCAACGATGTCGTATCGTCAATATATGCCACATCATATAATACCTGAAAAGAATCGCCTGGTTTTACATCATAAAAATCAATTTGCCAAGCATATACATCAGCCATTTTTACAGCAAGGAAAGGATCCGTACCCTCTCGCTGTAAAGTATTCCAAAGCGAAGCATTCAAAGTGCCTTCGGCATAATGCCGTTGATACGTAATCGGTTTACTGTATTCGTACGCATTAATTTCATCGCCCGTCAAATCTATAACGGCAAAATCGGTCAGTGATTTGGCAAAAGCGATATGAGTAACCGTCTGAAGCGTATCTAAAGTAGAAAAAACACTATAATGCATTCCGGCACGCAGTTTAGTCGGATCAAGAACCTCCGAACAAGCCCTTGTTATACTATCGGATTGACGTGGAGTAAATCCTAAACGAGAAAAAATGAGCGCCATATTATCGCCATTTCGAATCGGATATTCAGTTACATCGAGCGAGTCAATACAAATACCATACTGAAAATAAACACCCTGTAAACTATCGGTCCAATTACTATCCAAATCATCTGTTAATGCATGTTTATTCCGTTGAGAGCAAGAAAATATAGTCAAAAGAGAGAAGAAACTAAAGAGAAATATGAGGTGTCTATTCATTAGAAAACCGATTTTTACTTATTTGAACTGGTTATTTGCAAACATACATAAATATCAAAGAAAAACATAATGCATCTTGTTAAATGAAAACCACCGGGTTTGTTAATGTTCGCTAAAATGCAACTTTTTCATAAACAATTTGCCGCTAAAAAGCGTCTTATGAATAAGGAATTTAAAAAGTTATGGTTATGAAAAAAGTTATTTATTATTTAATGTTGATTCCCTTAAGTTTAACTATGCTTGTTGGTTGTTCCGCAGCTAAAACAGATGTGAAGTCACTTGAAGGGAAATGGACTATTGTGGAAGTAAACGGGGAGAAAGTCTCAAAAGAGAAAATGCCTTTTATGGAATTTGATATGGCTGCACTGCGTGTACATGGTAATGGCAGTTGCAATAATTTTAACTCAGCAATAAAACTCGATCCCAATAATATTTCTAATATTTCGTTCGCTCCTGCTGCAGCTACTATGATGGCTTGTCTGGATATGGCAGTGGAAAGTAAAATTTTCAAAAATCTGGAACTTATCAATAGTGTAAAGACCGGCAAGGATAGCAATGAAATACAACTATTAGACAAAGAAGGAAACGTTTTGATGGTTTTATCTAAACAATAATTTCCTGAAATTGTTATAATACAAACAATAGACCATATTGGAATTTATAGTAAAACGATGAACTAATGTGTCGATGAAAAAAGGCAGCATATCCGTATGCTGCCTTTTCTTTTTATTAAAAAGGAAGTGTATAACTAAAACCTCCCCTGAGCCAAATACCAGGTTGTGGGATATTGCCCAGATCGTAATAAGCGGCATCAAACAGATTGTTGACTTCTGCATATACATTCAGGTTCTCATGCTGCCAGTTCAGTTTTAGATCAACCACACAATAAGGTGCATACGGTTCTTCATAAGCCGGTTGCAAATCTACATATTTCGTATAGCTGCCTGCTCTGTCCTGCCAACGCAAATGCCAGGAAGCAGTAAACGAACGCCAGATTGTATGACTAACCTGTGCCGTGAATTTATGCTTCAGATAATCAAGTGCGTAATTGGAGATATAGGTTTCGCTATCTTTCTCTTGAGAAATATAGGCATACCCTACATCAATCTTACGGATAAAAAAATTATTACCGAATAACTCACGGGGCAGAAAGCTCACATTGGTCTCAATTCCCCTATTGTTGACCTCTGTTAAATTACGGCTTTCCCAAATATCCTCCGGATTCTTCTTCACCCAATCGATCATATCCTTACCTTTCCGATAAAACGCAGCCACATAAGCGCGAAGGAAATACGAGCTATATTTCACGCCTACTTCAAACGCCTCGCTCTCTTCCGGTTTCAGATTAGCATTCCCCAATATAATCTTACTCTCGTAATAAAGATCGGTAAAAGTAGGCATACGCAACGCACGATTCCAGCTTCCATAAAGACGCGTATCGCTACCTATCCGGTAACTGACATCTACTCCCGGATAAAGTCGCATCTTTTCATTCAAACCGGTATTATAATTAGCCAATACGCCGGCGGATAAAGTAAAACGTTGCGTCATGATATTATGTTCTAAAAAGTAACTTATATTCGTACGGTTATCACTTTTCAGATACTTCGCACCTTTTTCAAACGGAACATCTTTGGGTTCATCCATAAGCTTCCCCAAGACATTACTTCGAACACCTTCATTCCTGAATTCAACACCTGCAGTAGTCCGACCTAACGACCATTCGGTTGTGGCATTCAGATTCGCACCAAACACCTCTGTTTCATGATAATTATGTCCCGCATACCATTCCGCCGGATTGGTCCGGAAAAGCTCATAACGATCAAAATGACGTGTCCAGTAAACTTTGGGAGAAATACGTACAACACCATTAGTCTCACCCCCTGCAGAAACAAAAAAACGACGCGTCTTATCATATTGATTAGGATAAGCTGCCGAATAAAAACTATTTGCGCCATAACCTTTTTCATTATATCCGGCCTGAAAACGAAAATCGCCTGCACTACTTTTCACCTGCGATTGCCAGAATACGTTCAGTTGCTTATAATCCGTATTATCGATATACCCTCCGGAAGAGGAATACCCTGCCGAGAAACGCTGATTGAAATTTCGGACAGCGTGATTTACGCCGGCTTCCAGCTTCCAACTTTCATGCATTCCGACATAATTATCCGTAGTCAGACTGTTGCCTTCTCCTGTTTTAGTAATAATATTAATAGCGCCGGCAAAAGCACTGGCTCCAAAAATACGGGAAGAAGGTCCGGATACAATTTCAATACGATCAATGTCTGAGAGATTAACAGGCAGGTCGAAACTATAATGGCCTGTTTGGGGATTAGAGAGATTAACTCCGTTAAGCAGTACGGCAATTTGGTCAAATGTTCCGCCTCGTATGGAGACGTCGGCTTGGGTTCCCCCTTCACCGCGCTGCCTGACGTCTACGCCGACAGCATACTCTAATAGGTCTTGAATACTCGTGACCGGCGACGCCGATATCTCAGGCGCGGTAATAACCGTCACAATTTTAGCCGCCTGATTGAGCGCTATGGGAGCGCGCGAGGCCGTTACCTCAACCTCTTCCAGTTCGATAGGAGTTTCATCTTCAACGGTATACCGCATTGCATTTTGCGCCTGTGTTGAATCCGGCAATGCAAAAACCAAAGTGGTAGCGCTGAGTACTCCAATGTTAACTACTTTGTGCAAACTGCAAAAGGCCGCATAATTTTTCCGCATAAACCGACGGAAACGAAAGGCCTTTGACGGGCACGTTTTTTCTTTTCTCATGTAATTTTAATTATTAAATTATACTTAAATGGGGAATAATTAATAATCAGGATATAATAAATATTTTTTACGCATTTCTTTATAGGCAGACAAATCAGCTTGCCAGGTTGCACGAATCTCCTCTTCCGACATTCCTTTGATAATTTGAAGGCGCATCTCTTTAGAGCCGGTTAGCGTATCAAACCAGTCCGGACGGGAAAAGAAAAAGGCCTGATCTTTTCCTGCTTTCTCATAAAATTCAAGGAAAAAACGTAAGGTAAATCCACCCGCAAATGGCAATTCACGTAAATCAACGCCATAACAAGTCTTATCTTTTTGCAACGGATTCGTATCAAATCCCGGCAATGAAACCGGTGTAAATGTAAATGTTCCATATTTCGGATCCGGAAAACCTAACACTTCAAATGGGAAATAAGTACCCCGCCCTACACTGATATTCGTGGCCTCAAACAGACAAAGAGACGGATAAAGACGTATAGACTGAACACTCGGCAGATTAGGAGATGGTTTTACCGGCAACCAATAAGAATCACCATGTTTCCAATTCTCCATAGTTACGACCTGAAGCTTACAAGTATCCGGGTTGCTTTTCAACCACTTTTCACCATTAATCATCAGAGCCAACTCACCCACTGTCAAGCCATGCAGAAGCGGTATATGGTGCATCCCCACAAAGGACTCAAAACCTTCCTTCATCATAGGACCATCCACAAAATCATTCGGATTAGGACGATCCAAGACGATACATTCCTTATTATTTTCCGCACAGGCCTCCATCACATAATGCATCGTACTGATATAGGTATAAAATCGGGCTCCAACATCCTGAATATCAAACACTACAACATCCAGGTTCGCCATCTGCTGAGACGTAGGTTTGCGATTTCTGCCATAAATAGAGATAATCGGTATACCCGTTTTTTGGTCCTTAGAATCAGACACATACTCGCCCGCATCGGCAGTGCCTCTAAAACCATGTTCAGGTGCAAAAACCTTCACCACATTTATCCTTTTATCGATGAGTGCATCCAGTAGATGTACGTTACCATCCTCCAATACAGACGTTTGGTTTACCACCAATCCAACACGTTTGCCTTCCAACAATTCACAAACCTGCTCCAAGCGTTCTGCCCCCAGCTTCAAAGATTTATTTTGAGAATTTGCAGCCTGTAATCCGGATAAAAAGAGAAGAGTTATCAGAAATAGACTAAAAAATAATGTCTTTTTCATATTCATGTAGAATCTTTATTGACGACAAAAATACGAAATGTTTCCATCAATAACTTTCATTTCTTTCTTATTATTTCTCCCGTTTTTCAGGCAAGAGTTTTGTTGCCGATAATTATCGGCAGAATTGTCGACGATTGTCAGCAAGCTTGCCGATAGTTATCGGCAATATTGCCGACAATTGTCGGCAAACAAATTTAAGCTAGTAAGAAACAGAAAAGAGAGCTATGGAAAAGGGGAAAGATAGCCAACAAAAAGGGGCTGTCCAAAAATTAAAATTGGACAGCCCCTTTCGTTATGGATATATGCTTAAAGTATCTTCTATTCTTTCCCTTGCAGCTGCTCATGCATACCGGCAGCAGCACGGCGTCCGTCACCCATAGCCAGGATTACCGTTGCGCCACCACGCACAATATCACCACCGGCATAGACGTCTGACAATGCAGACTGCATCGTATCCTGATTCACGACAATCGTTCCCCATTTGCTGATTTCCAATCCTTGGAATGCTCTTGGTACAAGCGGATTAGGAGAAACACCAACACTGACGATCACACCGTCTACATCGATTGTTTCAATAGCTCCTTCAATAGCCACCGGGCGACGACGACCGGAAGCATCCGGCTCTCCCAATTCCATTTTCTGCAGGCGCATTTGTTTCACGCGTCCATACTGATCCCCGATATATTCTATCGGATTATGTAAGGTCATAAATTCTATACCCTCTTCCTTTGCATGCTTCACCTCTTCTACACGAGCAGGCATCTCTTCTTCGCTACGACGGTACACAATTATGGCACGATCAGCACCCAAACGTTTAGCCGTACGAACCGAATCCATCGCCGTATTTCCACCACCGATAACCGCAATGTTTTTTCCGAGCCATACCGGTGTATCACTTTCCGGATTCGCAGCGTCCATAAGGTTTACACGTGTAAGATATTCATTGGAAGACATCACTCCCACCAAATTCTCACCCGGAATATTCATGAAATTAGGCAATCCTGCTCCACTGGCTACGAAGATACCTTTGAAGCCTTCCGTATGTAAATCATCGTATGTAATCGTACGTCCTACGATACAGTTAGAGAGAAACTTCACACCCATCTTATGAAGGCCTTCGATCTCCACATCAACTATTTCATTCGGCAAACGAAATTCCGGAATACCATATTTTAATACACCGCCAATTTCATGCAACGCTTCAAAGACAGTTACATCATAGCCCATTTTTGCCATATCGCCGGCAAAGGAAAGTCCGGCCGGACCTGATCCTACGACTGCGATTTTAATATTATTTGGTGCAGCAATTTCCGGAACTGAAATCTGTCCGCTCTCACGTTCATAATCCGCGGCAAAGCGCTCCAGATAACCAATGGCTACCGCCTCTTTTTTCATTTTCAGATGAATACATTCCGCTTCGCATTGTTTCTCTTGCGGACACACACGGCCACAGACAGCCGGAAGAGCACTTGTTTCCTTCAGCGTTTTAGCCGCATTCAGAAACTCTCCCTTCTCGATATATTTTATAAATGTCGGAATATTGATACTTACCGGACAACCACTCATACAAGTAGGATTAACACAATCCAGGCAACGCTGTGCTTCCTGCATAGCCTGTTCGGCAGTAAGGCCTAGGTTTACCTCTTCATTTCTCACCCGGCTACGATATACCGGATCGAGTTCATTCATTTTCACACGCGGAATGTCCGTGCGCTCTTTATTTTTTTTGCTTTTACGCAGTTCTTCTCTCCAGGGTTCTGCCCTTCGTGTTATTATAATATTTTCTGTAGCCATTAGTTCTTTGCTGATTAAGGTTTGTTATTTCTGTTCATGCTCTTTATATGCTCCCAGACGCATAATCATTTCATCGTAGTCCACCTGATGGGCATCAAACTCCGGTCCGTCTACACAAACAAACTTCGTTTTTCCACCCACAGTAATACGGCAGGCGCCACACATACCGGTACCATCTACCATAATCGTATTTAAAGAAGCAACCGTCGGGATTTCATATTTTTTGGTAAGTATAGAGACAAATTTCATCATAATTGCCGGACCGATAGTGACACACAGATCCACCTTCTCGCGTTTAATAACGCTTTCCACGCCATCCGTTACCAGCCCTTTTGTTCCGTACGAACCATCATCCGTCATGATAACCACTTCGTCAGAATTAGCCTGCATTTGATCTTCCAGAATGATCAAATCCTTTGTGCGGGCAGCCAATACGACAATAACCCGGTTTCCCGCTTTATGGAAAGCCTCCACGATCGGCATCAACGGAGCAACACCAACACCGCCACCGGCACAAACAACCGTACCGACCTTCTCAACATGAGTAGCCTGTCCAAGCGGTCCGACAAGATCTGTGATATAGTCGCCTTCATTCAACGCACATATTTTCCGGGATGATTTGCCGACACACTGAATAACCAGATCGATCGTACCCTTCTCCACGTCTGCACCGGCAATAGTCAGCGGGATACGTTCCCCCTTGGCGCCTACTTTGACGATAACAAAATGTCCGGCTTTACGTGTACGTGCAATCAAAGGAGCTTCCACCACCAATTTTACTACATTGGCAGAAAACTGTTCTTTACTTACAATTTTATTCATTATGATTGTCGCTATTGATAGTTTATTACCTGTTTAGCGTGCAAAATTACATTAAAAAAGTGAGTAAATAAATAAAATGACAAATAAAATGGCATTAATCGAACAATCCTTCATCCCGCACCAACATCAAAATTGCGGAATGCGGCAGGATAAGAAATGTCTCATCATCGAATTTGATTTCGTAAGAAGAATTCTGTAAATAAATAGCCAGGTCACCCTCCTTAGCCTGCAAAGGAAGATAGTGAACCCCCTCATCTTTTTTCTTTTCCCACACCTCATGCTCTTCTGCCTGCGAAGGCAATGGATAACCCGGACCGGCTTTAATAATATAACCGGCCTGTATTTTTTCTCCTTGTTGTACCGTAGGAGGAAGATATAATCCTGACTTGGTTTGACTTTGTGGATTTTTGGGTTTTATCAGTACCTTATCCCCAATCATTAAGAATTTGTCAATGTCTTTCTGGTCTATTGATAACTGCATCGCGACTACTTTTTAGAATGCACACAAAAATAGCACTTGCCAACACATCTGCAAAATTTCTACGCTTAAATTCATCCGGATAAGCCGATAAAATAGACTTTCTCTTAATCCTATGCTTCTGCTCTAAGCCGTTTCATCTTCCGTACATGAAGAAACAACAGAATCCATCCTGTCAAAGCAGCTGCAATATCTGAAAAAGGATAAGCCATCCACACCCCATTCAGTCCGAAATAAGGCGGAAAGATGATTATCGCCGGTATTAAGAAAATAAACTGCCGACTCAAACTCATAAAAATAGCTTTCCAGGCAACACCAATACTCTGAAAGAATTGCGTAATAGAAATCTGTGAGCCCACAACAAAAAATACAGCCATAGATATCCGCAACCCATCTGCCGACAGGCGTACAAGTTCAGGATCATTCGTAAACCCTTTGACCAACAACTCCGGGAAAAATACACCACAGATAAACCCGACAGTCATAATACCGGTATTCAGCAGAATCACCAACTTCAACGTATCCTGCACCCGCTTCTGATGTCCGGCACCATGATTAAACCCTACAATAGGCTGCATCCCCATCGCTATCCCCATCGTTAGCATAAACACCAACAAACCGATACTGGAAACAATCCCATTTGCTCCCACGGCCAAATCCCCGCCATTGGTATAAAGCGCATTATTCATAACGACGTTCACCAAACTTCCCGCCACCTGCATCGCAAAAGGAGAGATACCAATAGCAACGATCGACAGTATAATCGGCCAGTTCAATCGGAAATATACTTTCTTAAACCGAATCAGCGAATCCTTACGGGTAAAATGCCTCAACACAAAATAAGCGCTGACCGCCATCGAGATAACCGTAGCTATCGCCGCGCCCTTAATACCCATATCAAACCCGAAAATAAATATCGGATCAAGAATCACATTCAAGACAGCACCCAGCAACATCAGATACATCGCCTTCTTCGGATAACCCGACGCCCGCATAATCGCATTAAAGCTAAAGCTCAACGAAGCCAGCAAATTCGCAGGGATAGCAATATACAGATACTCCTCCGCATAAGGAATCGTCAATTCACTTCCGCCAAACCACTGAAGCATATCCTTCATAAAGAGCATACTCGGAATAATCCCCAGCAAGCACAACAGAAAAGTAAGTATCAAAGCATTCCCCAATACATGCTCAGCCTGGTCGTTCTCCTTTCGTCCCAGGAAGATTGAGATCCGTGTCGCCGCACCTGCACCTACCAGCATACCGAATCCCTGAAGCAATATCATAATCGGAAATGTCAGCGTCAGCCCGGAGATCGCCAACGCCCCGACACCCTGCCCGATAAAAATACGGTCAACGATATTATAAAGCGCATTCACCATCGTTCCGATAACAGCCGGAACAGCATAATGCCGCAACAACGGTCCGATCTTATCATGTTCTAACCGCCAGGTTATCTCATTTGTCATACTTTCTATCGATTAATTTTTTCGATTAGTTCAGCGATAAGGTTTACAGTCTCCCGGCTTTTATCCGGATAATTGATTACTATTTCATTTTGCGACCGACAATTCACACTAATATACGCATCACTTACTGCAGACGGCTTATACCCCTGCCGGATCAACGCATTCCCCACCCAATAAGAGGTCAGGAAATCCCCTTCCACCCCAATCGGACGGGTCGGAGCCATCCGGTTCAGCTTCCCGGTAGACTGATCAAACACCAATCCCTCCTTGCCGAAGAACGTTTCAAACGCCCCGCTCAGGATCAGATCCTCCGGCGTTCCGCACATCATCGGGCGACCGCGCTCCTGCAACCATAGGCAATCCCCCATCTGAATCGCCAGATCCAAATCATGCGTGGAAAGCAAGATCGCCTTCCGTTGTTCTACCGCCAGTTTACGAAGCAGCACCATCGTCTCGATCCGGCTACTGATATCCAGAAACGCCGTCGGTTCGTCCAACAGGATAATCGGACACTCCTGCGCCAGTGCCTTCGCAATCATCGCCTTCTGTCGCTCGCCGTCACTCAGTTCGGAGACATAATTGCCCGCTTTATGCGCTATGCCGACCGCCTCGATCGACTGCTCGATCGCCACCCTGTCATGCGCCTTCAGTTGTCCGAAAAACCCGGTATAAGGATGCCTGCCCAAGGAGACCAACTCATACACCGTAATCCCTCCCGCATTAGTCTTTTCCGTAAACACTACGCCCACTGTCAGCGCAAAGTCATGCTGTGAAAACGAAGAAAGCGGCCTGCCGGACAACTCCACACTTCCGCCCATCGGCCGTTGGAAACCACACAGCGTACGCAGCAATGTCGACTTCCCCGCCCCGTTCAATCCCAGCAGACAAGTTACCTCGCCCGCATACAACTGCAGATTCAATCCTTCGTGCAACACCTTCTTCCCGCCCCTTTTCAGCGGATAGCCGATCGCCAGACCTTCTGTTTGTATCACCGGATTATTCCTCATCACACTCAATCAAAATATTGTATATTCTTCCGGTTCACGATCACATAGATAATCACCGGAGCCCCCAGCAACGGAGTCACCGCATTCAGCGGCAGGATAATATCCGTCCCCGGAATCACCATCAGCATATTACACAGCAGCGCGATACACGCCCCGCAAAACATCGTCACCGGAACCAGCAGCTTATGATTCGAACTTCCCAGCATCAACCGCGCGATATGCGGCACCGCCAATCCGATAAAAGAGATCGGCCCGCAAAACGCCGTCGTAACCG